>DASRII010000597.1:0-5868 GCA_035650075.1 Micromonosporaceae bacterium | reverse complement strand
ATGCCGCCAGGTGGCCGGCTGCACCTCCAGCAATGTCGATGCCGCGGCGGCTTTCACCTGCGCGCACGCCTCGACCAGCTCCTGCTCGGTTCGGGCGTGCACCGTGCAGTACAGGCCGACCCGGAACAGCTTCGCCACGCCACGCGCGAGGCGCTCGGCCAGGTCGGCGGCGTCGTCGGCGGCCGCCTCCACATACGGGTCGGCCAGCTTGCCCTTGGCCTCGTCGGCGCGCCGCGACGATTCCAGCCGGGCGCGTTGAGTGCGCAGCCGCGACGCCGCGATGGGGGCGGGCAGCGGCTCGATGTGCAACGCCAGATCCAACCGCCCAGGCCAGGACAGCAGCGGCTCCAGCCACGCCGGGCCGACCTCGGCCGGATACCCGGTCACCGCCAGCGTGGCGCAAAACCCGTCACCCACCCGCAGGAACCGTGGCCCGACCTCCACGGCGCCTCCGGCGAGGATCTGCTCGCCGGCGTCGTGGGTGGCCGGCTCCGTGGGGCGGTGCCGGCGCAGACGTGACTTCATCGGTTCCTCCCGCTGGGTTTCTGGCTCCTCACCGGAGGTGCGGTGATGGTGGTGTGGGGGGCGGCGCGGCCGCCGGGGCGCGGCGGGGTGTACGGGTCGGCCGCCGCGGCCAAAGCGGCGGTGACCGCGGGGGCGTCCAGGGCGCGGACGTCGACACCCAGTGCGGACAGGGCGCGGGCGGTGTCGTCGGCTTTGCGGCGGGCGGCGTGCTCGCCGCGTTCACTGCCGCTGGTGCGGGTGACGACGAGGACCTGCCGGCGCAGCGGGTCCCGCCGTCTGGCGAGATCGTCGAGGAACTCGGCATGGGCGGCGCAGGCGTCGGCCAGCGCCGGGTGGCGCTGGGTGTGGGCCTGCGCGGCCAGGGTGCGGGCGTGGCTGGCCAGATCCACCGGCTGCGCCGAGACCACGATCTGCGTCGGTGAGGACAGCGAGTTCAGCCACCGGCCGAACGTGTCGATCAACGCGGTCTGCTCGTCCGGGGTGCGCAGGCCGAGGTGGACGGTGGTCGCCGCGACCATCGCCGCCCGCCCGTTCGTGAGGGTGATCTGCCCGTCGTCGTCGATCGCGGTGGCGGGCAGCTTCAACGGCGCCGGCAGCGCGACCCGCGCCTTCGGGGCCTGCACCCAGTCCGGGTGGGTGGTCGTCGTGTCGACGGTGGACAGCGCCTTGGGGGCGCGGCTGTGTGCCACCGCGTGGCGCAGCCACACGTCCAGCGGGAGCCCGTCGCGGCGGCCGACGACCAGCCCGGCCGCGAGGGCGCCGATGATGCCGCCCGCGCCGAGCAGGACAGGTTCCGGTAGGACGGTGTGCAGGGTGCGCCAGCCGGCGTAGAAGATGACCGCCGCGACGGCGAGGATGGCCAGTTGCCGGAACGTCAATCCGTAGAGGATCTTGTCGGGGGCGTCGACGTCGGAAGGGACACGAGCTGTATAAGGCTCGTCGTAGGAGTTCTTCTTCGGATTCATTGGTCGTTACGCACCCTTTCCACCCGTTGGTTGGGCAGGTGTTGCCGGTGTTGTTCTCCGCCCGGATGAAGGGCGGCCTGGTGTTCGTGTGTGAGATCGACGGCGGGAAGCGGCGGATGTCGCTGCCGCAGCCGTGGACCGATCGGGGTCCCGAGGCGTTGCCGGGTCGGTTCGCGGTGGATGGCCTCACGGCGGCGCGGGTATTGATCGACGCGATGGCATCCCGGCTGCGCGACGCTGATCGGGATGAGGCATGATCATGTCCGCTGTGGACGGTCGGGCGACACGGAATCGGTTGGCGCGGACGGGGATGAGGCGTGGGCGCCGGCTGGGACCGGGTCGAAGCGGTGATGGCCGTGGCGAACATGCTGGCCTCGGTGGTGCGGTCACGGGCGGCTGCCGGTGAGGCCGAGCGTGAAGATCACCGCGTCGCATCGGGGCCGGCTGGCGGTGGTGTATGTGCGCCAGTCCAGCGTGGTGCAGGTCCGCATCCACGGCGAGTCCACGACACGGCAGTACGGGCTGGCCGCGACCGCGGTGGAGCTGGGCTGGGCACCGGGCGGTGTGCTGACCATCGACGCCGATCTCGGCGTGTCCGGCCGCTTCGGCGCCCACCGCGACGGGTTCACCGAGCTGCTGGCCCGGGTCTGTCGCGGCGAGGTCGGTGCGATCTTCGGTCTGGAGGTGTCGCGGCTGGCCCGTTCGTCCGGGGAGTTCGCCCGGCTGCTGGAGTTGGCCCGGCTCACCGACACGCTGCTGGTCGACGCGGACGGCGTCTACGACCTGTCCGACGTCAACGACCGCCTCCTGCTCGGACTCAAGGGCAGCATGTCCGAGGCCGAGTTGCATCTGCTCACCGGCCGGCTGCACGGGGCGAAACTGGCCGCCGCGCACCGCGGTGAGCTGCGCTCGCCGCTGGCGGTCGGCTATGTCCACGATGACGGTGAGGTCGTCGTCGACCCCGACGAGCAGGTCCGTCAGGCGGTGGAGAACTGTTCGCCGAGTTCGCCGCGACCGGCTCGGCGATGGGCGTGGTCAAGGCGTTCGCCAACACCGGCCGGCTGTTCCCGCAGCGCAGGTGGGGCGGGGCGTGGGACGGGCAGATCAAGTGGGGCAAGCTGACCCACTCGCGGGTGCTGCAGGCGGTCAAGAACCCGGTCTACGCCGGCGCGTACGCCTACGGGCGCAGCTACGACGCCCGGACCGTGCGCCCCGACGGCACCGTCGCTGCCGCGCGGGTCAAACGCCCGCGGGCGGAGTGGACCGTCCTCATCCAGGATCACCACCCCGGATACATCACGTGGCAGCGGTTCTGCGACATCGAGACCAAGCTGGCCGCCAACCACACAAAGGCCGGGTTCCGTCCACCGCGGGAAGGGCCGGCGCTGTGCCAGGGCATCATCTTCTGCGGCATCTGCGGCGGCCGCATGACGACCCGCTACGGCAACCGCGGCCGGGTGGCCTACCTGTGCCAGCACCGCGACGTCAACCGCAGCACCACCTGCCGCACCGTCGCTGCGGTCACCGTCGACGACGCCATAGCCGCGCTGCTGCTCGATGCGGTCACCCCGCAGCAGCTCAAACTCGCGGTCAAGGCCGCTGACGAGTTGACCGACCGCTACACCCGCAGCCACCGCGCCGCCGAACTCGCCGTCGAACGCGCCCGCTACGAAGCCGACCGCGCCGAACGCGCCTTCAGCAACGTCGAACCGGAGAACCGGCTGGTCGCCCGCACCCTGGAAGGCAAATGGGAAACCAAGCTCGCTGCGCTCGCCGACGCCGACGCCGCACTGGCCACCGCCCGGGCCGCCCGGCCGCCGCTGCCCGAACGCGACGCCCTGCTCGCCCTCGCCACCGACCTGCCGAAACTGTGGCACCACCCCGACACCCAGGCCCGTGACCGCAAACGGCTGCTGCGCACCCTCATCGCCGACGTCACCCTGCTGCCCGAGCAGCACACCGACGAAGTGCGTATCGGGGTGCGCTGGCACACCGGCGCCACCGACGAGATCACCGCCGGCCGGATCGGACCCGGCCGCACCCCGGCCGCCGCGCTGGAGCTGATCCGTTGCCATGGCGCCACCCACACCAGCGAGCAACTCGCCGGCATGCTCAACACCGCCGGGCTGCGTACCGGCCGCGGTCACCGCTGGACGAAGGGCGGCGTCGCCCGTGTCCGCGACGCCTACACCATCCACGGCCCCCGCACCGTGGCGGTCCGGGAGGGCGAGGTCAGCGTCAAACAAGCCGCCGCGCAACTCGGCATCCCCGCCGACGCGGTCTACAACTGGCTCCAGCACGGCCAGGTACCGGCCCGCCGCGGCCCGAGCGGACGTTGGTGCATCCCCTGGGATCCAGAAACCCAGGCCGTCTACCGGCAGAAAGTCGCCGCGTCGTTCCGACTCAAGCCAACACAACCTCAGTGACCACTGTGGACAGTCAGGGGTCGATATCGTCTGCCACCAAGCAGATCCGCGCCCCAGATACGACTCTGCCAGTTCGGGCCTGGCGAGCGCGGGACACCGCCGACCGGCTTCACGGACGCGAGTTCCGTTACAAGAATCGGTTACGAAAGGGGAGGAGTCTGAGGATGCTGGCATGCGTATGCGAATGGTGCTCGGCGCGCATCTGGCAAGCGGGCACCGGCCGGACGCGCCGGTACTGTGACGCCCGCTGCCGGGTGGCCGCGTTCCGCCACCGCCAACTTGCCCTCGACTACAGCGAACCGTGGCAACGGCGGGCACTCGCCGAAGGCTGGCGACCGCCCACGTCCTGATCATCAACCCAAACAGCAGCCGCAGGGAGTAGCAGTATGAAGCGCCCGTCGGCATTCGGGCCCTGGTGGTGTCGTCTCGGGTCTGGCTCATCGCACTCTCACCGCCCGTCCGAGGCCGGGGACGCGGCGGGTCAGTTGCTGCACGACGACGACCCGGATGACCATTCCGAGGAAGTTGGGGGCGCGTCCGCCCTGGGTGACGTAGCGGCGGACCAGGCCGGGGATGCGCACGGTGGTCCACAGCAGCACGATCACGATGAGCAGGTTGATGACCTCACCGGGCTCGACCGGCAGGCCGAACACCGGCAGCAGGTGCGCCGGGTCGAGCAGCATCCAATGCCCGGCTGTCAACGTCACCGCCTGCAACGTCGGAACCGCGGCGCAGCCCAGAAACGAACGCCACCACAGCCGGGCCGCCGGGTCGGTCTGCGGCAACGCGTGGCAGGCCAGCGCGACCGGCGCGATCGAGGTGAGCACCAGCAGCACCGCGAACCGCACGATCATGCTGAACGCAGTCGACATGATCAGCACGATGATGATCGCGGCGAGGACGGCGAACAGCAGCGGCACCGTCTTGTCCGCGGCGGCGTGCAGATGGTTCTTGACCGCGCCGAGCGCGCTGTCGTGGTTGACGTCGACCGCGAGGGCGTCGGTGAGCCCATTGGCCAGCTCGACCAGCTTGGAACACAGCAGTTGCGAGAAGTGCGCGGCGATGAACCCGACGATGGCGCGGGGCATCAGGTCTTTGACGGTGTAGCGGGAGCGTTCGTCGCCGCCAGCGACCATGGTCAGCGCCCCGGCGGCGACGAACACGATGACGAAGATGGTGTCGACGATCCAGATCGACCGGCCGGTCAGCGCCTGCACCTGCGGTAGGCCAGTGACGTCCGGGGTTTTCAGCAGCGCGGTGCTGATCAGGCCGAGTACCCCGTCGAGGATGCTGAGGATCGTGTGGACCAGCCAGTCCATGATCTGGTCGATGAGCCATCCCATGGTCAGCCCCCGACGATGCCCTTGACGACTTCGAGCAGGACCGGGGCGAGCACGGCCAGGCCGTAGCCGATCAGTGCGTTCTTGAACGCGCCCTTGGCCTTGTCGACCTGGGCCGGGTCGCCGCCGGCGGTGGCGTAGTAGACCCCGGCCAGGACGAGGAACAGGGTGGCCACCGCGGCGAGGATCCCCATGATCCACTCCTGCAGGCTGTTGATGACCTGCGGCAGCGTCTTGGCCGCGAGGTACACCGGCCCGGTGGAGTCGGCGAACGCCGCGGTGGGCACCGACAGGATCAGCACGACGGTCACGACGTGCAGGGCGAGGATGCCGGCGCGGCGCAGGGCGGCCCGGCGGGTGCCGAGCGGCCGGTCGCCGGAGGACGTGTCGTCGGGCGGCGGTGCCGGCGTGTGCGTGCGGGTGTGTGGTGCGCGGAACATGGGTGGGTTCACCTCCCGCCCCGCCACCGGTGGTGGTCGGGGCGAATCACGGCGGACGTGGGGCCGCCGTGGGCGAGAGGTGACCGGGCCGGTCCGGCAGGAGCGGTTCCTCCCTGCTGGGTTGGGTGGCGAACAGGCGACGGGTGTCAGCGCATCGCAGGCGCGGCACCCG
>DASRII010000596.1:0-32359 GCA_035650075.1 Micromonosporaceae bacterium | reverse complement strand
CCACCTCCTCGCCGGACTTGAAGGGGCCGCGGCCGGCGCCGACGGTACCGTGACCTTCGAAGGACTGGCAGGGTATGTCGCGGCACTAGATCTCGATCCCAAGCCGGGGCTATTCGTCCATGGGTTCGGACGTACGACCGTCCTGACTCGTCCCCGCCCGAAGGGGCCAGCAACACAATCCGTCCACCTAGTGTTGGAGCCGCTGACCCCTCCATCGGAGATCGTCACGCTCGCCAATCCTCTCGATGATGCCGTCGACCCGTTGCTCCGGCTTGTGCAGGTCGCTTTTCGGGGTAACCAGTGGCCGCCGCTCCGCGGTCGACACGCAGACTCCGCGTCGGCTCAAGTTGCCCTGGTCCAATCTGCGCTGGATGCGACAGCGGCGGCGGTCGTCAACTTCGGAAGCGACACGTTTGACATTGCGGCCGTCAGCGGGCGGTTCGAGCGCGATGGTCTTCCCGGAGTTCTTACTCAACTCTCGCGACGGGTCGGCGAAGATGGGGGCGCTAATCTCGGTTATATCTGTTCCGAGCAGAGCCGGTATCGTACGTTGGCTGTTCCCGTCGCTTTCGAGCGAGACAACCGCGTGGTGTGCGTTGTAGCGCTCGATCCTGCGCGTGCGCTACTAGCGATGGGTGAGCCGCTGGCTACAGTGGTTCGGGCTCTGTGGCGGGCGGATCAGCGACACGATGGACTACTTGCCGAGCTCGGCGTGCTCACTGCCCTGCGTGGCTATTTTGGTCGGCTACCACTGGCCGTGTTCAATTACGCATTCAACATATATCGCCAGCTCTTGTCGTCGATCATTATGGTTTTCGAACCAGTGATGTCCTTGAGCACCAATCCGGCAATGGTTGGGGTGCACAGCTGGGAAGCGCTCGCCCGCCGACAAGCGGACGATCGCGCGGCCCCAAGGGACTTGCTAGAGGCCGCGCATGTATGGGGTGATCAATTCGTAGTAGAACGCGATCGAGTCATCGCAAGACAGGCAATCTTGGCCTACGCACAAGCTCATTCAAGGGGCACCGGGCGGCATGGTGTACCAGATCCGGTATCTATCAATGTCGCTGTGCGCTCGCTGCTTAGGGACGAATACGCAGACGCGGTGGAGGCAGCTATTGAGGAAGCCGGACTTGGGCCGCACAAGGTAACACTAGAAATTTCCGAGCGCGACGCCATCGCGCCATCCAAGGACGAGGTGTGGTTGCCGAACCCGATACGGTATTTTCAGGAGCGGCTCGGTGTTCTGGGTCGACGGCTCCGCGTCAACTTCGCGGTAGATGACTTTGGCGTTGGGCATGCGTCGCTCGATCGCCTCGCGAAGTTGACACTTGCCCAGATCAAGGTCGACCGAGAGATCCTCCATCATCCGCTCGCGCTTGCTGAGCTGTCACTCGTCGTGAACATGGCGGAGCAAGTGCTACCTGGCGCAAACGACGGCTCAGTGCGCCCGGTGATTGTCGAAGGCTTTGACGACGAATCCCCTGTCCGGCTTCGTGATATTTACCGCTGCGGAATCCGTTACGTGCAGGGATACATTACTGAGCGACCGGCTTCGCCGGAGCTCCACTCCCTGCGCCAAGACGTTCGCGAGCGCGTTGCCGCCGAAGTGCGGTCCTCAATTGGCTCCGGCTGACCGGTCCGCCAATACGATGTCCGTCGCGCCGCTGATCCGTTGCCTCACTCAGTAAAGTCTACGGAAGGTTGGAGGCGGTGACTGGAGCCCACGCAATTGAGCAACTATTAAGCCTCGAAGATGACGACCTTCTAGCGCTACTCGGCGCCGAGCTCCTCGGTAAGCCTCGGGGAGCCGAGGACGAGGAGCTAGAACGCCAGCGTGGTGTCGCCCGACGATGGCTTGAGAGCTCTTGGTCCAAGAGTCGCGATGCATTTTGTTCCGATCCACGTATCATAGCGCTCATGCGACGTGAGGGACCTGAAACGGTTCAGGATGTAACGATCTTGATCGATGTTCTGGCCGCTCTCGTCCAGCTACCTACCGTAGCTACCCTCGCTGTGATTCTGACCAAGCGTGGACTCAGGACTCTCTGCGGCCATGGTCTGCGGGCGCCTTAAGAACCGCTCGGTATTGGACCTGGTTCGCGCTCTCCAACGACCGAGGGCTCGCGGACGAAGCGGCCATGACTCGTACCTCCGGGCACCGTAGTAGCGGCGACGCTGATGATCGGCGGCGTGCTGGCGATCGGCGGCATCGATGCTTCTGCGTGGCGCTCACTCACCAGGTCACGGCTGTCGTTAATCAGTGTGTTGATCGCGGTGGCCGGGTGTGTGGGAGCAACGCACGATATCAACACGAGCAACGACAATCGGCCTGAAGCGTTGGACAGTGCTTTGTTGATCTTTGTTGGCAATGAACTCGCCGTGTCCGGGCATGCAGCGAACTGTAAGTTGTGATTCCCGTTGACCTGGTACCGGAGACTGTCACATGCGTCGGTTGACACCCCTGCGACTGGCCGTCGTACCAGTCAAGTGCTTTTTTCTTCACATACACATTCGCCCAGGTCAGGGCCGGTCGTGATGGGTGGCGAACCCATGGCGCCACATGCGCAGACACCAATAGTCCACGCTAAGCGTGCGGTGTTCGCTTGGAAGCGACCGCGATCATGGTCGCTGTCGCCAGTAGTTCGCGATCACTGCGGCGACGCCCACCACAGCGATCAAGCTGGCAACGCAGCACATCACCTGGGACGGAAACGTCAAGCATCAGGTGGGACCAGACAGTGCGCCCAGGCAGTGCGCCCAGTAGTGTGGAGTCCTGGCAGATTCCTGACGTGATCCGCGTACTCGACGGCAGTCCCGATGCTAATCCGATCCGCTATTTGGACACAGGATGTCGTCGCAGATCCCGGCCAGAACATCGGCTGTCAGCGCTCCGAGCCCAGCGCTCCAGGATCCGCCCAGTCGGATTGCCTCACCAATGAGCCGCGCCCTGGGTAGTAATGCCTCTCCGGCGCGCAGGGCTACCTTTACTAGAGTCTGCGAATGGACGTTGGGATCGGTGATGGTGCGGGCGATCTGCTCGGCCCGGTCGGCGTCGATGGCTGCGACCGCCTGCGCCACCCCGGCCAACGCCCGCGCCCGGGAGTACGGGTGGGTAATGGTGCGGGCGATCTGCTCGGCCCGGTCGGCGATCCGCCTGGCCCGGTCGGCGTCGACGGCTGCGACCGCCTGCGCCACCCCGGCCAACACCTTCTCCTGGAAGTTCGGGTTGGTGATGGTGCGGGCGATCTGCTCGGCGTGGTCGGCGATCCGTATCGCCCGGTCGGCGTCGACGGCTGCGACCGCGTGCACCAGTCTGGCCAACGCCCGTGCCTGGAAGTTCGGGTTGGTGATGGTGCGGGCGATCTGCTCGGCGTGGTCGGCGATCCGTATCGCCCGGTCGACGTCGACGACTGTAATCGCCTGCGCCACCCCGGCCAACACGTGCGCCCGGTCGTACGGGTCGGTGATGCTGCGGGCGATCTGCTCGGCCCGGTCGGCGATCCGTATCGCCCGGTCGACGTCGACGGCTGTAATCGCCTGCGCCACCCCGGCCAACACGTGCGCCCGGGACTTCGGATCGGCGATGGAGCGGGCGATCCGCTCGGCCCGGTCGACGTCGACGGCTGTAATCGCCTGCGCCACCCCGGCCAACGCCTGTGCCCGGGAGTTCGGGTTGGTGATGGTGCGGGCGATCTGCTCGGCGTGGTCGGCGATCCGTATCGCCCGGTCGACGTCGACGGCTGCGACCGCCCGCGTCACCCCGGCTAACGCCTGCGCCCGGGAGTTCGGGTCGGTGATGCTGCGGGCGATCTGCTCGGCGTGGTCGGCGATCCGTCTCGCCCGGTCGGCGTCGATGGCAGCGACCGCCTGCGCCAGCCCGGCTAACGCCCGCGCCTGGAAGTTCGGGTTGGTGATGGTGCGGGCGATCTGCTCGGCCCGGTCAGCGTCGATGGCAGCGACCGCCTGCGCCAGTTTGGCCAACGCCCGCGCCTGGAAGTTCGGGTTGGTGATGCTGCGGGCGATCTGCTCGGCGTGGTCGGCGATCCGCCTGGCCCGGTTGGGGTCGACGGCTGCGACCGCCTGCGCCACCCCGGCTAACGCCTGCGCCCGGGAGTTCGGGTCGGTGATGCTGCGGGCGATCTGCTCGGCGTGGTCGGCGATCCGCCTGGCCCGGTCGGCGTCGACGGCTGCGACTGCCTGCGCCACCCCGGCCAATGCCTGCGTCCGGGAGTACGGGTCGGTGAGGGTGCGAGCGATCCGCTCGGCCCGGTCGGGGTCGACGGCTGCGACCGCCTGCGCCACCCCGGCCAACGCCTGTGCCCGGGAGTGCGGGTCGGTGATGCTCCGGGCGAGTGCCTCAGCGCGGGGGATATTTCGCAACAGGGCCCAGACTGCGGGCAGGTGCGTAGGGACACTTTGGTTGCGTTGCTCGATGGCGTCACGGTGCCGGGCGATGCGCACCATGGTGCGTAGGTCGGGGTTGGCAGCGGCGGCAAGCTGGGTGAGTGCGGCCTGGATTTCCGTGTAGGCGGTGTCGTCGCCGCCCGTGTGGTCGAGCATGCGGTCATGGCGGGCAGCGTCCTCGGCGAGCTTGGCCAATCGGATAGTGTCGCAGGTGGTGTCGAGCAGACGTTGGTAGCCGGTCAGTAAGTACCTGGGTGTGGCCGCCGGCCAACGCTGGCGTCGATACTCGTCGGCCCAGGTGTGGATCTGTTGCCGGTAGCGGGTCAGCTCGAGGTCGCCGAGCACGTCCAACGCTTGTTCGCGGAGCTTGTCGTGGGCAAACAGGTAGACATGCTGCGGATCGTGTGCTGCCGGTACGAGACGGCCGCGAATGGTGCGGCCGAATACCGAGCCCAGCAGGTCCGCGACCACATACTTGGGCTGATTCGTTAGGTACTCCAGATCGGTTAGGGTCAGACCGCCTCCACTGGCGGCGATCAAACCGACCACGTGGCGGTGCACTCCGCCGCGAGCAAGCAGATCCATCAACTCCAGCCGGGCGGAACGCTCGATCTCGATGGCATGCGGTGACACCGACAAGCGGCGTGGGATGCACGAGCGCAGCGGGTGATCTGCGGGCAGGTCGGCAGGCAGTTTCGGGTCGGGCCGCCCCGCAACAATCACCTTCAACCCGGCGAGCGGTTTCCGTGGCAACAGCGAAGCGATGCTCAGCACACCTGAACCGGCGTGGGTCCCGGTGTCTTCGTCCAAGCCATCCACCAACAGCACTAGCTGCTGCCCTGCCGCGTGCGCCTGCCGGGCCCGGTCGGCAAGAAACGTCCGATACACCTCCCGCGTGGTGATCACGCTTGGCAGGTCTTCGCTCATCAATGCGGCCAACTGTGCCGACACCGCCCGGAGGAACCCCGTGCTGTCGTTCTCACCTGCCTGTCGGGCGGTCACGAAGTACGGCACCACAGTGACCCCCGCTGGCGGGTGTTGAGCGAAGGTGGCTACCAATGCGGTCTTGCCCGCCCACGGCGGGGCCTGCCAGTACGCATACGAATCAGAACCGGCGCAGAATTCGGTCAGCTCCGCCAGCTCTTCATCTCGGTCTTGCAGCCCGTTTACCGGGACGATCTCGGCCAGCTGATCAGCCAGCGCCTGCTGCTTCCATCCGACCCACGGCTGCGCACCCGCCACCGTCAGCCGGTCCACCGATTCCAGCCCCAGAAGCGGCAAGACCTGCGCCGCCTGCGAGCGGGTCAACTGCGCCAGACAGACATCCAGGCGGGCGGCAGCCAACCGCGATAAACCCTCCGGACGGTGATGATCCGTGACCACCGCTACCAACACGCCGGACTGCCGGTCGAAAACTGGGCCTCCAGACAAGCCTTCCCACGCCGACCGCCCCGGATCCGGGTCTGCATCCGGCGGGGTGACGGTCAGCTCACAACGGCCGGTACGCCAATTGCCCTGCGGTGCAAGTTGGGCCGGCACCTGTGCCAGCTCACGGAACTTGTCCTTTCCGTCGGTAGGTGTGGGAACGCTGCCGTCGACGTTGCGAATTTTGAACCGGGGGAAGCCGAATACCTCCGCACCCACCACTGCGGCCCGATCACCGAACCCACCGACCCTTATCGCGTTGGCGTCCGTCGCCAGCCCGTCGAGGCAGGCTATGGCCACATCGGACGAACCTAACCGCATGACCGAGCGCATCGTGGCTACGCGGCGCTGCTCCGACCCTGCCTCGAACACCGCTCGCACCCGATCCGCGTCTGCGATCACATGCCAGGCGGTCACCAACACATCGGCCCGCAGCCAAAAACCTGACCCGCGTTTATGACAGCCGTCGGGAAGATCGGCGACTACCTCGGCCACCCGATGCCCATCCACACCCACAGCGGCAAACCCATCCCACGTCGACACGGGAAACGCCCTCGACTTCGCCTAGTCGGGGTCTTCCTCCCCGGCCATCGCCTTCCCGGAGATCTTCGATGGTTGACCGTCCGGGCCGATCGGCTGCAACGTTAGCTTGATCCGATGCGTCGTCTGCGCCGACTTGTTGCCTTGCGCCGACACGTCGACCACCCACAAGGCAGCAGACGCGCCAGCACCGCGGGACATGTCCACCACCACTGTCAACTCCAGCTCCACGGGGCCGACGACGAACTTCGGATCCTTGCCCTCGCCCTGCCAGGCCGCTCGGTACAGGTCTCCACGCAACTGGAAGATCAAATCCGCCAGCGACACTGCCTCGACAGCACCCATCACAGACACCCACCACCACAAGATCAAAATAGGACGGAAGCGTCAAAATCATGACCCGATCCACGCCGCCACCACAGCCACCAACCGGACACCACGACATCCCCCCATCGGCATTGAACGCGGGACTATTCGTTGCTTTCATCGAACACAGCTAGTGCAGGTGGGGCGTGGGGACTAGGTCTCTTCGAAGTCGTTCAGCGCGAGTGCCTGCCGCTTCAGCCATGCCAGCAGTTGGTCGATGGTGGTACACGACCACACCTCGTCGTGGTCACTGACCTCGTGGTCGTAGACCAGGTACCGATCGAGGTGCCGCTCGATGGAGTAGCGCCTGTCGCGGGAGCGGTAGATTTCCACGTTCTAGTCCAGCGGTACCTGCTCGGCCCAGGTGATCGCTTCGGCGACGGTGTGGTAGGGCCGACTGAAACGGGCGGCGCCGCTCTGGATGATGATCGCTCGGAAGGCGACCCGCTGGCGCGCGGTGCCCTCCTGCGGCGGCACCACGATGCGAACGGCCTGGGTCGTGCCGGGCCGTTCGTGGACTGCAGCCTGGCCGTCGAGCCGCCAGTGGTCGCGGTGCCTGACCGCGGTGGCGAGCTGCGCGACCAGCTCCTCCCGCTCCATGATCAAACGTTACGCCGAGCACTGCGTGCCAGCGTTCCGACTTGTCAGAGGAGCGCTGCTGGCCGTCATGGCGATCATCGACCGTGCTCGGTGTCAACTCGCGCCAGCCGTCGCTGTCGTCCATCAAGGTGGTGACGATCTCCAACACCCGCACCTCGTCGGATGCTTCGAACCAGCGGCTGGTGGCGTCGTCGCCGCCGTCGCGCGCTTCCACCAGCCAGTTGCCGGCGTCCTCGAAGATCAGGATGTCACGACGGCCGAGTCTGCCCCCAGCGCGAGTTCTACAGGTGTCTGCGCCGTTCCACGATCCGAAGTCTACTCGAACACACGTTCGATAACCAGCATTTCGCCTGCTCGAGTCAGGTGTGTTGCGGCGGTCGCTTCCTGTGGCGCTCGACCCGAGAACGAGAACTGGCGGGTCGCCGCTACCGTGACCGGCGTGGATGAACGGGGCGCCACGGATACCGGATGGTCATCGGGGCCGCACTGGTCGCGGTCGTGGTCGGCTGCGGGGGCCGGCGTGTTGGCCGGCGGGATCGGGTTGTTCACGTTGTTCGGCGAGGCCCGGCTCGAGGACGTGGCCGGCCTTGCGGCACTGGTCGCGTTGATGACCGCGGGCACGGTCGGGGCGGTGCTGTGGGTACTGTCCGCCCGGCCGGATGCCGGTGCCGTCGTCGTCGTGCTGGCGCCGTTCGCGGTGACATAGGTGCTGTTCATGCCGTGGTACCGGCTGCGGTTCCCGTTCTGGTACATCGGCTGGACGGCGGCCGGGCTGGCCGCCTTGGGAGTGCTGACCGTGTGGTACGGCCGGGGTCGATGGCGTGACCCGCGTCGGGCGGTGGCATACCTGTGCGCCGTCGCCGCGGTGGTGGTTGTCAATGGCATCGGGGTCGCGGCGGTGCTGTGGACCAGCACCAACGGCTTCGGGCTGCGCGGGCAGCCGGCGCCGTGGACGGCGTTCGACGCACTCACCCGTACTTCCTGCCTGGCCAATCACGACACATACCGGCGCGGCGGATGGCCCCGCATGCCCACTTCGCCGTGCGCGGCACACTGGCCCGTGAGCTGATCCGGAAGGTGGCGGCCGCGACCTATCACCAGGTGTGGTGGCCCGCCTGCACCGAACCCGTGTACACCCTGGATCGGTTGCCGCGCTTCGACTATCCGACATCGGCGTGGGTGGATCCGGTCAGCGGTGAGCCGCTGATCACATGGCAGGAGGCCCTAGACGGCATCGACGTCGACCCGGACGCGCAACCGGTGCATGTGGTGCGCTTCGGTGCCCAGGTCGACGCCCGGGGCGTGCTGGCCGGCAGCCGGGGTGCGAACCGGTGCATCGGCTACATCACTCCGGACAGCAGGTGCTGCCAGCCGTTGGGCCGGCCCAGCTTGCGCCCGTCGAGCAGGGCACACAGCCGCTGCCACTGCTCCCGCGTCACCACCAGCTCCACCCCGGCCAGCTCGCCCATGACCTCGCCCAGGTGCTCCACCAACCCGGCAAGGGCGGGACGGCGCAGCATCCGCGCCAACGACGACCGGGAAAACGCGCCACCCTCCAGCCCGCACACACCCCGCTCGCGCAGGTCACGGGTCACTGTGGACAGTCCCTCCCCGGCCAGCAGCCGGCGGTAGCACTCCCGCACGATGTCCCGCTCGAACTCGAGTTGTTCGGCCGGTGCCGGGTGCGCGGGTCACCTCTTTCCCAGCCCGGTTCGGGTGGCAGGTAGCCGGGCATGGCCCAGGATCGGGGGCCGCCGTGGTGGCGGCCCTCTACCCGGTGCACACCTTCGTATCGGCCTGACATCGTCCGTAGTGGACAGTCGGCCGGCCAACTGTTAGGACTCTTGACAGTAGTGCGCGGGAGGGCCTAACGTATCTCCACCATCATCGATGGATGGGGAGGTACGAATGCCGCTCTCCCGACGCGCCTTGGCCGCGAGCATCGCGACAGTCGCCACGATCGGTGCGCTGACGGTCGCCGTACCGCTGGCGTTCGCCGCTACGAACCTGCTCGTCAATCCGGGGTTCGAGAGCGGCAACCTGTCCGGCTGGTCCTGCGAGAGCGGTGCGAGCGTGGTTACCGGCCAAGCCAGGACCGGCACCTACGCCCTGGCCGGCGTACCGACCAGCTCGACCATCGCCAAGTGCCAGCAATCAGTGAGCGTGCAACCGAATACGGCATACACGTACACCGCTTTCGTTCGCGGCTCGTACGTCTTCATCGGCGTGAACGGCGGATCCAGCACGTGGACACCGGGCACCGGTGGCGCGTACGCCGCACTGACCCTCACGTTCACAACGGGCGCGGGCGTCACCAGCGCGACCGTGTACATCCACGGCTGGTACGCACAGCCGACGTTCCACGCTGACGACCTCTCGCTGTCCGGACCCGGCACACCGCCACCGCCGCCGACTTCGGCGCCGCCGTCCTCAGCGCCGCCGCCGTCCTCAGCGCCGCCGCCATCATCTGCGCCACCGCCCTCGTCGCCACCGCCGACCACCCAGCCGCCGACCGGGCAGCTTCCGCGCCACTTCCTGACCGGGTACTGGCACAACTTCGTCAACGCGGCCGTGGAGTTGCGACTGCGGGATGTGCCGTCCGACTTCGACCTCATCGCGGTCGCCTTCGCCGAAGCGACCGGTACTCCCGGAGCCGTCACGTTCACTGTGGACCCCGCGCTGTCCACGGCGCTCGGCGGATATACCAACGCGAACATCACCGCGGACATCGCCACCCTGCACTCCCGCGGCAAGCGGGTCGTCCTCTCGGTCGGTGGCGAGCTGGGCCGGGTGACGGTCAACGACAGCGCGTCCGCGACGAACTTCAGCAACACCGTCTTCGGTCTCATGCAGACGTTCGGCTTCGACGGCGTCGACATCGACCTGGAGAACGGGCTCAACCCCACGTTCATGGGTCAGGCGTTGCGCCAGCTCCGGCAGCGCGCCGGGGCCAACCTCATCATCACGATGGCTCCACAGACCATCGACATGCAGTCGCCACAGGGGTCGTACTTCGCGCTGGCGCTCAACATCCGGGACATCCTCACGGTGGTACACACCCAGTACTACAACTCCGGTTCGATGCTCGGGTGCGACCAGATGTTCGCGTACTCCCAAGGCACCATCAACTTCCTGACCGCGCTGGCCTGCATCCAGCTGGAGAACGGGCTGCGGCCCGACCAGGTGGCGCTCGGGCTGCCGGCCGGACCGGGCGCCGCCGGCGGTGGCATCGTCGCACCGTCCACTGTGAACAATGCGTTGAACTGCCTTGCCCGCGGTACGAACTGCGGTACGTTCCGCCCGCCTCGGACGTACCCGGCCATCCGTGGCGCGATGACGTGGTCCATCAACTGGGACGCTGCCAACGGCTACAACTTCTCCCGTACCGTGCGCCCGTTCCTCAACACCCTCCCATAGCCCCGTCAGGCGGTTCGCAAGGCGTCGGTCGGGGAGAGTCGGGCGGCTCGGACGGCGGGATAGAGTCCGGCCAGCGCTCCCACGCCCACCGCGGCCGCCAAGCCGATACCGACCGCGCCGGCCGGGATCAGCGGCTGCCAGCCGTTCCGGTACGCGAGCGTGAACGTCACCGCGGCACCGAGCAGCACACCGGCCGCACCACCGAGCAGGCCGAGCAGTACCGACTCGAGGAGAAACTGCGCCGTGATGTGCGGTCGGGCGGCGCCGAGCGCTCGGCGGAGCCCGATCTCGGTACGCCGTTCGAGCACCGACACGACCATCACGTTGGCGATGCCGATACCGCCGACGAGCAACGCGACGACTCCGAGGCCCAGGAACAGGTTCGTGGTGGAGTCGGCCACTGCCAGTCGCGCCGACAGCGCGTCGGAAGGCCGGACGACGTGTACCTGCGTGGGATTGCGCGGGTTGGTGGCGCGCGCCAGCAGGCGGGCCACGTCGAGCGTGTGCTCGGTACCGGCCCGCACGTAGATCTTTGTGGGATGCCCGTCGTACCGGAAGTGTTGGGCCGCGATCGGGAGCCCGATGAGCGCGGCGTGATCCAGTTCGGGTGCCAGCTCGAGGGGAGCCAGCGTACCGATGACTGAGTACCAGTAGCCGCCGAGCCACACCCGCGGACCGCCGGTCAGATCGGTGATTCCCAGCTGTTGCGCCGCCGTGTGACCGAGGACCGTGGTGGGGTACCGGCTCGTGGCCTCGTTGAGGAATGTGCCGTTCACGAGCTGTCCGTCCAGTGTGGACAGCAGTGTCACGTCGGTGGCGCGGACGGCCAGGCCGCCGTGGCGGTTCGGCTCGATCCGGTCCGAGCGGTACGGGTGTACGTCGGCGAGCTGCGCGGTGGCGGCCGCTGACAGCACGCCGTCGACGCGGGCGATCGTGGCGGTCGCCGTACCGGACAACGGTGTCTCGACGTCGTTGACCTGCCCGGCGTTTACGGTGAGCAGGTTCGTGCCCAACGCGTCGATGCGAGCGAGTAGGTCGGCTTGGCTCGATCTGGTGACGCCCAGTACGGCGACGAGAGCCGCGATGCCGATACCGATACCCACCACGGACAGGGCGGCGCGGACACGACGCGTACGCAGACCGGCGGTACCGACCGGAATCAGGTCGCCCAACCGGAGCCGCGACTTCAGCATCATGGGATCGGCACCTGTACGATTTGCCCCTCGGTCAGCGAGCCGGCCACCTCGACCGTGCCGTTGCCGCTGTCGAAGAGTCCCGGCTGCACCTGCACGTACCCGCCGGACGCCAGCCGCACCTGATACCCCCCGCCCGGACGAGGCAGGAGTGCCACGACCGGAACGAGAAGCACGTTGTTCCGGGTGGCGGTCGTGACGTACACCTGCGCCGGAGCCCGATCCAGGTCCCCGCGGTCTGGTGGCGGGTCGACCCGGACGGTCACCTCGACGTTCGCCTCGTCGGTGGAGCCATCACCCGGCGCGGCGGCGACACTGCCGATCCGCAGCACCGTGCCGGACGCCATGACCCGCGCACCGCTGATCGACACCTGTACCCGGTCCCCCGTCCGCACCAGGTCCTGCCGGTCGGTCGGCAGCGCAGCGATGACGACCCGGTTCGTCGACGTCGCCGACAGCACCGGCTCGTTCGATCCGATCGCCACGCCGACGACGGCCTGTACCTGCTCGACGCGCAGTGCCACGGGCGCGAACGCCACCGTGCCCAACGGCAACGCTCCGGTGCGCTGCGCGGCCGGCAATCCCCATGCCGCCTGCCACCGCCGGACGGCCACGGCGGTCGCCGAGGTGAACCGCCGGTCGACCGGTCCCGGCGCCAACCGCAGGGCCGCGAGATTCTCCTCGAGCTGCTGGACATCCGGGCCGTCGGGAATGCCGGCCGCGAGGTCGCGGTACGCCGGCACGGCTCCGAACAGCAGCCGTGTCGGACTGTTCGCGACCGCGTAGAGCACGCCGCCCCGGCCCACCACCGCACCTGGTTGCGGCACCGAGGTGACGATGCCCGGCGCGCCCTGGTGCGCTATCGGGTAGCGGCCGTCGAACCCGAGTACGCCGGCGAGCTGCAGCCGTTCGGTGACCGTGCCTCGGGTCACCGGGGCCGTGCCGATCGACACCTGCGGCACCGGGTTCGCCGCTCGCGGCCGACCCAGCGCGGCCCAGCCGATCGCGGCCACCGCGAAGACCGATACGACTACTGCCGCGGTACCGCCGATCCGCCGTGCCAGACCGTGTCTCACGCCGCTCATCCGAACGACGTTCCTTCGACCGAGAGTGGCTCACACGCGGCGAGTGCGGCGAGGAACGTGCGGTCCATGGGGCGGTCTCCCTTGCCGAGTCCCTCCGGGTACGAGCTGGGCAAGAGGAAGCGGCCGGTGGGATCGGCGTCGGGCCAGTCCGGCATTCCGTTGTCGCGCATGCACTGGGCATACTGGCGCAGCTTCGCCTGATCCTCGGCGGACATGATCGGCCGCTGCTCCTCCTGCCGGTCGCCCTGCGCCTCGCCGATCATCGCGTCCAGCCGTTCCGCGATCGGCCGGCACGGGCCTTCTATGGCCGCCTGCACCTTCGGGTTGTTGCCCGGATCCGTGTTCTCCGGAAACTGCGGCAGACCCTGCTCGTCGAAGACGGGGTCCGGCAGGTCGGGCGCCCCGTTGGACCGGACACATTGGACCAGTTCATTGGTTGTCGCCCGCAGTTGCGCGCGGGCGTCTGCGGACGGTGCCGCACCGGGCGAGCCGCCGTCGCCGCACGCCGCGAGAAACGGCAGTGCCGCGAGCGCGAGCAATAGCTTTCTCATGGCCTATACCGTGGCGCCGCCGCGCGGCCGCGTCGTCCGACCGTACTGCCGTCTTTCGCGCCGCGATGTAGTACCGCGCTCCGATGTCCGCCCCTACGGCGGCTCCTACGATGGATCCGTGTTCCCCGCCGGCCTGCGCCGCCTTCTCGCCACGCGGTGGATTCACCTGCTCGACGCGGCCGTGGCGGCGGTCCTGACGCGGGTTTCGTTGCCGGCCCTCGACCCGGTCGGCGCGGAACCGGTACTGCGTAGGGCGATGACCGGCGGTCCCGTATCTTTTCCGCCGGGCGCGGACAAATACAACATCGCGGAGCTGGCGCGCGCGGCCGGCTTCGACGAAGTCCCGATGTACAAAGCGGTGTACCTCTGGTGGGCTTTCTCGGCGTTGCTCATCGCGGCGCTGCTCGTCCAACGCCGTTGGCCGGTGCTGGCGTTGGTGTTGGCTTTCGCCGGCGCGGCCGGACACTACCTGGACCTGTACCCGTTCCGCATGGCGCCCGACTACTTCTACGTGCAGCTGCACACCCCGACGATCACCCTGTCGCCGATCGACCTGGCGGTGCCGATCATCCTGCTGACAGTGGTCAGTCAGGCCCGCTCGCAGTGGCGCGCCGCGGCGGCCTGCATCGCCGTCCTGCTCGGCGCCGGCATCACCGCGGTCGCGCAGGTCGTGGTGAACCGGGACGAGACGGGTTTGTCGCGACCCGCTCCGAACGTACCGGCGGCTCTGATCGCGGTCGCGATCGTGTTCGCGGTCGGCGACGGGATCCGCAGTCACCGCGCACATTCGCGAGCCCTCGAGGAGGCGGCCGCCCGCGCCGCGCTGGCCGCCGCGACCGAACGGGCCCGGATCGCGCGGGAGCTGCATGACGTGGTGGCCCACAGCCTGTCGGTAATGGTCGCGCAAGCCCAGGCCGGTTTGGCCGCGCAGCAACGGCGTCCGGAGCGTACGACGCAGGCGATGCGGGAGGTGGTCACCGTCGGCCGGGCCTCATTGGCCGAGATGCGCCGGGTGCTCGGCGCACTCGGGCCGGACGACAGTTTGGCACCTCAGCCAGGCTTGGCCGCCGTGCCGGCACTCGTCGACCGGCTGCGCGCCGCCGGTCTCGAGGTGCGGCTGAACCTCGACGGGGACATCGGCGAGCTGCCAGCCGCGGTGGATCTGTCCGCGTACCGGATCGTGCAGGAGGCGCTCACCAACACACTCGAGCACGTCGGACCCGGCGCACAGTCCACAGTGTCCATTGCCCGGTGTTCGGAGCACGTCGACATCGAGGTCGTCGACGACGGCGCGGGGCAGCCGGTGAACCGCGCGATCCAGCACGGCAACGGCCTTCGCGGCATCGCCGAGCGGGTCGGTCTGCTCTCCGGGGAGCTGGCCGTCGGACCAGGTCCGGACCGCGGATTCCTGGTCCGGGCGCGTCTTCCGGTCGGCGAGCAATGACGATCCGCGTCGTGCTCGTGGACGACCAGGCCCTGATGCGTACCGCGTTCCGGGTCATCTTCGACGAGACCGAGGACATCGAGGTCGTCGGCGAAGCACCGGACGGTGCCACCGCGGTCGAGTGGTCCGCCGGACCCAACCCGACGTCGTGCTGATGGACGTCCGGATGCCCGGCACCGACGGCATCGAGGCGACGCGAAGGATCCGTGCGATGTCCGGCGCCGCCAGCGTGTCGCGCATATTGATCCTCACGACGTTCGATCTCGACGAGTACGTGTACGCCGCACTGCGCGCCGGTGCCAACGGGTTCCTGCTCAAGGACGCGCTCGCCGCCGACCTGATGGCCGCCGTGCGTACCGTCGCCGCGGGCGAGGCGGTAACCGCCCCGAGTGTCACCCGTCGGCTCATCGCACACTTCGTCCGGCGTCCACAGCACTCGGCCGATCGGCTCGCGGTTCTGACCGCGCGGGAACGCGAGGTGCTCACGCTGATCGCCCAGGGTCGGTCCAACGCCGAGATCGCGGACGAGCTGCACGTGTCCGGCAGCACGGTCAGTACCCACATTGGACGGATCCTCGCCAAGCTGGACCTCCGGGACCGGGTCCACGCGGTGATCCTCGGGTACGAGTGCGGCCTCGTGGACTAGATCTTCGCGCCCAGCAGGCAGCGCACGGCGACCGAGACGCGCCGGTGTCGCGGTACCGCTGCCCGGCCGGCGAACACGTCGCAGCCGGAGCGCTCGACCTCGTCGAGGATCCCGCCGTAGAGGTGGTAGGCGGTCCGGATGCACGCCCGTGCACCGGTCGACAGCATCGGGATACCCGGAGCCGCCGCGGCGTAGTGCTCACGGGCACGCGCTATCTCGTACCCGATCAATGCCCTGATCTGGCCGCCCGCGCGACCAGCGGCGGCTGCCTCGATCAGGTCCGAAGTAGACAGTCCGAATCGGGCGAGGTCGGCCAGCGGCAGGTAGATCCGCCCGCGGGCCAGGTCTTCGGCTACATCGCGGATGAAGTTGGTCAGCTGGAACGCGAACCCGAGCTGCCGTGCGGGCTCGCGGGCGGCGGCCGGGTCGCGGGCGCCCAGGATCGGCAGCATCATCGTACCGATGGCCGCCGCCGAACCGTCCATATAGGACAGCAGGTCCTCGTACGTCGGGTACGACGTGACCGTGAGGTCCATCGCCATGCTGTCCAGGAACGCGATGAAGTCCCTTCGGTCGAGCCGGCAGACCTCGATGGTGTGCCGTACGGCCGGCAGGATGGGGTGGTCCACCGGCCCGCCGTCGAGCCCGGCGCGCAGCTCGCCCAGCCGCCGCTCGCGCTCGGCCGGCATGGTGGGACCGGTCTCGTCGACGATCTCGTCGGCGTACCGGGCGAACCCGTAGAGCGCGTGCACGTGCCGGCGCTTGGCCGGCGGCAGCAGCATGGTGGCCAGGTAGTAGGTACGGCCGTGCCGGCGGTGCAGCCCCCGGCACCGGTCGTACGCCTCCGCCAGCCTCCGGTCCACCACGGGAGAATATTCTGGCCACCGTGAGCCTCGTCGAGCTGGTCGACACCACCGGCCGGGTGACTGGTTCCTCCACTGTGGAGGAGGCGCATGACGCGCCGGGCCAGTTGCACCGCGCGTTCTCCGTACACCTCGTCGACCCGGCCGGTCGCGTGCTGCTGCAGCAGCGGGCGGCGGTCAAGACGAGGTTCCCGCTGCGCTGGGCGAACGCCTGCTGCGGGCACCCGGCGCCGGGCGAGCCGGTGAGCGCCGCGGCGACCCGTCGCCTCGGCGAGGAGTTGGGCGTCGCCGGGGTGCCGTTGACCGAAATCGGCGTTTACGTCTACCGCGCCGACGACCCCGCCACCGGGCGGGTGGAGCATGAGTACGACCACGTGCTGCTCGGCCGGGTACCGCCGGACCTGCCGATGTCCCCCGACCCCGCCGAGGTGGCCGCCGTTCGCTGGCTGTTCCCGGCTGAGCTGGACCTCTTCCTCGCCGAACCCGACCAGTGCGCTCCGTGGCTGGCCGGTGTGACGGCGGTCCTTACCGGCAGCACCCCCCTGCGTTGATCATGAAGTTGGTGCGACGACACGCCGTCGAACCCGAAACTAACTTCATGATCAACGGGGTCGGTCGTGGGGGAAAGTTGTTGCGGCTTCAAATATTGACCATGGGTGTATTTTGTGGATGTCTTGGGCGGAACCACGATCTTGGGAGCTTGCAGTGACTGAGTGGAACGCTATGGCGTACGAGGGGAAGGACAACCTGCTGCGGGTGGTCAGGCGGGAGGCGGAGCGGTTCTTCGCGCTGGCCGGGGAGCCCGGCGCGTGGGAGGCATCGACCGCGTGCCCGGAGTGGGAGGTACGGGACATCGTCGGTCACCTCATCGACGTGACCGAGAGCTACTTCGTCGGGTTCGACGCCGCCCGGGGCGGGCCGACCGCTCCGGACGCGCTCGGGGTCCGCGTGATGCAGCAGCGGCTGGACGAGGGCGCGAAGGGGCACCGCGCACTGTCGCAGACCGAGGCACTCGACCGGCTGCGCGCGGACTTCACCAAGCTCATGGACATGTGCGATGCGCTCGGCCCGGACGAGTGGGGCGGGCTGACCGTGCCACACAAGTACATGGGGCCGCTGCCGGCGTTCTTCTACCCGACCTTCCAGCTGATGGACTACGGCGTCCACTCGTGGGACATCCGGCAAGGTACCGGCCGCGCCCACGGTCTGCATGCGGACGCCGCCGACCTGCTCGTGCCGTTCATGTTCATCCTCTGGCAGGCGACCGCGGACGTACCGGCCGACGCCGAGCCGTGCGAGGTCGGCATCCGGGTGTCCGGTCGCAACGCCGGCGAGTGGCGGGTGACCGCCGGTCCGGAAGGAATCGCATACGAGGCGAGTGCCGTCGACGACCTGCCCGCCGTCATCGAGTTCGACCCCGGCAGCTTCGTGCTGACCGCCTTCGGCCGGAGCAACTCCGGCACGATCTGTGGCGACGTGGCGGCGGCCGACCGGTACCTGAACCTGTTCTTCCGCATCTGAGTCCCCGGGGAGGTTCCAGATGATCGATCTCGAAGCCATCGAGGCGGAGCGGGCGCGCATCCGCGAGCAGTACCTGCGGCCGGCCGACGACCGGCCGGCCAGCACTGCTCGCGGTGTGCACCACGTCGCCCTGCTCAGCTCCAATGTGGAGCGTACGGTCCAGTTCTACCAGGGGCTGCTGGAGTTCCCGCTGACCGACATCTTCGAGAACCGGGACTACAAAGGCTCGAACCACTTCTTCTTCGACCTCGGTCACGGCAACCTGATCGCGTTCTTCGACTTCCCGGGGCTCGACCTCGGGCCGTACGCCGAGGTGCTCGGCGGGCTGCACCACCTGGCCATCTCGGTCGAGCCAGAGAAGTGGGAGTACCTCAAGGGCAAGCTGGACGATGCTGGGGTGTCGTACCTGCACGAGAGCGGTACGTCGATCTACTTCACCGACCCGGACGGGGCTCGCGTGGAGCTGATCGCCGACCCGCTAGGCGAGATGTACGGCCACCAGGTCCTCTAACGAAGAGAGGACCGGAAGCTAGATCCAGGAGCTCAGCCACATGCGGGAGGCCCATTCGGTGTACGGAATGGACTGTCCACTGTAGATCGGATAGAACCAGGCAAAACACAGCGCGACGAGCAGCACGAACCCACCGGCGACCACCGCGCCCACGGTGCGCCGGTCGGCCGTGGCGAGACTGGGCGGCGTACCTGGTCGCGGGGTCATGATGGCGCCCAACACGAACACGACCGCGAGGATGAAGAACGGCTCGGCCGGCAGCGCGTAGAAGTAGAACATCGTGCGCTGGTAGTACGCGTAGTAGAACCACGGTAGGTAGTTCGCCGCGAGCGCCAGCCCGATGGCCAGCGCGCGCCAGTCCCGGCGGGCGACGCCGAACCAAACGAGAAGCGGTAGCGCGACCACGAAGGACCACCACAGCACCGGCGTGCCGAGCAGTACCACCTCGCCGGCGCAGCTGGTGGATCCGCACGGTCCTGCGGGCGACCAGTAGAAGGCCACCGGCCGGCCGAGCAGCAGCCATTGCCAGGGCCACGACTGGTACGTGTGCGGCGCCGCGAGACCCTGGTGGAACGCGAACGCCTCCTGGTGGTACTTCACGAGGTTCCACAGTGGACCGATGATGGGGTACTCGTGGCGACCCTCCGCCAGGAGGCGGTGTCGGCCGTGGCCGTCGTCGGACAGGAACCAGCCGGTCCACGTCGCGAAGTAGGTCACCCCGGCGAGCACCACGGCGAGTACCAGCCAGCCGAACTCGTCCAGGAACGTGTCGCGCCCCGGTCGCCGAACGCCGGCCGACCGCCGGGCACCGATCTCCCACAGCACGACGAGCGTGACGATGACGGGCAGGAAGAACATCGCGCTCCACTTGACGCCCAGCGCGCAGCCGAACATGACGCCCGCCGCGAGCCGCCACCATGGCGTGCTCTCCCGCCAGGATCGCCAGGACCGCATGTTCAACCGTGGCCGTGAGCCCGGCCCGGCGCGCGTCGGGTCGCCACCGGAGGCGATGAAGCGCAGCCAGCGCCGCCGCCGCGCGTCGCGGTCGAGCACCAGGCAGCCGAACGTGGCCAGCAGAAACAACATGAGGAAGATGTCGAGCAGCGCGGTACGGGACATCACGAAGTGCATGCCGTCGAACGCCATCAACAGCCCGGCCGCGCAGCCCAGCACGGTCGACGCGAACATCCGTCGGGCGATGCGGACGATCATCAGTACCGAGATGATTCCGGCGACCGCCGCGCTGATCCGCCAGCCGAATTCGTCGTATCCGAAGAGCCACTCGCCCAGCGCGATACACCACTTGCCGAACGGCGGGTGCACGACGTATTTGGGGACGTTGTTGTCGAAGTCCCACTCGATGCCGTGCTGGAGCAGACCCTGCGCCTCGGTCGCGTAGTACGTTTCGTCGAAGATCTTTCCCGGTGGAAAGTCCAAGTTGTACAGTCGCACGAGCGCCGCGATCAGCGTGACGAACCCGGCGGCGAGCCACGAGTGCCGGTCGAGCCGGGCATCGAAGGGCGCGAGCCTGCGCCGGACGACCTCCGGCACCCCCTCGGAAGGGGCAGCCGGCGCTTCATTCGAGATGGTCACCGCCGCGGTCACCTCGCGATCGTAGGCTGCGAACATTAACTTCGGCGGTCAGGGTGACGGCGATAGGAGATATGTCCGACTTAGGAAGACTAGTGTTGGTCGGCGCGCCGCTCGGCAACGTCGCCGACGCGTCCGACCGTCTGCGCGAGACCCTCGCCGCGGCCGACGTGATCGCCGCCGAGGACACCCGCCGCCTCGCCCGGTTGGCCCGTGACCTGGGCATCGCCATCTCGGGCAAGGTCGTGTCGTACTTCGAAGGCAACGAGGAACGGCGTACCCCCGAACTCGTCGAGGCCATGCGCGACGGCGCATGCGTGGCGCTCGTGACCGACGGCGGGATGCCCAGCGTGTCCGACCCGGGCTACCGGCTCGTGCGCGCGGCACTGGACGCGGGCGCGGCGGTCACCGCGGCCCCCGGGCCGAGCGCGGTCACGACGGCGCTCGCGCTGTCGGGTCTGCCGGCCGACCGCTTTTGCTTCGAGGGCTTCCTGCCGCGCGCGTCCGCGCAGCGCCGCGCCCGCCTGGCCGCGCTCGCCGCGGAGCCGCGCACGCTCGTGTTCTTCGAGGCGCCGCACCGGCTGGCCGCGGCCCTGGCCGACCTCGCCGTGGCGTTCGGCGACGACCGCCCGGCGGCCGTCTGCCGCGAGCTCACCAAGACCTACGAAGAGGTGCGCCGCGAGCCGCTGGGTAGCCTCGCGGCGTGGGCCGTGGCCGGCCCGGTGCGCGGCGAGATCACGCTGGTGGTCGCGGGCGCGCCCGCAACGTCCGTGCCACGCCCGGCCGACGCGCGGTTGCGGGCCGCGGTCGCCGAGATGGAAGCCGGGGGTACGAGTCGACGCGATGCGATCGCGGCTGTTGCCCGGGACTTCGGCCTTCGGAAGCGGGAGGTGTACGGCGTCGTGGTGTCACCAGGCGGCGACGAGGAAGCCGAACGCGAGCAGTAGCGGGCCGCCGACGCTGGCGACGACCGCCGCCATGCGCCCCCGCTCGAGCCGGAACGCGCCGGTAGCCCAGGCGATGCCGAGGCCGCAGAGGACGATGAGCAGCAGCCCGGTGATCCAGCGCAGGTGCAGGCCGGGATGGCTGGCCGCATACGCCCGGCAGCTGACCCGCGTATCACCGCACCGGTGCGCGGCCACCATCCGGGCGGTGACGGCCGAACCCGCGTGCCGCTCGTCCTCGGCGACGCCCAGCATCGCGACCCGGTCGACGGTGAACGCGCCGTCGGAGGCGGTGAACGCCCCGACACAACGCTGGCTCACGCCGGTACCCGTGCAGTTGGTGATCGTCGCCGTGCCGCGGTCGGCGTGCCCGAACGCCAGCCACATCGGCTCGGCGGTGACCCACGCGAAGAACGTCGCCAGCAGGGACAGCAAGACCAGCATGCTCAGCGCGAACCCGGCTTGGCGCGGCTCCTTGCGTCGCCGCGCGTCCGGCGGGTGCACCCGGATGGGCGCCTTCGAGTGCCAGTTCGCGTCGAACGCCGTCACGATCGGGCGTGCCAGCTCGACTGCCTGATGCTGCACCGGCGGGGGTGCGGTCGGCGGCGGCATGAGCGGGACGAGTATCCGCGGCGTCTTGACCGGGACGGGCGGCTTGGGTGGTAGACCCACCGGGGTGAGATCGCGGGCGCGGACCACGTCGGACGGCAGGTTGGGCTCTGGCGCCGGGTCCGAACCGGCTGTGGTCAACGGCTTCGCCCACGGCCCGGTCGGCCCCGTGTCGGTGTCGTCGCCACCATTCGGTGTGGTCACAGTCTTCATTGGACAACGGTTGGTTGGCTGGCCGCTCGTCGCCACGCCGGGTCGGTAGGCTCTCGTATATGAGTCACGTCCTTGCCGCGGTCGCCTGGCCGTATGCCAACGGCCCGCGCCACATCGGCCATGTCTCCGGCTTCGGGGTCCCCTCCGACGTGTTCAGCCGGTACATGCGGATGGCCGGCCACGACGTGCTCATGGTGTCCGGGACCGACGAGCACGGGACGCCGATCCAGGTGCAGGCGGACAAGGAGGGCCTGAGCCCGCGGGCACTGGCGGACCGGTACAACCGGGTGATCGTGGAGGACCTGCACGGCCTCGGACTGTCGTACGACCTGTTCACCCGGACCACGACCGGCAACCACTACGAGGTGGTCCAGGAGCTGTTCGCCCAGCTGTACCACAACGGCTACATCACCGCGAAGACCACGCTCGGCGCGATCTCTCCCTCGACCGGCCGCACGCTGCCCGACCGGTACATCGAGGGCACGTGCCCGATCTGCGGGTACGACGGCGCGCGCGGTGACCAGTGCGACAACTGTGGCAACCAGCTCGATCCCGTCGATCTGATCGACCCGCGATCCAAGATCAACGGCGAGACCCCGTCGTTCGTTGAGACCGAGCACTTCTTCCTCGACCTGCCAGCCTTTGCCGAGGCGCTGGCCAAGTGGATGGACACCCGGGACGGCTGGCGGCCCAACGTCTTGCGGTTCTCCCGCAACCTGCTCGACGACCTGCAGCCGCGGGCGATCACCCGGGACCTGGAGTGGGGGGTACCGATCCCGCTCGACGGCTGGCGCGACCGTGACGACAAGCGGATCTACGTGTGGTTCGACGCGGTGATCGGCTACCTGTCCGCCTCGATCGAGTGGGCACGCCGGTCGGGTGATCCTTCCGCCTGGCACAGCTGGTGGACGGACTCGGACGCGCGGGCCTACTACTTCATGGGCAAGGACAACATCGTCTTCCACTCGGTGATCTGGCCTTCGCTGTTGCTCGGCTACTCCGGGCTCGGCGACCGCGGCGGCACACCAGGTTCGCTCGGCGTGCTGAACCTGCCGACCGAGGTGGTGTCCAGCGAGTTCCTGACGATGGAGGGTCGCAAGTTCTCCTCGTCCCGCCAGGTCGTCATCTACGTGCGCGACTTCCTCGCCCGGTACGACGCCGACGCATTGCGGTACTTCATCGCGGTCGCCGGACCGGAGACCCAGGACACCGACTTCACCTGGGCGGAGTTCCTGCGCCGCAACAATGACGAGCTGGTAGCGGGTTGGGGCAACCTGGTCAACCGCAGCCTGTCGATGGCGGCGAAGAACTTCGGCGCGATCCCGCCGGCTGTCTCCTTGACCCAGGCCGACCACGATCTGATGTCGTCGTCCGTCGCGGCGTTCGGGACGGTCGGTGGGCTCATCGAGCGGCATCGGCAGAAGGCCGCGATCGGCGAGGCGATGCGGGTCGTGGCGGACGCGAACAAGTACCTGTCCGAACAGGCGCCGTGGAAGCTGAAGGACGACCCCGATCGGATGGGGACGGTCCTGCATGTCGCCCTGCAGGTGGTCAGCGACGCCAACACGATGCTGTCGCCGTTCCTGCCGCACTCGGCACAGAAGGTCTTCGAGCTTCTCGGGGGGACCGGGGTGCACACGCCGATGCCGCAGATCCGGGAAGTGTCCGATCTGGACGGTGGGCCGGACTACCCGATCCTGACCGGCTCCTATACCGAGGGCGCCCGGTGGGAGTCGGTACCGCTGTCGGTGGGTACGCCCCTCCAGCCACCCAAACCGGTTTTCCGCAAGCTGGATCCGTCCATTGTGGACGAGGAGCTGGCCCGGCTGGGCGCCTGATGAACCCGCCACCGCCGCAGCCGCTGGCCGTACCGGTGCTCGACAGCCACACCCATCTGGACATCGTGGGCACCGACCCGGGCGAGCAGATCGAGGCGGCCCGCGCGGTCGGCGTGGACCGCCTGGTCCAGGTCGGGGTCGATATCGACTCGTCGGCGTGGAGTGTGGAGCTGGCTTCTGAGCACCGGTCGGTGGTCGCCACGGTGGCCGTACACCCCAACGAGGCACCGCGACTGTCCACGTTGGACGAAGCCCTGCGGACCATCGAGTCGCTCGCCGGCCACGAGCGGGTCCGCGGCATCGGCGAGACCGGGCTCGACACGTACCGCACCGGCGATGGCGGGCGGGCCGCTCAGGAGACCAGTTTCCGGGCGCACATCGCGATCGCGAAGCGGTACGGCAAGCCGCTCGTCGTCCACGACCGGGACGCGCACGACGGCATCCTCCGCGTCCTGGACGAGGAGGGCGCCCCGGATACCGTGGTGCTGCACTGCTTCTCCGGGGATGGTGAGTTCGCCGCCGAGTGCGTGCAGCGGGGATACTTGCTCAGCTTCGCCGGTACCGTCACGTTCAAGAACGCGGAGGCGCTGCGCGACGCGGCCCGCATCGCCCCGCCGGAGCAGATCCTCGTGGAGACCGACGCGCCCTACCTCACGCCGATGCCGTACCGCGGCCGGACCAACGGTTCCTACCTCATCCCGCTGACGGTGCGGTCGCTGGCCGAGACCAAGGGGATGGACGTCGACGAGCTCTGTGCCGCCATCTCCGCGACCGGTGAGCGCGTGTTCGGCCCGTGGTGACCGAGCTGCTCGGGCCGGCCGAGATCCGGTCCCTCGCCAAGCGGCTCGGCCTGGTACCGACCAAACGCCTCGGTCAGAACTTCGTCCACGACGCCAACACCGTACGGCGCATCGTGCAGTCCGCCGCGCTGGCGGACAGCGATGTCGTGCTGGAGGTCGGGCCGGGGCTGGGTTCACTGACGCTCGCCCTGTTGCCGGCCGCGGTACACGTGCACGCCGTCGAGATCGACCCGGTCCTGGCGGCGGCCCTGCCGCGAACCGCGGCGGACCGCGCGCCGGGGCTCGCGTCCAAGTTGACCGTGCATCAGGAAGACGCGCTGACCGTGACCGCGGCCGAGTTCTCCCCACCGCCGGCCGCCCTGGTCGCGAACCTGCCGTACAACGTCGCCGTGCCGGTGGTGCTCCATCTGCTCGCCACGCTGCCGACCCTGCGACACGGGCTGGTGATGGTGCAGAGCGAGGTGGCCGACCGGCTCACCGCCGGGCCGGGATCGAAGGTGTACGGCATACCGTCGGTGAAGCTCGCCTGGTACGCCCACGCCCGCTCGGCCGGCCGGGTGCCACCCAACGTGTTCTGGCCAGTGCCCAATGTGGACTCCGGACTGGTCGCCTTCGCCCGGCGGGACCCGCCACGGGACGACGTCGGCCGCGAGGCGGTGTTCGCCGTCGTCGACAACGCGTTCGCGCAACGACGCAAGATGCTGCGGTCGGCCCTGGCCGGCTGGGCCGGGAGCGCGGACCGCGCCGCCGCGGTGGTGACCGCGGCCGGGGTCGATCCGACCGCGCGCGGCGAGTCATTGACCGTGGGCCAGTTCGCCGCCATCGCGGCGGCCGCGCGGCGGTAGGGTGACGGGAATGACTGTGCCAGCCATCACCTGGTCATGGCCGGCCCCCGCTGACGCCGGGGGCCGGCCATGACCGAGCCGCTGTACGACGACGAGGAACGCGACCGGCCGAGGCTGGCCGCCTCCGGCCCGGTCAAGGTACGCGTGCCGGCGAAGATAAACCTGCACCTCGGCGTCGGTTCGGTGCGCGGGGACGGCTACCACGAGCTGACCACTGTCTACCACGCCATCGCGTTGTTCGACGAGCTGACGGCGCGGCGCGGGGACACGCTCGCGCTGACGATGGAGGGCGAGGGCGCCGGCGAGCTTGCGCTAGACGACACGAACCTGGCGATCCGGGCGGCGCGGGCGCTCGCCACGCACACCGGAATGCCGGCGCACGCCCGGCTGCACCTGCGCAAGCAGATCCCGCTGGCCGCCGGGCTCGCTGGCGGCAGCGCGGACGCCGCCGCCGCGCTCGTCGCGTGCGACGCGCTGTGGGGTACCGGGCTGTCCCGAGAGGAGCTCGCGGGCGTAGCCACCCAGCTGGGCAGTGACGTGCCGTTCCTCGTGTACGGCGGTACGGCGCTCGGCACCGGACGGGGTGAGACGGTCAGCCCGGTACTGGCCCGGGGCAACGCGTGGCACTGGGTCGTCGCGATCGCCGACAGTGGACTGTCCACACCGGACGTCTACCGGGAACTGGACCGGCTGCGGTCCCGGGGCAGCGCTCCGGCACCAGCGGGCCAGCCGGCGGGACTGCTCGCCGCGCTGCGGCAGCGGGATCCGGTCGTGCTGGCCGGCGTACTGGCCAACGACCTGGAACCGGCGGCCGTCTCGCTACGCCCCGCTCTGGCCAAGACCCTCGCGGCCGGCCGGGACGCCGGGGCGCTCGCCGGGATGGTCTCCGGTTCGGGACCGACGTGCGTGTTCCTCGCCGCCGACGCCGGCCACGCGGCCGAGCTGGCCGAGTCCCTGGAGGCCGCCGAGGTATGCGAGACCGTCCGCACTGCCCACGGCCCGGTGGCCGGCGCGCGCGTCATCTAATCCGTCAATGCCCGCGGATCGGGTGCGCGCGGTACGGCTCCTCCAGCCGGCTCACCTCGTCGTCCGACAGCGATACCGATACCGCCGCCACGGCATCGTCGATGTGCCCGATGCGCGTCGCGCCGATGATGGGTGCGGTGACGCCGGGCTTGGCCAGTATCCAGGCGAGGGCCAGCTGCGCCAGCGGGACGCCACGCTCGCCGGCCAGCCCGGCGAGGGCGTCGACGACGTCGAAGTCCGACTCCTCGTACAGATCGCGGGCGAACTCGTCGCTGCGGGCGCGGGCGGTGGTGGGTTCACCGCCCCGAGTATCCCGACCGGTCAGCAGGCCGCGGGCCAGTGGACTCCAGGGGATGATCCCGACACCCTGGTCGAGGCAGAGCGGAATCATCTCCCGCTCCTCCTCGCGGTACACCAGGTTGTAGTGGTTCTGCATCGACACGAACGGCGTCGGCGCGACCTGTTGCGCCTTCGCGAACTGCCAGGCGTACATGCTCGACGCACCGATGTACCGTGCCTTGCCCGAACGCACGACGTCGTCCAGAGCCTCCATCGTCTCCTCGATGGGAGTGTCCCGATCCCAGCGGTGGATCTGGTACAGGTCGACGTAGTCGGTACCGAGCCGGCGTAACGAGTTGTCGATCGACGCGAGAATGTGCTTGCGGGACAGGCCGGTGTCGTTCGGCCCCGGGCCCATGACGCCACGTACCTTCGTGGCCAGCACATAGTCGTCGCGGTTGGTGAAGAACTGCGCCAGCAGCCGACCGGTGATCTCCTCGCTGACTCCGGTGGAGTACACGTCGGCGGTGTCGAAGAACGTCACTCCGCGCTCGACGGCGTGCCGGACGATCGGTTCGGCCGCACCCTCGTCGAGCACCCAATCCCGCCAGGATTTGCTCCCGTAGCTCATCATGCCGAGGCAGATGCGCGATACCTTCAGACCCGAGCCACCCAACCGGACATAGTCCATGGTGCGTAGTCTTCCCGGAGCCGGATGAGAGGACAAGCGGGAGGAACGTGGCGAACATCATCAGTGTCGACCGGGTGTCGAAGGGGTACGGCACCTCGGGTCCGCTGTTCGAGGACGTCTCGCTCGGGCTGGCCGACGACGACCGGGTTGGTGTGGTCGGGCTCAACGGATCCGGCAAGACGACGCTGCTGCGCCTGCTGACCCGCGCGGAGGAACCGGACTCCGGGCGGGTGACCCACCGACGCGACCTGCGGGTGGCGGCTCTCCCGCAGACGTTCGACCTGCCCGGCGACACCACGGTGCGGGACGCCGTACTCGGCGGGTTCGCCGCCGAGCACGAGTGGGCCGGCGACGCCGGCATCCGTACCGTCCTCAGTGGACTCGGCATGCCCGGTCTCGGCCTCGACGAGCCGGTGGGCCGGCTCTCCGGAGGGGAGCGGCGGCGGGTCGCGCTGGCCGCCCTGCTGGTGCACGCCGCCGACGTGCTGGTTCTCGACGAGCCGACCAACCATCTCGACGTGGCCGGCATCGACTGGCTCGCCCGCTGGCTGACCGAGCGCTGGCGCGGCGCGCTCGTCGTGGTCACCCACGACCGGTGGTTCCTCGACGCCGTCTGCACGGCGACGTGGGAGGTCGCCGACCGGACGGTGCGGACGTACGAGGGCGGGTACGCGGCGTGGACCCTCGCTCGCGCCGAGCGCGCCCGGGTCACCGCCGCGGCCGAGGCCCGCCGGCAGAACCTCCTGCGCAAGGAGATCGCCTGGCTGCGTCGCGGGCCACCGGCCCGCACGTCAAAGCCCAAGTTCCGCATCGAAGCCGCCCAGGCGCTCATCGCCGACGTCCCGCCGCCGCGCGATGCGGCCTCGCTGCGCCGGCTCGCCACCGGACGACTGGGCAAACAGGTGTACGAACTGGCGCGGGTGACTGTCCATGCTGGACCGTCGACGATCCTGCGAAACGTCGACTGGTTGGTCGGGCCCGGCGACCGGGTCGCCATCGTGGGCGCGAACGGAGCCGGCAAGACCACACTGCTGCGAGTGCTGGCGGGTACGCGTACCCCCGATGAAGGCCGCGTGGTGACCGGGGCGACGGTCCGCGCGGCGCTGCTGTCCCAGGAGCTCTCGGAGCTGCCCGACCAGCTGCGGGTACTGGAGGCCGTGGAGGAGGTGGCCCGCCGGGTGATCCTCGGCGATCGCGAGCTGTCGGCGGCGCAACTGGCCGAGGTGTTCGGATTTGGCGAAGGGAGACTGTGGACACCCGTGGCGGATCTGTCCGGCGGCGAGCGGCGGCGCCTGCAGTTGCTGCGGTTGCTCGCCGGCGAGCCGAACGTACTGCTGCTCGACGAACCCACCAACGACTTCGACACCGACACGCTCGCCGCGCTGGAGGATCTGCTCGACACGTGGCCGGGGACGCTCGTCGTAGCCAGCCACGACCGGTACCTCGTCGAGCGGGTCGCCGACACCGTCTACGCCCTGTACGGCGACGGCCGGCTCACCCACCTGCCGGGTGGCGTCGAGGAGTATCTCCAGCGGCCGGCCGCACCCGACGCACCGCAGGCAACCCGTACGGTCAAGGAGGATCCGCGTACGGCGCGGCGGGAGCTGGTCCGGCTCGAGCGGGAGGTGAACCGGCTCGCCGAGCGGGAGGCACAACTGCACGAGGAGCTCGCGGCGCACGCCACGGATTATCAGAAACTGTCGGTTTTGGACGCCGCGCTGCGGGAGGTCCAGGCCGCCCGCACCCGCGCCGAGGAGGAGTGGCTGACACTCGCCGAACGCGTCTTGTAACGTACCTTGCTATGTCACACTTGCCCGTCAACCATCACCTGCGACCGCTCTACCGGGTGCTCGCGGGGCTCGCGGGTTTGTACGTTCTGGTGTTCGGGATCGTCGGTCTGGTCCAGACGTCGGGTACGCCGCTGTTCGGCCGGGAGGACACGTACGCGCTCGGCCTGAAGACGAACCTCGCCTTCTCCGTGCTGTCCATAGTGGTCGGTGCGATCGTGTTGATCGGTGTGCTCGTCGGCCGCAACGTCGACCGGGCCATCGACCTTGTCGGCGGTGTCGTATTCCTGGGTGCCGGTTTGTTGATGCTCCTGGTGCTGCAGACCGACGCGAACATACTCAACTTCAGCGTCAGTACGTGCGTCGTATCGTTCGTGATCGGCCTGGTGCTTTTTACCGCCGGGCTGTACGGCCGAGTCGGTAGTCGCGCGAAGGCCCGGGCCGAAGAGGCGTTCCGCCACGGCGGGCGCGACACCGAGGAACACGTCTGGCAGCTCGAGCAGGAGAAGGCCGGCTGAGCTACTTTCCCCGCCGGGTCATCAGGCCCGGCTTGGGCTCGAGGTGGGAGAGGCCGTTCCAGGCGAGATTCACCAGGTGTGCGGCGACCGTCTCCTTGCGCGGCCGGCGTACCTCGAGCCACCAGCGACCGGTAAGAGCCACCATCCCGACGAGGGCCTGGGCGTACAGTTCGGCCAGCTTCGGGTCGTACCCCCGGGTCTTGAACTCGTCGCCCAGGATGTGCTCGACCTGGTGGGCGACGTCGTTCAGAACGCTGGAGAAGTTGCCCGAGGCTGACATCACCGGCGACTCCCGCACCAGTACTCGGAAGCCGTTGGTCTCACCCTCGATGTAGTCGAGCAGCGCGAGAGCGGCCTGCTCGAGCAGCTCTCGCGGATGACCCGCGGTCAGGGCGGTGGCGATGCGGTCGAGCAACGCACGGACCTCGCGGTCGACCACGACCGCGTAGAGGCCCTCCTTGCCGCCGAAGTGCTCGTACACGACAGGCTTGGACACCTTGGCCCGCGCGGCGACCTCCTCGATCGACGTCGCGTCGAACCCCCGTTCGGCGAAGAGCTGGCGGCCGATGGCGATCAGCTGCTCGCGGCGTTGTGCCGCCGACATCCGGACCCGGCTCTTCGCCGGCGGCGCGGCCGCGCGGCCGCCTGTGGGTTCCGTCACGCTCGCTATCGTGTCCTTGATTTGTCGATGAGTTTCGTTGCCACGCGTTCCGGCTTGGGCCACCGTACGTCGTACGCCCAACCGAACTTCTCGAAGAGCCAGATGGTGCGGGCCGACGGGTCGATCTGGCCGCGCAGCACACCGTGCCGGGCGCAGGTCGGATCGGCGTGATGCAGGTTGTGCCAGCTCTCGCCGAACGAGATGATCGCCAGCGGCCAGAAGTTCGTCGCCTTGTCCCCGTCGCGGGTCTCGAACGGGCGCTCACCGACGACGTGGCAGATCGAGTTGATCGACCACGTGACGTGGTGCAGCAGCGAGACGCGAACGAGGCCGGCCCAGAAGAACGCGGTCAGCGCGCCCTGCCACGACCACGTGATCAGCCCGCCGGCCACCGTCGGTGCCAGCATCGAGATCACGACCATCAGCGGGAAGAGCTTGCCGACGCGCCGGATGTCCTTGTCGACCAGCAGATCGGGAGCGAACCGCTCCCGGTTGGACATCTCGCGGTGGAACAGCCAGCCCACGTGCGCGTAGAGCAGGCCCTTGGTCAGGCCCCAGACGGTCGACCCGTACCGCCACGGCGAGTGCGGGTCGCCCTCGGCGTCGGAGTACGCGTGGTGCCGCCGGTGGTCGGCGACCCACTGGGTGACGTCGCCTTCGATCGCGAACGAGCCCGCCACCGCGAGCGTCACCCGCAGCCAGCGCTTCGCCTTGAACGAGCCGTGGGTCAGGTAGCGGTGGAAGCCGACGGTGACGCCGACGCCCGCGACGAGGTACATCACCGAGAAGATCGCCACGTCGGTCCAGGTGAGCCAGCCGCCCCAGGCGACGGGTACCGCGGCGATCAGCGCGACGAACGGAATGACCACGAATGCCCAGAGGGCAACGAGGATGCCGGTCGGCTGGCGTCCGGTGGTGAGTGGCTTGGAACCACCTTGGGTCGGTGGGCTGAGCAGTGTAGTGGTCACGGGCACCTCGCTGGGGCTGGAACTGGCTACGCTTACGTCACCGTAACCTACGGTGGCGTAGATAGCGAGCGGTGAGCTTGTCGTACGTCTGTTCTAACCTGCTGAATGTGACCAAGGACGCGTTGCGGGAACGGGCTCTCGGGCTCCGGGGCGAGGGCTGGTCGGTCAACAACATCGCGGTCGAGTTGGGTGTGGCGCGATCGACCGCGTGGCGTTGGGTGAAGCACCTTCCGCTCGACCGTGATTCGGAGCGGGCCAGGAAGAAACGTGAACACTCGAAGCTCATGACCGACGCGCAGTGGGCCGCCTACCGTCGGGACCGCGACGCCCGTCACGCCGCGATCGTGGACGAGGCGGCGGGATGGGCGGGTTCCATCAACGAGCGGGAGCTGCTGTTGGTCGGCGCTATCGCGTACTGGTGTGAAGAGGCGAAGGCGAAGCCATGGCGCTCCGACATCCGACTCAAGTTCGTCAACAGCGACCCGTCGCTCGTGGAGATCTTCCTGAGATTCCTTGGTGCGCTCGGCGTCCCGCGCGACAGCCTCACCTACCGGGTCAGCATCCACGAGTCGGCCGACGCGGATGCGGCGACCGTATGGTGGGCCGGCGTCGTCAACGTTCCGGCCGCCCACTTTCGACGTCCGACGCTCAAGAGACACAAGCCGTCGACCAACAGACTCAACACCGGCGACTCGTACCATGGCTGCCTGCGGATCGAGGTGCCGAAGAGCAGAGACCTCTATTGGCGGATCGAAGGTATGGTGCGGGGGATCTCCGCGGCGACCGGTACTCTTTAGGACGCCAGAGAAGGCAACGATGTCCGTTTTGCTATCCCGGGTCGTCTAATGGCAGGACTTTGGGTTTTGGTCCCAAATATAGGGGTTCGAATCCTCTCCCGGGAGCTCTAATCGTTCAGCGCTCGGCCGATGTAGCGGAGCTGGACCGGCGCGGCGAAGTGCCAGAACGCGTTGTCGTGGCAGCCCGGCGCGAAGTGGACGATGGACGGGTCGGGCAGGTGGTC
>DASRII010000595.1:0-11640 GCA_035650075.1 Micromonosporaceae bacterium | reverse complement strand
CTCGGCGAGGACGTCACGGACGAGCATCAGTCGCCGGCGGTCCTGCTCGACGTCGAGGCCTCCCTTGAGCTTGGCCGCCCGCAATCCGCGTTCGGCGTAGGCCCGATAGAGGGTGACGAGTTCTTCGTCGGACAGTCCGATGTCCAGGCCGGACGCGTAGGCGGGGACCGTACGGTCGCGGCCGCCGAGTAGCCGCCACAAAGGTTCCCCGGCGGCCTGGGCCTTGATGTCCCACAACGCCGTGTCGAGCGTACCGATCGTGCCGAAGACAGCGCCGGCGTGGCCGGCTTTGAAGGTCTGCCGGAGCATCTTGTCGTACAGCGCGGTGGTGGAACGGGGATCCTCGCCGGCAATGGCCGTGAAGATCGTCTCCAGCTCCACGTGCGACCCGAGTCCGACGCCGGTGATTCCCGCGTCGGTGTCGACCATGACGATCGGGACGTCGGTGATGCCACCGTCGAAGACACCGTTGGCGTCGCCGACCGGCCGACGCCAGTCCTGGATCGTGGTGAGGACGCGAAACCCGGTTATCCGCATGTCAGCCCTTCGTGGAGCCGGCGGTGATCGCATCGGCGATCTGGCGCTGGAAGATGAGGTAGACGATCAGTACGGGTACGGCCGCGATGAGCACTCCGGCGGCGAAGCTGGGGATGTCGTTGGAGTACTGGCCGCGCAGCGTGGTCACGCCGACCATGAGGGTCCGGTGTTCGGCGGATGGCATCATCAGCAGCGCGATCAGCACATCGTTCCAGCAGAACAGGGCGTCGAGAATCCCGATCGACAGTAACGCCGGCCTGCCCAGCGGCACCATGATCCGCCGGTAGACGCCGTAGAGGCTGTTTCCATCGATCCGCGCCGCGTCGACGATCTCTCGGGGAATCCCGCTGTAGTAGCTGGTCATCAGGTAGATGGTGAAGGGCAGGAACTGCGCCACATAGGCGAGGATCAAGCCGGGATACGTGTCGATGAGGCCGCTGTCAGCCATGGTTCGGGCGAGCGGCACCATGATTACCTGAAACGGGATGAACAAAGCCGCCAGAATGCCCAGAAACAGCGCCTGAGAGCCGCGAAAACGTATGTGGCTCAGCGCGAAACCGGCCATCGAGCCGAGCAGGAGGAGCAGCGCGACGGCGGCGACCACGATGATGAGCGAGTTGACGAAGTAACGGGCCATGCCGCCGTTGGTCCAAGCGGTGGTGACGTTGTCCCACCGTAGCGAGCGGCTCAGCGCGAACCGGTCGAGGATGTATTCGCGCTGTGTCTTCATGGCGACGTTCGTGGTGAACAGCATCGGGTAGACCGTCGCAAGGGCGAGTGCCGTCATCGGAACGGCGATCAGCCATCCGCTCGAGCGGGCGCCGCGCATCAGTCCTCCCTTCGGCCACGGCGGAGGAGCCCGATCTGCGCCAAGCCGACCACGAGCATGACGAGAAAGAGCACCGTCGAGGCGGCCGAGGCGAGGGCCGGTCGGTTCATCTGTCCCTGTTGGATCCAGATGTAGTACTCCGGCAGGTATGTTGAACCGCCTGGGCCGCCCGCGGTCATCACGAAGAGCAGACCGAACATTGATGTCAGCATCCCGATCATCGTGGTGACGAAGACGAATTGGATGGTGCGGGACAGGCCCGGGATTATGACGTGCCAGATCACCTGTGCGGTGGAAGCGCCGTCTGCCCTGGCAGCGTCCAGAAGCGTGGTGTCCAGCGTGGCGAACCCCGCGAGGAATACCACCAGAGCCATACCGAACGTCGCCCAGATGTGAACGGCCACCACGGTGAAGATGGCCAGCTTCGGCTCGCCGAGCCAATCGACCGAACCGAGTCCGATGCGTTGGAGGCCGGCGTTGAGTGGACCGTCGGCGGCCAACAAAAGGTTGAAGATGGCACCGATGATCACCGGCGACAGCACGGCCGGAAAGAAGTACGCGTTGCGAAAGACTCGGTGACCAGGCACGCGCAGGAAGATGAACGTCGCCAGCAGGCCGGGGATGGCTACCGCCACCGGCAGCAGCAGCACGAGGAGTCCGACGTTGCGCAGCGCCGTCCGGAACACCGGATCGTCGAACAACTCGGTGTAGTTACTCAGGCCGACCGGCGTACCGTTGCGGTCGCCATCGCCGGTGAAGGAGAAGTTCACGCCCAGAATCAGCGGCCACAACCGGAACACCACGATGACGAGGAGGGCCGGCGCCAGCAGCGCGTACGGGGCAAGGTGATCGTGGCCCCGCCGACGCCGTCGTGGCGCTGCTTGGCCCGGTCGCATGAGCGCGACGGGCGGGACAGCGGCGATGTCGGTCCGCCCGGCCGAAGCTGGGCGGACCGATGGCATCGAGCCTCGCATCGGCACGGGTCAGCCGGCCTGGTCGGCGGTAGCCAACTGCTTCACCGCTTCGTCCACAGTGATCGATCCGGACAGCAACTGCTGGGACACCCGACCCATCACGTCCTGGGTCTTGGCCGAGAGTGCCACGTGCAAGGCCGGCTTGCCCGCGGGAATCGCCGCCGCGATCGCCGCCGCCGCCGAGCCGCCGCCGGCGATGGTCACCGTCTTGTCGGAGGCGATCGCCCCGGCGTCGGTTGCGTAGGCGGTCAACGCGTCGGTGCTGGTCAGTGACCGGACAAGATCGGCCGCCAGAGCGGGGTCCTTCGTCCACTTGGCGACGCCGTACCCCACCCCACCGTCGAAGGCGAGACTGGGGACAGCGCCGGGAGTGATGACCGGCGACAGCATCACACCCAGATTGTCGGCGCCGATGATCGGGTTCATCTCGTGCCAGCCCCCGACATCCGACATGAGTCCGATCACATTCGCGGCCTTACCGCCCTCGAATTTGGTGTACTGGTCCATGAACATGGCGGTGGAATTGGCACCAGCTGTGTTGAGACCGGCATCGCCGGCCTGCTTCCAAGTGGCGAAGATTTTCTTTACGTTGGCACTGTTCCAGTCCCGCTTGCCCGCGATCCAGTTGTCGTACTCCGCTGGCGAGAGAATGCCCGAACCCATGCCCGACATCCAGAACTGGATGCCATAGCCTTCCTTGTTGCCCAAAGAGAAACACGGCAATTTCGTCGCGTTCTTGATCGTGGTGCAATTATTGAGCAGCGCGTCCCATGTGGCGGGCGGCTTGTCCGGGTCGAGCCCGGCCTTCGTGTAGATGGACTTGTTGTAGTAGATCGGGTGACCCTGCAGGGTGATAGGCGCCGCGTAGATCCTGCCGTCCTTGCTGAACGCATCCCATCCGGCCAGGCGATCCTTGTCCTGCGTCACGTACTGGTCGAGGGGGAGCAGTGCGTTCGTGCGATCCCTGATCTGACCGCCACCGTTGAAGAGCATCACATCGGGCCCCTTGCCGGCCTGAATGGCGGCACCGAGAAGGGTGTAGTAGTTCTCGAATGGTTGTGCGACGAACTCGAGGGTCACGTTCGGGTGCTTCTTCGCAAAGTCGGATTTGGCTTTCGCCACAAAATTCTGCGCGTTCTTGTCCGAGGACTTCCAGTCCCACACCACGAGCTTGCCGGACTCCGCGCCGCCGTTCGAGTTGCCGGGTGACTTTGCACTGCCGCATGCCGTCGAGGCCAGGATCACCACGAGGGCGATCACGGGCCCCAAGATCCGTTGCTTCATCGCTGCTCGCTTCTCTCGAGGAGCCGCTGCCGGCCCCGATCCGTTAGCGCGCCGTAAACATAAGTCGTATGATGTATCATGTCAACGGTCGGGTGGGCCTATACTGAGCCGACTGGTCGCCGCCTCACGCAGAGCCAACGGAGGACTGATGACGGCAGTCGGGCAACCGAGAGCGGTGGCGTCCGCGCCACCGGCATGGGTGCTGCGTCCGGCCAACCTCGCGAGCGCGGTGGCGGCGGAGCTGGTCGACCGCATCGTTCGCGAAGTCCATCCACCGGGCACGCCGTTGCCGCCCGAACCGGCCCTGTGCGAGACCTTCTCGGTCAGCCGAACGGTCGTGCGCGAAGCGGTGAAGATGCTGCAGGAGAAGGGTCTGGTACACGTCCGGCAGGGATCGGGGACGACGGTAACCCCGCCAACGATGTGGAACATGCTGGACGAGCTCATCCTCAAGGCAACCATCGCCAAGGACGAGAACCTCGACATACTCGACGACGTCGTGGTTACCCGTCGGCTACTCGAGTCGGACATGGCCAACGTCGCCGCTCGGGTCGCCACGCCGGACGTCCTCGACCAACTTCGCGGCTTCGTGGACAAGATGGACAAGCTCGTTGGGGACCACGCCGCGTACGCCGACCACGACCGGGCCTTTCATGACGTGATCATGCAGGCCTCAGGCAACCGGATCGCGAGAGGCGTCGTTCGTGCCCTCGAGGGCCAGGTCATCGACTCAGCCCGATACATGGGAAGACCCGCACGCGCCCTACGCGTGGCATCCAACCGTGGCCATCGCCGCATCTACGAGCGCATCGCGGCGCGCGACTCCGCCAGCGCCGCGGAAGCCATGTTCGCCCACATCACCGAGGCGTGGCTGGTGCGTCGGAACGGACCGGATGATCCGGTACGACTGCGCCGCTGACTATCGCCCGAGTCAGCTTCCGTCGACCGGAAGAATGGTTCCGGGGACGTAGTCGGAGGCGGCCTCGAGCGAGCGCCGGTGTTGGTGGGCGGCGGCGAGGATGAGGTAGCCGCTGGCGGTCCAGGTGTAGGCGCGGTCACGCAGTCCGGCGCCGGTGAGCGCGTCGAAGTTTTCGGCGAAGCCGGAACGTTCGCATAGCGCTCGGAACCGGCCGCTGATCCCGTCGGCCAGGTCGGTGAAGCCACTGCGGCGCAGCCCGTCTTCGATGAGTATCGTGGCCGGGGCCCAGATGGGCCCGCGCCAGTAGCCGTCGGCGCGGTAGTGGGGGGACGTGGTCGGCTCGGTGGCCAGCCCGTAGGGGGTCAGGTGCTGGTGAATGCGTGCGGCTACCGCGTTTCGTATCTGGTCGGGTAGTTCGTCGGCAAGCAGTATGGGCATGAGGTTCATCAGGCTGGCGCTGGTCCAGGTTCGCTCGGTGCCGGCGGCACGGGCGGCGAAGCTGTTGCCGGTCCACAGCCGCAGCAGCGCGGCCCGCATCCGGTCGGCCGCATCGGTCCACGCGCCAGCTTCACCGGCCAAGTCCAACTCGCTGGCCAGTTCGGCCAGTTCGCGCATCTGCAACACAAGGAAAGTGGCCAGGTCAGCGGACTCGGTGACGCTGTCGGGGTCGAAGGTGGTGGCGTTGTCCCAGCCGCTGTCGTTGCCATGTTGGTAATGGGCCAAGGGATGTCCCGGAACGCGGCGGGCGGTGAGCCAGAAGTTCGTCCAGTGCGTCAGCCACTGGTACGCGTCGGTCAGCTCGGCGCGGCTGAGGGTGGGGATCTGTTGGCGGAGCTGGCGCAGGGTCCAGCCGTGGATGGGCGGTTTGACGAAGTTGTAGAGAACCTCGGAGTGGGTGACCGAGTCCGGAAGCGCGCCGGAGGTGTCCTGGTAATCGAAGGGCAGCCGGAACTGGTCCCAGGCCAGCTCCGGCAGTCCCGCGGCCAAGGCCAGCGCGTTGAAGCAGTGGTCCCAGCTCCACACCTTGTTCATCCAGTGCTTGGACATCAGGACCGCGGGACGGGTGATGAATCCGGCGGGGCGCACGGTGGCCGACCACATCACGTAAGCGGCGAGTTCGGCGGCTGGGGTATCGGCACTGCGCCACGGGGCTACCAGGTCGAGGTAACGGTTGAAATCGGTGGCGGCGCTGGCGACGACCTGGTCGAAGGTCCGCGTCGGCCGGTACGGGGGCCGGGCGGTGTCGAACTCCTCGATTGCCAGCTCCCAGGCCCGGTTGTCGTCGAGGGTGATGGCCCGCTCGGTGGTGCCGAGCTGTTGCGTGCCCGCCGCGCTGGCGGGTGGACCGGACAGTATGGTGACGCGGTAGCGCCGGCCGGTTTCGTAAAGGGTGAACAAGTAGGAGCCGTCGACCGGGTCGTGGAGGAAGTACGGTCCGGAAAATGGGGTCAGCGTGGGCGCCGCCGCGACAATGCGCAGACCGAGTTCGTGGCCGCGGACGCGTACGGTGTCCGCCGACTCGTAGGCCAGCTCGATGCCGCCCGCGCCATGGTTCCACGCCAGCCGCGGCGGCGTCGCCGTGACTGTGGCTTCGGTCCGAACGCCGCCGAAGTGCGGGATCAGCCGCAGCACCGGGTGGAGGCCGGTTTGGTGCGAGACCAGGTGGATGTCGTCGGCGTACGTCTTCTCCGCTATCACCGGGGAGAAGTTGAACCAGGATCCGCGGTAGCTGAACGGGATCTCCCGTACCGAGAACTGCGGACCTTCTGGTGCGACGGGCATGGTAGGGCTCGCTTTCGGTGGTTGCCGCAGGGTCAGTCCCTGACGGCGCCGGTGGTGACGCCGGCGGCGATGTAGCGTTGGGCGACGACCAGTAGTACGGCCGCCGGGATCGAGGCCACGACGGCGGTGGCCATGATGGCGTTCCACTGCTGGTTGTTGTGGCCGATGTACTGGTAGATGCCGAGCGTGATGGGGCGTAGCTGACCACCACCGTCCAGAGTGGACGCGAAAACGAAGTCCGACCAGGCCCACAGGAACGCGAACAGCGCGACGGTGATGGTCGCGTTGCGGCTGACCGGCAGCACGACCGACCAGAAGGTACGCACCGGCCCGGCACCGTCCATTGTGGCCGCTTGGGTGATCTCCTCGGGGACCGCGGACATGAACGCCTGAAAGATGATCACTCCAAAAGGGACGGCGATGGTGGCGTCGGCGACGATCAGGCCGGCGACCGTGTTGAGCACGCCGAGGTTGAGATAGAAGGCGTAGAAGCCCATCGCCATGATGATTCCGGGAATCATCTGCGCGACCAGGAGCAGGAAGCTGAGCGCCCCGCCACCGAACGGGCGTAGCCGGGCAAGCGAGTAGCCCGCTGGGGCGGCGACGACCAGCGTGAGGGCCGCCGTGCCCAAGGCGAGCAGCAGGCTGGTGCCGAGGTAGGGCAGCTGCTGGTCGAGGACGGCGCGGTAGCCCTCCAGCGTGCCATGGGTCGGGAACCAGTCCGGTGGGCTCTTACGCATGTCCTGCTCGCGGGTGAACGAGACGTTGACCATCCAGTAGACCGGGAACAGCATCACGGCGGTCAGCACCACGCCGACGCCGGTCTTCCACCACGCGGCCCGCCTCTTCATGCCCGGCCCGCCTGCCAGTGCTGGACCCGGATGTAGGCGAGCCCGGCGGCGAGCGCCGCCACGATGAGCAGGTTTCCGACGGCGGCGCCCGGGCCGAACTGTGGCAACAGGCTGCCGAACCCCAGTTGGTACGACCAGGTGGCCAGCGTGGTGGAGGAGTCGGCGGGACCGCCTCTCGTCATGATCCATATGACGTCGAAGACCTTGAGGGTGTACACCAGACCGAGCAGCAGTGTGATCGCGGAGACGGGTCGCAGCAGGGGGAATGTCACTCGCCGGAACCGTTGCCACCCGGTGGCCCCGTCCAATGCGGCCGCCTCGTAGATCTGCGGCGAGATGTTCTGCAGCCCGCTGTAGAGCAGGACGAGATTGAACGGGATGCCGATCCAGATGTTGGCGATGGTCACCGAGGCCAGCGACCAGCCCGGCGAGGTCAACCAATGGATCGGTTCGCCGCCCAGCGCCCGCACGACGGTGTTGACCACGCCCGCCTCGCTGTTGAGCATCCACGACCACGTCGACGACGACACGATCAGCGGCAGCAGCCACGGCACCAGGAATAGGGCCCGAAGCGTGGCGGAGAGCCGGAAGTGTTGATGGAAGAAGACCGCCAGGGCCATGCCGATGGCGAACTGGAAGCCGAGCGAGACGACGGTGAACACCACCGTGTGGGTCAACGCCGGCTCGAACGTCGGATCGTCGACGATGTCACGGTAGTTCGTCAGGCCGGTAAACGGCGCGCCGCCCTGCACGAATGAGCGGACCGTGTAGTCACGCAGGCTCAGCTCGAGGTTGCGGTAGAGCGGATAGGCATAGAACAGCAGCAGGTACGCCACGAGTGGCAGCAGGAACCCCCAGGCCGCCCATTGCCGGCCGCCGCGGTACGCCGCCGCCTGTGTTGCAGCCTGCATCGTGGCCGGGGCTACCTGGTGGCCGCGGCGGCTGCCGCTTGCGCCTGGCCCAGGGCGGCCTGTGGAGTCTGCGAGCCGGACAGGGCTGACTGGACCGCCTTCCACATCTGCTCGGAGATCTTCGGATACTTCGTGCCGAGGTTGTCACCGGTGCGCCCCTTGGCCGCCTTGACCGCGTCGACCCACACCTTCAGCTCTGGATTGCTGGCCACCTGCTTGGCCTGGGCCGCATCGGTGGGAGCGATGTAGGACAGGGTGGTGTCCGTAGCCAGCAGGTTGTCGCTGCTGGTCAGGCAGTTGACGAGCTTCTGAGCCACGGCATACCGGCCGGTCTGCTTCTGCACCGGCATAGTGACGAACTCACCGCCGGTCGGCGCGGGCGCGGTGCCGCCGCTCTTGCCGGGGATGGCCAGGATGCCGTATTCGAAGCCGGCCTTCTTGGCGTTGGCCAACTGCCAGGTACCGTTCTCGGCGAACGCGTACTGGCCGCTGGTGAACTCCTGCCAGCTCGTGGTCTGGGTGTTATTGATGACCGAGTTCGGCGCGTACCCTTTCTCGAGCCAGTCCGTCCACAGCGACAAGCCGGCCACGGCCTCCGCCGAGTCCAATGTGGTCAGTTGCGCACCGGAGCCCCAGAACCAGGGCAGGAATTGAAAACTGCCCTCCTCGGTGCCGATCGCCGAGAACGTGATGCCCTTCTTGCCGGCGGTGGTGACCTTCGCCAGAGCGGCCGTCAACGTGGCCCAGTCCGTGACCGACGACGGATCGACGCCGGCGGCGGCCAGCACCGCCTTGTTGTAGTACAGCGCGAGCGTGTTCGCCCCGATCGGCATCCCGTAGGTCTTGCCACCGCTCTGACCGGCGCCGAGCAGGTTCGGCTGCATCGCGGAGGTGTCGAGGTTGGTCTGCTCGGTCGTGGTCAGCACGCCGGCCTCGGCCAGCGTCGACACCACCGGGTTGTCCACGATGAGCACATCGGGCGAGTTGCCCTGCTGCGCCGCCAACAGAGCCTTGCTCGTCAGGTCGGTGGTGTCGTACGCGGTCCGGGTCACGCTCACCCCCGCGTCCGTGCCGCATCTGGTCAGCAGCTTCACCCAGTCCGACCCGTTGTCGAACTGCGGGTACGGGTCCCAGATGGTGTACGCGCCGCCGGCCTCACTCGAACTGTCACCCGACGACGAGCACGCCACCGTGGCGGCGACCGCAATCAGAGCCACCACGGCCACACCGATGGCGCGCCGGCTCGAAGCCAACGATCTCACGGATCTTCCTCCTTCGCGTAGACCGGTAGTGCAGTGCGTCGGAAGCGAGCGACATCGATCTGTCAGAGGCAGTTGTCGAATCGATTCGACCCAAGGTAGATCTACCGACAGCTGACGTCAAGAGCGGTATGACGGGGCGTCCTAAGAAGATAGCTCGGCCGCCTGATGCGTCCCATTGACACCTCTCGCGCTGGCACCTTACGCTTGGCGAATCGATTCGCCAGATGGCGCTGGGCGGTTCATGAGGAGCGCGCCGATGAACATTGCCGAGATCGCCCGCCGCGCGGGGGTGTCCCGCAGCACCGTCTCGTATGTGCTCAGCGGCAAGCGCGCGGTCTCCGAGCAAACCCGTGGGCGGATCCAGGCGGTTATCAACGAGCTGGGCTACCGGCCCAACGCCGCCGCCCGGGCGCTGAAGGAGGGCCGGACCCGTACCGTCGGCCTGGTCATCCCCCCGGCGAGCCTGCGGCTGACCGACATGCAGCTCGGCTTCGTCGCCAGTGTCGTGGAGGCCGCCGCCCGCGCCGATCTCGACGTACTGCTGTCGCCCTCGGGCGGCGACCATGACCGCTCCTTCGAGCGTGTGGTTCTCGGCCAGCGCGTCGACGGCGTGATCCTGATGGAGATCCGCCTGGAGGACGAACGGGTCACCCGGCTACGGCGCACCGGCCTTCCGTTCGTCACGATCGGGCACACTGCGGACCCGGAGGGCACCTGCTGGATCGACGTCGACTACACCACCCTGGTCGCTCGGTGCGTGCATCACCTCGCCGATCTCGGCCACAGGCGGGTTGCCCTGATCAACCGCTCGACCGAGCTGATCGCCGTCGGCTACGGGCCGGCCCAGCGGGCGCTGGTCGGCTTCACGGAAGCCGTCACCGAGCGCGGCCTGACGGGCGTCGGCATCTGCTGCGGCGACGACGCGGCCGCCGGCGAGGCCTGCATCGAGCAACTGCTCGAGGAACATGCGGACGTGACCGGAGTCGTCACCATCAACGAGGCCGCCCTGCCGGGCATGGAACGCGCCTTGCGTCGGGCAGGCATCGCGGTTCCCCGGGACCTGTCCATAGCCGGTGTGGCCGCCCGGCACTGGGCCGAGGGCTTTCGGCCGGAGCTCACCGCGGCCGACGTGCCGACCGAAATGGGTACCTACGCTGTCGACCTGCTCCTGGAACGCATCGCCACCCCCGACGCGCCGCCCAAGCACCTGCTGCTCACGCCGCCAATCTCGCTGCGCGCCAGCACCGGCCCCGCACCCGCCCGCTAGATCCGAGCACATCGCCTCGGGACCAGCCGCCGGCTCGTCCCGCGACCGCCCGCGCCCACCGGAAGGAGTCGCCCTGTGAGACGTACCCTCATCGTGGCTGGCGTCCTGGCCGCCACTACCGTCATCGCCGTCGCGCCCGCGCAGGCGGCCGACGAGTCCATCACCGTCAACTTCGCTGTGGCCGGCGGGTCGCCCACCTACCGCGCCTCCGGGTGGATCTACGGCATGACCGAGAACGCGTCCGGGCCGGCGGACCACTTCTACAGCGATGTGAGGTTCCGCTACATGCGCGCCGGCGGCGCACAGCTCGACCAACCCGGAGGATGGGTCTCCGGCCTGTACCAACGCCGGTGGAACTCCGCCCTCGCGCAGGCCCGCCGCACCATCGCGCTGGGCGGGCAGTTCATCCTGCTGCCACACGACCTGTGGGGCGCCGACGGGTTCCCGATCTCGCGCTTCCCCGGCGACAACGGCAACTGGACCGACTACGACGCCTTCCTCACCCGCCTGATCAACGACGTGCGTGCGGCTGGGATCACCGTCCAGTGGGACATCTGGAACGAGCCGAACCTCGGCCTGTTCTGGAACCGCCCGCAGGCCCAGTACTTCGAGCTGTGGCGCCGCACCTACCAGCGCCTGCGCGCCGAGTTCCCGAGCCACCTGATCGTCGGACCCAGCCTGGCCGGTGTGCCTACGACGACCGGCACCTGGTGGGGTCAGTACCTCGACTTCGTCAGGTCGAGCAACACTGTCCCCGACATCGTCAGCTGGCACAGTTTGCCCGGCGACCCGGTGGCCAACGTCGCGGCCGCCAACACCACACTCAACTCGCGGGGAATACCGCATCCCCGCCCGTACCAGATCAACGAGTACGGCAGCCCCAGCGAACAGAACCCCGGTGACGGCTCCTGGTACATCGCCCGGCTGGAGCGGGCCGGAGCCGACGGCCTACGCGCCAACTGGGCCGGCGGGGCCAACCTGCACAACGACCTGGCCGGCCTGCTGGTGCGCAACTCCACCGGCC
>DASRII010000594.1:0-18189 GCA_035650075.1 Micromonosporaceae bacterium | reverse complement strand
TCCGACGAGCGGCTGCAGTACGCCGAGGGCTGGTACGCGGAGCAGAAGCCGGACGCGGAGGACGTGACCCTCAGCGGCTGGGTCGTCCAGCGCCGGTGCGCGCATCTCAAGGCCGACCTGACCCGGTTCGGCAAGGTGGAGGACGGCGTACTGACCTGCCAGATGCACGGCTGGAAATGGGATCTCGCGTCCGGTCGTTGCCTGACCAGCGCCGGTCACGAGATCCGCTCCCGCCCGGCCGAGCTACCGGCGGTCGTCGCGCCGAACCCGTGACAGCCTTCGGGTCGACCCGGCTCGGCTCGTCGAGGGCTAACGAGCCGTGAACTCCTGCCGCCTACGGCAGTCCATCGTGATGCGCCGCGCGGGGCGGGGGAAGTCGGTGTGCGTCCGGACGTACGGGTCGGTCACGGTGTGCTTACGAGAGAACCTCATCGTCTGTCTCCATCTCTGGCGTCGTTGATGACATCATAGTGACATCACTTAGGACGTCAGTCAAGAGTCAATTCGCATCTCCGTTACCGTCACCTGTGTGCTGTACACCACCGAGCGGCTGACCGTCCGCGAATGGACCGCCGACCCGGCCGACGTGGATCGCATCTTCGACATCTACTCCCGCTGGGAGGTGGCGCGCTGGCTCGGCGCCGCGCCGAAGGCAATGTCCACAAGGGACGAAGCCGCGTCGCTGGTCGACCGGTGGCACGCGTTCCACGTCGAGTCCGGAGGCCGGTACGGCGCCTGGGCCATCCAGGCCGAGACCAAGATCGCTGGCACCGTCCTGTTCAAGCCGCTGCCGGGGGAGAGCGACGAGATCGAGGTCGGCTGGCACCTGCATCCGGATTCGTGGGGCAACGGGTACGCCACCGAGGCCGCCCGCGGCGCGATCGAGCGAGGCTTCGCCAGCGGGTTGACCGAGGTGTTCGCCGTCGTGTATCCGGGCAACACCGCGTCGATCGCGGTCTGCCATCGGCTCGGTATGACACCGCTCGGACGTACCTCGAAATGGTATGGCGTGGAGCTAGAAGCATTCCGAAAGGTGTCATAGTGTGAGCCGGTGCCCGGCCTCGCCATCCCCCCGCACAGCGGCCACAGCTTCCGGCACACGAACCGCCCAGCACGTCAACCGAGGCGCCCAGCAGCCCCGAATCGGCAGCGCGGAGCGACGTTCGGTGTGCTCAGCGTGGTCGGCCTGCTCGCTACGGTTCTCGTAGCCGCTCTCCTGGTGACCGTCGAAGCACTCGTCGAACCGGCCCCGGCCCCGGCCCTTGCCGCCACCGCGCCACGGCTGTTGGAGCCCGCGCCGCCACCGATGTGCGCGGGACGCACCACGACAGGTCCTCGGCAGCTGAGGGGCATGTGGCTCACCACGGTCAGCAACCGCGACTTCCCGAGCCGTCCCGGATTGGACGTGGCGACGATCCAGGCGGAGTACCGGACCTGGCTCGACGTGGCGCAGCGGATGAACCACAACGCGGTCTTCGTGCACGTGCGACCGAGCGGCGACGCGTTCTGGCCGTCGGACTACGTGCTGTGGTCGGAATGGTTGACGGGGCGCCGGGACGGGACGTCACCGGGCTGGGACCCAATGGCGTTCATGGTTGCCGAGACGCACGCGCGGAACATGGAGTTCCACGCCTGGTTCAACCCGTACAAGGCGAGCCAGGCCGGTAACCTGGCGGACCTCCCACCGAACCACCCGCTGGCCCGTCATCCTGAGTGGGCGGTCAGTTACCCGCAGGGGTCGAAGTCCGCGCGGCTCTACTACAACCCCGGCATTCCGGAGGCGCGCCGGTACGTCGAGGACTCGATCCTCGAACCGGTCCGGAAGTACGATCTCGACGGCGTGCACTTCGACGACTTCTTCTACCCGTACCCGGCACCCAAGAAGGACTTCCTCGACCAGCAGGCGTTCGCCCAGTACGGCGGCGGTGCGACCAAGGCCGACTGGCGCCGGCAGAACGTGAACCAGTTCGTGCGCGAAATGAACGCGCGGATCAAGGAGATCAAGCCCTGGGTGAAGTTCGGGATCAGCCCGTTCGGCATCTGGCGCAACCAGACCTCCGATCCGAAGGGCTCGGCCACGAACGGCTTGGAGAGCTACGGCGCGATCTACGCCGACACCCGGCTGTGGGTGAAACAGGGCTGGCTCGACTACGTGGTGCCGCAGCTGTACTGGTACATCGGGTTCGACAAGGCGGACTACGCGAAGCTGCTGCCGTGGTGGTCGTCCGTGGTCGAGGGCACGGACGTTCAGCTCTACATTGGACAAGCGGACTACCGGGTGGGGGAGAAGGGGCCCTGGGGTGACCCGGCGCAGCTGGACCGGCAGCTGGCCCTCAACACGAAGTACTCCGTCAGCGGCAGTATCCACTTCAGCGCCAAGCAGGTCCGCGACGACGCGCTCGGCGCGGTCAGCCGGTACCGCAAGGCGCACTACGGCGGTCCGGCACTCGTTCCGGCAATGCGCCACCTGCCGGGCATCCGGCCGTTCCCACCGAAGCTGAACACGGCACACCGGGACGCGGAGGGCGCGGTCACGTTGGGCTGGACGGCGCAGGGCGACGCGGCGGTCCGGCACGCGGTGTACCGCGTCGAGCTCGAGACCGCGGATCCGCCGCAGCTGATCGGTACCGTGACCGGCGGCGCCGGCCGCGTCAGTTGGACCGACCGCACCGCGACCGCCGGCAAGGCGTACGCGTACTGCGTCACCGGCCTCGACCGGCTGTGGAACGAAGGCCCGGCCAGCATGGCCGAGGTAGTCGCCCGGAGCTGACCCCAACTGGACGAGGAGCAGTTCACGGGAGGGATGGGGACCGTCGTGCGCATCGGCGACACGGTGCGGCGGCAGACCGGTCCCTGGACGCCGGCGGTACACGCGCTGCTCGCCCATGTCGCGCCGCGCCTGGAGCACGTGCCGCGGGTGCTCGGCTTCGACGACGCGGGCCGCGAAGTTCTGAGCTATCAGCCGGGTCACGTCGTCGACGTGGATACCGAGATGCTCACCGTCCGCCAACTGATGTCCATTGTGGACTGGACCCGGGCCTTGCACCACGCGGTCGCGGACTTCCACCATCCCGGTCCGTGGCGGTACTTCCCGATCCCCGGCGCCACCCTGATCGGGCACAACGACATCGCACCGTACAACGTCTGTTTCGACGGCGACGCCCTCGCGGGCGTCTTCGACTGGGACATGGCCGGCCCCACGACGCCGCTGTCCGAGTTGGCATTCATCGCGTGGAACTGCGTACCGCTGTGGCGCGACATCGGCCCGGAGACCGCCGCCCGGCGGCTCACCCTGATCGCGGAGACTTATGGGGGGTACGACGGCCGCCAGGTCCTGCACGCCGTCCCGCCGCGGATCCGGCTCATGCTCGACGGGATTCCGATCGCGGCCGCGGCCGGCGACCAGGGCATGGCCCACCTCATGACGCTCGGCGAACCCGAGCGGTCCAATGCTTCGCTCGCGGACCTGGTCGACCGTATCCCAGCGATCGACCAGGCCCTGGGTCACATCGGCTCGACCCAGGCGCGGCGTACGGCATCCGACAGAATGCACAGGATGCAGGTGACTGTCCGCAGAGCAACAGCGATCGACGCCCCTGCCCTGGCGCGGCTGCGCTGGCGCTGGGAGACCGAAGGCAGCGAGGCGCTCCGCATCGACCGGACCTCGTTCGTGGAGTACTTCGCCGCGTGGGTCGTCGACCACCTCCACACGCACCTGCCGTTCGTGGTAGAGGTCGACGGCCGGCTGTCGGGGATGGCCTTTCTCAACCTGACCAACCGGGTTCCGACGCCGTCGAAGCTCGATCGCCGTACCGGTGACGTCCAGTCCGTGTATGTGGTACCTGAGCTGCGCAACAGCGGCGTCGGGGCGGCGCTGATCGGCGCGGTCCTCGCCGAGGCGCGGCAACGGGAACTGCGCCGGGTGACTGTGCACTCGAGCGATCTGGCGCTGCCCTTCTATCGCCGGGCCGGCTTCGGGGATCCCGACAACTGGCTGCAGTGGACGCCCGCATAAAGACAACTAATATCGATGCGTGGAGGCTCGGCGAGTCGTCAGCCACGAGGATGTCGTCCGCGGTGGCTGTCGGTACTTCCTCCAGCACGGGACCATCGACATGGACCGGCTTGCCAGCAGCATGTGCATCAGCCGCGCCACGCTGTACCGGGTCGTGCACGGGCGCGACCGCCTGATCGGCGAGGTGCTCTGGCGGCTGGGTGAGCAGCAGTTGACGCTCGCGCGAAAGGAGCGCACCGGTACCGGCATCGACGGCGTCCTCGAGGTGACCCGCCGGTTCTGCACCCGGCTGCTCGCCGCGGAGCCGTTCCGCGCCTTCCTCGCCGCCGAGCCGGATACCGCCGCCCGGGTCCTGTTCACCGCGGCCGGCGGCGTACACCAGCGGACCGTCGCCGTGCAGAAGCAGATCCTCGTGGAGGCGGCCGGTAGCGACGACGGCTGGCTCACCGCCGATCTCGACCGGCTCGCCTTCCTCTACGTCCGCATCTTCGAGTCGATGCTGTACGCCGAGCTGCTGACCGGCCGCACCCTCGATCGGGACCTCGCCGAGCGGGCCGCCATCGCGCTGCTCCAGGTCGCCTGACCCCGGGTCAACCTGACCCCGGGTCAGTCTGCGACAGCCGTCTCACGTTCGTCCCGGCACCTCGCGCAGGGTATCGACACTCACTTATGTTCGATGAACCCACCGGTAACTTCCGCTTGGAGTGTGTCGACATGGGCAAACTCACTGTCGCGAAGGTGACCCTCGCGTTCGCCGTACTGGTCGGCGGCGTCGTCGCCGCACCACCCGCATCGGCCGCGGACAACCCGTTCCAGCGCGGCCCGGACCCGACCGTGGCGAGCATCGAGGCCGCCCGCGGTCCGTTCGCCTTCTCCCAGACCACGGTGCCGTCCTCGGTCGCCGGATTCGGCGGAGGCACGATCTACTTCCCGACCAGTACCGCCGAGGGCACGTTCGGCGCGATCGCGATCTCGCCGGGGTTCACCGCCCGGCAGTCCAGCATCGCGTGGCTCGGGCCGCGGCTCGCGTCCCAGGGCTTCGTCGTGTTCACCATCGACACCGACTCCATCTTCGACCAACCGGCCAGCCGCGGCCGCCAGTTGTTGGCGGCGCTGGACTACCTGACCGGGCAGAGCTCGGTTCGGTCCCGGATCGACGCGAGCCGGCTGGCCGCTGGCGGCCACTCGATGGGCGGTGGCGGCACCCTCGAGGCGGCGCGGACGCGGCCCGCGCTGCAGGCCGCGATCCCACTGACCGCTTGGCACACCACGAAGACGTGGTCCACCGTCGCGGTACCGACCCTGATCATCGGCGCGGAGAACGACACGGTGGCGCCGGTCGCCAACCACTCGATCCCGTTCTACAACAGCATTCCGGCCGCATCCGAGAAGGGCTACCTGGAGCTGAACAACGCCAGCCACACCGCGCCCAACTCATCGAACACGACGATCGCCAAGTACATGATCTCGTGGCTGAAGCGGTTCGTGGACGACGACACCCGGTACGAGCAGTTCCTCTGCCCGGCCCCGAGTGACTCGACGTTGTCCGACTCCCGGGCCACCTGTCCGCACTAGGCCGCCCTGGGGCACGCGACAATGACGTCGTGAGTGACCCCCGCGCCATCGTCCTGCTCGGCTCCACCGGGTCGATCGGCACCCAGGCGATCGACATCGTGCAGCGCAACCCGGACCGGTTCCGGGTGGTCGGCATCGGCGCCGGCGGTGGAAACGTGGCGCTGCTGGCCGAGCAGGCGTTGGCGTTGGGGGTCGAGGTCGTCGGGGTCGCCCGCGCGTCGGCCGCCCAGGATCTGGCGCTGGCCTTCTACGCCGAGGCGTCCCGGCGCGGGTACGCGTCCGGCGGCTTCCGGATCCCGAAGATCCTGGCCGGCCCGGACGCGATGACCGAGCTCGCCGAATGGCCGTGCCACACGGTACTCAACGGGGTTGTTGGCTCGCTCGGCCTGGCGCCGACGCTCGCCGCGCTGCGCTGTGGTCGTACCCTCGCCCTGGCCAACAAGGAGTCCCTGGTAGCCGGCGGCCCGCTCGTCCAGGCCGAGCTGGCGCGGCAGCGAGCGCGAGGAGCGAGCCTGCGAGCCCCGCAGCCGCGAGCAGAGACGTCGCTAGCGCAGATCGTGCCGGTCGACTCGGAGCATTCGGCGCTGGCGCAGTGCCTGCGCGGGGGCGCCCGGGGTGAGGTGCGGCGGTTGATCCTGACCGCCAGCGGCGGCGCGTTCCGCGGTCGCAGCAAGGCCGAGTTGACCGACGTCACACCCGAGCAGGCCCTGCGGCACCCGACGTGGGACATGGGCCCGGTCGTCACGATCAACAGCGCCACGATGGTCAACAAGGCGCTCGAGGTGATCGAGGCGCACGAGCTGTTCGACGTCCCCTACCGGCGGATCGACGTGATGATCCACCCGCAGTCGGTGATCCACTCGATGGTGGAGTTCACCGACGGGTCGACCCTCGCCCAGGCCAGCCCGCCGGACATGCACCTGCCGATCGCGCTCGGACTCGGCTGGCCCGACCGGGTGCCGGAGTCGGCGCGGTCCGTCGACTGGACCGCGGCACACACCTGGGAACTGCGCCCACTCGACGGCGAGGCGTTCCCCGCGGTCGGCTTGGCCAAGGCCGCCGGGGAGGCCGGCAGGTGCCGCCCGGCGATCTTCAACGCGGCCAACGAGGAGTGCGTCGCCGCGTTCGTCGCGCACCGACTGCCGTTCCTGGGCATCGTGGGTACGGTCGAACGCGTTCTGTCCGACGCACCCGATTTCGCGGAACCAGGTACCGTCGAGGAGGTGCTCGCCGCGGAGTCATGGGCGCGCACCCGCGCTCATGAGATCATCGCGGAAGGAGCCTGATGGCGCTCGTACTCGGTACGGCTCTGTTCGCACTGGCCATTCTCGTCTCCGTCTGCCTGCACGAGGCCGGACACATGGGCACGGCCAAGGCGTTCGGCATGAAGGTCAGCCGGTACTTCGTCGGCTTCGGTCCGACGCTGTGGTCCGTCAAGAAGGGCGAGACCGAGTACGGCGTGAAGGGCATCCCGCTCGGCGGGTTCGTCAAGATCGTCGGGATGACACCGCAGGACGACGACGTCGACCCGGCGGACGAGCCGCGCGCGATGTGGCGCTTCCCGGTCTGGAAGCGGACCGTCGTGTTGCTGGCGGGCTCGGTGGCGCACTTCGTGCTCGGGTTCGTGATCCTCTGGGCGCTGTTCGCGTTCGTGGCGCTGCCCGACGAGGAGAAGCTGACCACCCAGCGCGCTCCGATCCAGACGGTGTCCGACTGCATCGCTCCCGAGTGGAAGTACGACGCGGCTACCGGCCGGCTCGTGGACTGCGACCCGAACAAGCCTCCGGCCAGCCCGGCCAAACAGGCCGGCCTGCGGCCCGGCGACACGATCACCGCGATCGACGGGCGCGAGGTAGCCAGTTGGACCGCCACGACGGACATCATCCGCGCCTCGGCCGGCAAGACCCTGCAGCTGACGGTGCTCCGCGACGGCACCACGTCGGTCGTACCGATCACGGTCGCCACGACCGAGCGCGTCAAGCAGAGCGTCGTCGAGTCGGACAAGTCGGCCTCCGAGATCACCGACGCCGACCTCGAGACGGTCGGTGTGCTGGGCGTCACCGCGGATGTACCGACCACCACGGCGGGTCCGATCGCCGCCCTGGGCAAGGCCACCTCGACCACGGGCATGATGTTCGACCGTACGCTGGCCGCCCTGAAGTCCTTCCCGGAGAAGATCCCGAAGCTGTGGGCCGCCCTGACCGGTGCGCCGCGTGATCCGGACACCCCGATCAGCGTGGTCGGCGCCAGCCGCATCGGCGGCGAGCTGGTCGACCTGGGCGAGTGGCCGAGCTTCTTCGTGCTGCTGGCCGGTCTGAACTTCTTCGTCGGCGTCTTCAACCTGCTGCCGATCCTGCCGCTCGACGGCGGTCACATCGCGATCGCCTGGTTCGAGCGGGTGCGTTCGTGGATCTACGCCAGGCTCGGCCGACCCGACCCGGGTCGCGTCGACTACTACAAGCTGATGCCGCTGACGTATGCGATCATCTTCATCTTCGGTGGCTTCACACTGCTGACCGTGGCCGCCGATATCGTCAACCCGATCACTCTCTTCTCTAGGTGAGCCCGTCTTGACCGCTGTGAATCTCGGCATGCCCGCCTACGACCGCTCCGGCTCGGCGCGTCTGACGCCGCGCAGCGACCCAGAGCAGTCGCCCCCGCCCGCCTTGGCACCGCGCCGCGCGTCGCGGCAGATCATGGTGGGATCGGTACCGGTCGGCGGCGGCGCGCCGGTGTCTGTGCAGTCGATGACGACCACGCTGACCGCGGACGTGAACGCGACGCTGCAGCAGATCGCCGAGCTGACGGCTACCGGCTGCCAGATCGTGCGGGTAGCCGTGCCGTCGGCCGACGACGTCGCGGCGTTGCCGGCGATCGCCCGCAAGTCGCAGATCCCGGTGATCGCGGACATCCACTTCCAGCCGAAGTACGTGTTCGCGGCGATCGACGCGGGGTGTGCCGCGGTACGCGTCAACCCGGGCAACATCCGGCAGTTCGACGACAAGGTGGCGGAGATCGCGAGGGCGGCCGCCGATGCCAAGGTACCGATCCGGATCGGTGTCAACGCCGGCTCGCTGGATCCGCGGCTGCTGGCTCGCTATGGCAAGGCGACGGCCGAGGCCCTGGTCGAATCGGCGCTGTGGGAGTGCTCGCTGTTCGAGGAGCACGGGTTCCGGGACATCAAGATCTCGGTCAAGCACAACGACCCGGTAGTGATGATCGCCGCGTACCGGCAGCTGGCCGAGCAGTGCGACTACCCGCTGCACCTGGGCGTGACCGAGGCGGGCCCGGCGTTCCAGGGCACGATCAAGTCGGCCGTGGCGTTCGGCGCCCTGCTGGCCGAGGGGATCGGCGACACGATCCGGGTCTCACTGTCCGCTCCGCCGGTCGAGGAGGTCAAGGTCGGTACCGCGATCCTCGAGTCGCTGGGGTTGCGGGAACGTGGACTGGAGATCGTCTCGTGCCCGTCGTGTGGCCGGGCGCAGGTCGACGTGTACAAGCTGGCCGAAGAGGTCACCGCCGGTCTGGAAGGGCTGCCGGTACCGCTGCGCGTCGCCGTCATGGGCTGCGTCGTCAACGGGCCGGGCGAGGCTCGCGAGGCCGACCTCGGGGTGGCGTCCGGCAACGGCAAGGGCCAGATCTTCGTACGCGGTCAGGTCATCAAGACGGTACCGGAGTCGCAGATCGTCGAGACCCTCATCGAGGAAGCGCTGCGGCTGGCGGACGAGATGGGCGCGGAGCTCCCGGAGGAACTCCGCGCCCTGGTCCCAGGCCCCACCGTTACCGTCCACTAAGGACAGTTACTCGCTGTCGGCGAGGATCGCGTAGAGCTTGCGCTTGGTCTCCACGAGCACCTCGAGCGCGCGGCTGCGCTGCTCGTCGGTACCGGCGAAGCCCACCTGGCGCAGCGCGTGCATGATGCCGAACGCCGCGTCCTTGAACTCCTGCGCCTCCGACACGGTGTCGTCCTCGAACTCCCGCCACGGCGCGTTCTCCGCAGCCTGCGTGGCCTCGGTCCGACCGGCATCGGTGAGCGTGAACCGCTTCCGGCCCTCGGACGTCTCGCTGACGATCAGACCCTCGTCCTCCAGCAGCTGGAGTGTCGGGTAGATCGAGCCGGGGCTCGGGCGCCAGATGCCGCCCGTGCGCTGGTCCAGCTCCTGGATCATCTCGTAGCCGTGCATCGGCCGCTCGTTGAGCAGCGCGAGCACCGCCGCACGGACGTTGCCGCGCCGGCCCGCCCGCCCCCGTCCGCGCCGGTGACCGTGCCCCGGTCCGAACGGACCGAACGGCGGTCGCCACGGGCCGAATGTCGACCATCGTTCCTGTTGTGCCCATCTGTGCATGTCTGGTCTCCCCATTGGTAGATCGTTGATGTGTTAACGATATATCGGCAACGTATCTCTGACAAGGGACAGATCTGTGACTACCGTGTATCTGTGCTGACCGCCACTCCAGCGCGCCGGCTGAATAGTTTCGACCGTGCGGCGATCGAACGCGTGCTGGAACGCGACCCTGTGGCGTCGGCCGCGGTGGCCGACCGCGTTCATTCGGGCTTCGGCTGGCTCGCCGACGGCGCGCTGTTCGGGTACGGCACCCATCGCCAGCTCGAGGCCCTGTGCTGGGTCGGTGCGAACCTGTTGCCCGTCAACGCGTCGAGTGCCGCGGTGGCCGCGTTCGCCGAGACGCTTCCGGTCCGGCCACCGAGTTGCTCGTCGATCGTCGGGCCGGCCGCCGCGACGCTTCCGCTCTGGGAGCGGCTGCGGGAGCGCTGGGGTCCGGCCCGCGACGTTCGCGACACCCAACCATTTCTGGTCGCCGACCGGCCGCCGGCCGTCGCGGTGGATCCGTCGGTACGGGTGGTCCGCCCGGACGAGGTGGACGTGCTCTACCCGGCTGCCGTGGCGATGTACACGGAGGAGGTCGGGATCTGTCCGGTGGCCGAGGGCGGTGGGCAGGGGTACCGGCGCCGCGTCACCGATCTGGTTAGGGGCGGGCGCGCGTACGCCCGGTTCGTCGGCGGGGAAGTGGTCTTCAAGGCGGAGCTTGCGGTCGTGACCCGGCACACCGCGCAGGTCCAGGGCGTATGGGTCGCGCCCGACTGGCGCGGTCAGGGCCTGGGCATCGCCGGCATGGCCGCCGTGGTACGGGATGCGTTGCGCCGGGTCGCGCCGACTGTGAGCCTCTACGTGAACGACTACAACGAGGCCGCTCGGCGCGTCTACGCTCGATGCGGTTTCCGCCAGACCGACACGTTCGCCACTGTTCTGCTGTGAACAGGGCGTCTCACATCGCGGGATGACCCGACGATGGTGATCACATTCAGTAACGATATTTGAGACGCAAGGTTACGGCCAGCGAGGTGAGTACCCCCATGGGGCGGATCGTCAAGCAGGTCTCCGAGAACACCACGAAGTACTACTGGTACCCCGGAGACAAGAAGGAATGGATCCGCGCCGGCATCGCCCTCGGCTCCGGAGCGGGCGCACTGGGCGTCGTCTACGCGTTGACGCACAACTCGTTGGCGGCGCTCGTAGTGGGTACGTCCGTGACCGCCGTCATGGCCGGGCTGAACTTCGGCCGCCGCGATGCCCGGGCACTGGCCGGCTTTCCGGACCTCGGTGACCGAGCCGCCCGGCGTGCCGCGATCGCCCACACCGGGCGGGCCGCTTGGCGGGGCATGGTCGAGGGCTTCGGTGGCGCGGCTGCCGCGGTACTCATCCTGAACCTGCCGCACCGCGGCCTCGTGGCCGACTGGATCCTGCCGATCGTGCCGGCAATTGTCGGCGCACTGGCCCACCAGGCCGGGATGCTCTACGAACAGCTCGGCCAGTCGTCCACCCCGACGTCCGCCCCGCCCGCTACGACGGACGAGACCCCTGAACTGGAAGCCGCCGCTAGTTAGACGGTGTCCGGGCCGCGGCGCCGCAGCTCGTCGACGGCACCCATCGCGTCCCGCAGTTGGTTGAGCCAGTCGTCGGTGTGCTGGGCCACGAGCCGCACGCACCAGGCGAGCGCGTCCGAGCGGGACCGGGCCACGCCGGCGTCCACCAGCGTGTCGAGGACCTGTCGCTCCGGCTGGCGCAGCCGGGTCATCACGGGCGCGGACAGCGTGGTGAACAGTTCGGAGGTACCGCCGCAGGACACCCCCCAGGCGACCTTGCGCCGGTACCGGTGTTCGGTCTGCCGGGCCAGCTTGATCCGGCGGTCCCGGGTCGACTCCCGGAAGCTCGCGATGCGTCCCTGCTCGGCGGCTGCCCGGTCGGCGTCTGTCGAGCCCTCGGCGTGGGCCGGCTCGCCGAGCGTGCCGACGATGACGATCTCGTCGCGGTCGATGGTGATCTCGGGGCGGGCGGTGAACCAGTCGTCCGGAAGTAGTCCGGTGATCCAGCCGGCGGCGTCGTCCGTGGGCGGTGGTTCGCTCCGGTGGCCCCAGTGGTTGCGTTCCATGCTTACACGATTACACCGTTACACAGCAGGTGGCAATCTGCTCAGGGCGAACGGCGGATCGTGAAGTCGGCCAGGCCCACGGGCGATTCGTCGTACACCTCGATGTGCTCGACCCTGGCCCCCCGCGGACCGCGCCGCGCCCACGCGACCATGTGATCGACGTCGCCGGGCGGTCCCTCGAAGACGGCCTCGACCGTCCCGTCCGGTCGGTTGCGCACCCAGCCGCCGACGCCGTGCTCGAGCGCCAGGCGCCGGCACGTGTCCCGGAAGAAGACGCCCTGCACCTCGCCGCTGAGGATCACGCGTTTGCGGGTCATGGGTCCGACGGTACGCCACACTGTCCTACGTGGACGTTCGCGCTCTGTAATCGCAACCACACAAAGCGTAGGCGTGGACTGACCTGACGAGACACTACCCGGACTGGTTTGTGCAGTTCGCCAGAAAAGTGAGGTGGCTACCCGGGGCGAACGGGCCGACCCGCGAACGGTCGAAGTGCGTCGCCAAAAGTGGTTCAGCGCACACGCTGAGTACTGGATCAGGATCTGGACCTTGCCTACGGTTGCTCGATGCGTGTCGACAACGAGGTCGGCCGGTGGCGTCCGTTCACCCGGCCATTCACGAATCTGACAGCTACGTTCAACGCGGTGGTCGGGTACCGGCGGTGGATAGCCGCAGCGGTGCTCACGCTCGTATGGGTGGTACCACTGCTCGACGCCTTTTCGCAGAAACACACGGGTGAGACGCAGGGCACAGTGTCCGCCGCCGCAATGACCCTTGTGGACGGTGCGGCGGCGCGCAAGACCGTCCCGGATCTCGGGGCGGTCCGCACCCAGCAGTCCACCACCTCCCGCTCCAGCAATCGCCAGCAGGCGGCTCCCGCGACCCCGAAGGCGAAGACCGCCCCGGCGAAGCCGAAGGCCGTCAAGCCAGCCAAGCCCGCCAAGCCGAAGCCGGTCGCCGGACTGACCCAGGCCCAGATGGACAACGCGGCCGTCATCGTCCGCGTCGGCAAGCAGGCCAAGCTGCCCAAGCGTGCGCAGATCATCGCGATCGCCACGGCGATGCAGGAGAGCAAGCTGAAGAACCTGGCCAACCCGGCGCACCCGCAGTCGATGCGGCTGCCGAACCAGGGAACCGGTTTCGACTACGACTCCCTGGGTCTGTTCCAGCAGCGGGTCGAGTCGGGCTGGGGATCTCCCAGGCAGCTGATGGATCCGGTGTACGCGGCGAAGGCCTTCTACGACGCCCTCGCCAGCGTGAACGGCTGGCAGAGCATGGCGGTCACCGAGGCCGCACAGGCCGTACAGGGGTCGGCGTTCCCGGACGCGTACGCCCAGCACGTGCGGGCCGCCACCCTGGTGGTCAACGCCCTTTCCTGAACCACCGCGCATCCCCCTCTGGTCGCGGCGCGGCCGGGCCGACTCCCGTCGGACCGGCCGCGCCGCTGGCTTTCCAGGACGACTGTGGTAGAGGTTCGGTGAGCAACCTTTCGATCAGGAGGTGGGCGTGGGCCGTCGGGCACCGGCGATGACGCTGGAGGAACTGCGGGTCGACGTGGAGATGGGCATGGTCGACACCGTCGTACTGGCCATTGTGGACATGCAGGGCCGGCTGCAGGGCAAGCGGTTCCACGCGCCGTACTTCCTCGACGAGGTCGTCGCCCACGGCAGCGAGGGTTGCAACTACCTGCTCGCGGTGGACGTGGACATGAACACAGTGGACGGCTACGCGATGTCCTCGTGGGCGCGCGGGTACGGCGACTTCGCGATGCGACCCGACTTCGATACGTTGTGCCGCGTGCCGTGGCAGCCGGGAACCGCGATGCTGCTGGCCGACCTCGCCTGGTTCGACGGCTCGCCGGTGATCGCCTCCCCGCGGCAGATCCTCCGGCGCCAGCTCGACCGGCTGTCGGGGCTCGGGCTGGCGGCGTATGCCGGCACCGAGCTCGAGTTCATCGTGTACCGCGACTCGTACGAGGACGCGTGGCGGCGCGGCTACCGCGATCTCACCCCGGTCAACCTGTACAACGTGGACTACTCGGTGCTCGGCACCGCCCGAGTCGAGCCGCTGCTGCGCCGGATACGGATCGAGATGGCCGGCGCCGGGCTGGTGCCGGAGAGCGCGAAGGGGGAGTGCAACCTCGGCCAGCACGAGATCGCGTTCCGCTATGCCGACGCGCTGACGACGTGCGACCACCACAGCGTCTACAAGACCGGCGCCAAGGAAATCGCCGCGCAGGAGGGCATGTCCCTGACGTTCATGGCCAAGCCGAACCAGCGCGAGGGCAACTCCTGCCACATCCACTTCTCGTTGCGCGACGCCGCTACCGACCTTCCGCTGATGGCCGGGGACGGGCCGGCCGGGCTTTCACCCCTCGGCGAACGGGTCGTGGCCGGGTTGCTCGCCAGCACCCGCGAGTTCGCGCTCTGCCTCGCGCCGCACGTCAATTCGTACAAGCGGTACCAGCCCGGCAGCTTCGCACCGACCGCCATGCGGTGGGGCCGGGACAACCGGACCTGCGCGCTGCGGGTCGTCGGGCACGGCGGGTCGCTGCGGGTCGAGAACCGGGTACCGGGCGCGGACGTGAACCCGTATCTGGCCGTCGCGGCGCTCGTCGCGGGCGCGGTGCACGGCATCACGAGCGAGCTGTCGCTCGAGCCCGAGTTCGTGGGCAACGCGTACGAGGACACGTCCGCGCCGCAGGTGCCGTCGACGCTGCGGGACGCTCTCGCCGCATGGGAGTACAGCGAGCTGGCCCGGGCGGCGTTCGGCGACGAGGTCGTCGACCACTACGCGAACAACGCGCGGGTGGAGCTGGCCGCATACGACGCGGCGGTCACCGATTGGGAGCTGTACCGGGGGTTCGAGCGGCTATGAGCGTAGCGGAGCGCACAAGGCGCGCAGCGGAGCGAAGGTGGGCAATGACAGTGGTGGTGAACCCGGCGACCGAGGAAGTCATCGCGGACGTACCGGCGAACGGTATCGAGGAGACCGACGAGGCCATCGCCCGAGCCGGGCGCGCGTTCTCGGCGTGGCGTGCGGTCGCGCCTGGCGACCGGGCGCGGCTGCTGCGCCGCTTCGCCGACGTCGTCGACGCGCACGTCGAGGAGCTGGCCGAGCTCGAGGTCCGCAACTCCGGCCACACGATCGGCAACGCGCGCTGGGAGGCCGGCAACGTCCGGGATGTCCTGCACTACTTCGCCGCCGCCCCGGAGCGCCTGACCGGCCGGCAGATCCCGGTACCGGGTGGCCTGGACGTGACGTTCCACGAGCCGCTCGGTGTCGTAGGCGTCGTCGTACCGTGGAACTTTCCCATGCCGATCGCGAGCTGGGGCTTTGCCCCGGCGCTGGCGGCGGGCAACACGGTGGTGCTGAAGCCGGCCGAGCTGACCCCTTTGACCGCCCTGCGGCTGGGCGAGTTGGCGCTCGAGGCGGGCCTGCCCGAGGGGGTCTTCACCGTCCTGACCGGCAAGGGCAGCGTGGTGGGGGAGCGGTTCGTCACCAATCCGGCGGTACGCAAGATCTGCTTCACCGGATCGACCGAGGTGGGCCAGCGCATCATGGCCGGCTGCGCCGCACAGGTGAAGCGGGTGACGCTCGAGCTCGGCGGCAAGAGCGCGAACATCGTCTTCGCGGACGCCGACCTGGCCAAGGCAGCGGCCAACGCACCGTACGCCGTCTTCGACAACGCGGGTCAGGACTGCTGCGCGCGGTCGCGGTTGCTGGTCGAGGCGCGGGTGTACGAGCGCTTCCTCGAGCTGCTCGAGCCCGCGGTACGGGCCTTCCGGGTCACCGACCCGGCCGACGAGCGGGCCGCGATGGGACCCCTGATCTCGGCGAGCCAGCGCGACACCGTGGCGTCCTATGTGGACGGTGCGGAGGTGGCGTTCCGCGGTACGTGCCCGAGCGGCAAGGGCTTCTGGTACCCGCCGACGGTCCTGCTCGCCCGCTCGCCCGGCGACCGGCACTGGCGCGAGGAGATCTTCGGCCCGGTCCTGTCGGTGCTGCCGTTCGCGGACGAGGCGGACGCGGTACGGCTGGCCAACGACACCGAGTACGGCCTGTCCGGCTCGATCTGGACCCGCGACGTCGGGCGGGCGATCCGGGTGGCGCGCGGGGTGGAGTCGGGCACGCTGTCGGTCAACTCGAACTCGTCGGTGCGCTACTGGACGCCGTTCGGTGGCGTCAAGCAGTCCGGGCTCGGCAGCGAGCTGGGGCCGGACGCCCTACGCGCGTTCACCGACACCAAGAACGTCTTCATCAGTACGGAGGAGTGAGTGGATCGGCTACGGGACCGCGTCGCGGTCATCACGGGGGCGGGTAGCGGTATCGGTCTGGCTACGTCGCGGCGGTTCGCCAGCGAGGGGGCGTTCGTGGTCGCGGTGGACATCGACGCCGATGCGGGCGCCGCCGCCGCGAGAGAGGTCGACGGGGAGTTCGTGGCCTGTGACGTGGCCGACGAGGCTGCGGTCCGGAACCTCTTCGACGGCGTGGTGGAGCGGCACGGCCGGGTCGACATCGCGTTCAACAACGCGGGTATATCGCCGCCCGAGGACGACTCGATCCTGACGACCAACCTGGAGGCATGGGAGCGCGTACAGCGGGTGAACTTGACCTCGGTGTACCTGTGCTGCAAGTACGCGCTCGGCCACATGCGGGCTCGAGGCCGCGGTGTGATCATCAATACCGCCTCGTTCGTGGCGTTGATCGGGGCGGCGACGTCGCAGATCTCGTACACCGCCAGCAAGGGTGGCGTGCTCGCGCTGTCGCGAGAGCTGGGCGTGCAGTTCGCCCGGGAGGGCATCCGGGTCAACGCGCTCTGCCCGGGACCGGTCGACACGCCGCTGTTGCGGGAGCTGTTCGCCGCCGACCCGGAACGCGCGGCCCGCCGTCTCGTCCACGTACCGATGGGCCGTTTCGCCCAGCCGGAAGAAATCGCGGCCGCTGTGGCGTTCCTGGCCAGTGACGACGCGTCGTTCGTAACAGCGAGCGCTTTCGTAGTCGACGGAGGCATCACCGGCGCGTACGTGACGCCACTGTGACTTTCTGGAGGACGATCCCGGTAGGTGCACCCCGGTAGGTTGGGAAAGTACGGGGAGTCGAACCAACGCAAAGGAGATACCCGTGTCGCGGCCGGTCATCGGCATCACTACGTACGCAGAGGAGACCAGATTCGGACTGCAGGACACGTTTGCGGCGGTGTTGCCGCTGTCGTACGTCCATGCGGTGCACTCGAGTGGAGGGCGCGCCGTACTCATCACGCCAGATGACCCAGACGTGGACATTTTGGACCGAATCGACGGCATCATATTTGCCGGGGGTTCCGACGTGGACCCAGCTCTCTATGGCGAGAAGCCGCATCCCACTACCAACGTCAAGCCTGAGCGCGACGGCGCCGAGCTCGTCCTGCTGCGCGCCGCCATCGCCGGTGACCTGCCGATCCTCGGCATCTGCCGGGGCATGCAGCTGATGACCGTCGCGTACGGCGGTCGGCTGCACCAGCACCTGCCCGACGTGCTCGGTCACCACAACCACCGCCCGATCGCCGGACCGAAGTTCGGCGAGCACCCGGTGCGGCTCGAGCCGGGCAGCATGGCGTACAAGATCCTCGGCGATGTCGTCCAGGTGAACTCGTTCCACCACCAGGGGATCGCCGATCCGGGTCGACTGCTGCCCACCGGTTGGTGCCCGGAGGACAACCTGATCGAGGTCGTCGAAGACCCGACGCGGGAGTTCGTCATCGGAGTGCAGTGGCACCCGGAGGACACCTCGGACTTCCGCCTCTTCGAGGCGCTGGTCGAGATCACCCGCGAGCGCCGATCACGGCAGCTAGCGCGCTCGTGACCGGTAGGGTGTGATCACGGCGAGTCCAAGATCGACGAACGGGGAGGCAGGTAGGCTTCCCGGCATGAACGTCCGCGCCCCGCTGCGCCCCGGGACGATCTCGCCGTGGCGCCAGGTTCCGCCGCACATCCCGCGCCCCGAATACGTGGGCAAACGCGGGCCGAGACCCTGGCGCGGGTCACACGTGCAGACACCCGAGACGATCGAGCGGATGCGGATCGCCAGCCGGTTGGCAGCCCAAGCGGTGGTGCTGGCCGGCGAGCACTGCAAGCCGGGCGTACCGACCGACGAGATCGACCGGATTG
>DASRII010000593.1:0-8324 GCA_035650075.1 Micromonosporaceae bacterium | reverse complement strand
GTTCGCGAGATCGCCAAGCAGGCCACGGTGAACACCCTGCTCGACCGGTTGCGCTACCAGGGCGTGCGGTACCAGTTCCAGGTGGCGCTCCTGCCCGGGCGGCCGGCCCAGGGTCTCGAGGAGCACCTCGCGATCATCGAGGCGGTCTGCGCGCGCGATCCCGAACGCGCCGAGAGGGCCATGCGCGAGCACCTGTTCAGCGTCGTCGAGGCGCTCCGCCGGCTCGCCGAGATGGGGCCGTCGCCGCTGATGCCGCCGACGGCCTGGGGATAGCGGTGTCGACCCGGTCGATCCACCGAGCGGTACCGAGCAGCGCGGCCTGGGAGGACGAGCTGTTCCATGGGCTGGCGGTCTCCGCGCCAGCGGGTCTGGTCGTCGTCGACACCGACGGCACGATCCGGCTGCGCAACGACGAGGCGGCCCGGATCCTCGGCGACGTGGACCGGCTACCGGACGTGCTGTTGGCCGCGTTCGAGCCGGACGCGAACGGCGGAGGCGAGCCGGTCGTCGTGGAACGTGGTCTGCGCCGCCTCGAGGTGGACTGCCGACTCGTATCGGCGCCGTCGCTGGCACCGTTGCGGGCCGCCTGGTTGACCGACGTGACCCGGTCCAGAGTTGTGCAGCGGCGGCTCGCCGCCATCGCCCGGGCCTCGTCCACCGTGGCGGCCGTCGGCAACCTGGCCGCGACGGTCGACGCAGTGGCCGCCGAGGTGGTGCGGGCCGATCAGATCGCGGCGGTACAGGTCATCACGCTGGACGACACCGGCACCCGGGTGCGCCTGCTCGGTACCGCCGGGTTCCGCGACGACAGCGACTTCATCGCCAGGCTGCAACGCTGTCAGCAACTCGGAGCCGAGTTGAAGATGCTGTCCGCGTTCGCGACGGGAAAGGTCGTCACGGTCCCGCATCGCAAGCCGCAGGTGCTGGCGGACCCGCGGTGGGCGCCGCTGCACGAGATCATGGACCAGCCCGACTGGGACAGCTACGTCGGCGTACCGCTGATCGTCGACGGGCGTACGGTCGGCGTGCTCAACGCGTTCTGCACACCCCAGGAGCAGCCGCCGACGGCCGAGGACATCGCGTTCCTCGTCGCCATGGCCGAACAGGCCGCCCTCGCGGTCGACCGCGCCGAGTTGGTGAGCGCGGCCGAGATCGAGGCGCGCCGGGAGGAACGCCACCGGGTGGCGGCGGATCTGCACGACTCCGTGGTACAGCAGGTGTTCTCCATCAAGATGCGAGCCGAGGCACTGCGCCTGGGCATCGAGCGGGACGGCGCGGTGGCGACCCTGGGCAAGCACGCCGACGCACTCGCGACCTCCGCTCGCGCCGCCCTGGACGACCTGCGGGCATTGATCTTCGAACTGCGCCCCGGCGGGCTGGCCGAGAACGGCCTCATCGGATCGGTGGCGGCGTGGGTCGAGTCGCTCGGTACCCGTACCGGTATCGCGGCGACCTTCCGCAGTGACCTGGAGTTCGTGGCGCTGCCGTCCGGGATGGAGGACGACGTATACCGCATCGTGCAGGAGGCGCTACATAACGTCGTCAAACATGCCCAGGCAACCGCGGTCGTGGTGGAGATCGCGGTCCGTGGCGCCGGCAACGGCCTGCTCGTCGTCGACATCGAGGATGACGGGGTCGGCTTCCACCGGCCGCTGCAGTCCGCCGGATCGCTGGGCATGCTGTCCATGCGGGAACGGGCTCAGCGCTGGGGTGGCAGCGTCGTCCTGCGCAGCAGATCGGGCAAGGGCGGCCATGTACGCGTGACGATCCCGCTGCCGGAGAGGACCCGTCGTGAGTGACCCACCGGTGGGCGTGTTCATCGTCGACGACCACGCGGTCGTCCGCAGCGGACTCGCCGCGTACCTCGAGTTCATCGACGACTTCGTCCTCGTCGGCGAGGCCGCCGACGGCGAGCAGGCCCTGCGGCGGCTGGACGAGCTGGCGGCACGCGACTCGCTGCCCGGCGTCGTACTCATGGACCTCGTCATGCCGAACATGAACGGCATCGAGGCCACCGCGCACATCGTCGAGCGCTTCCCCTCCTGCCGGGTGGTGGTCCTCACCAGCTTCGGCGAGGTCGAGCGGATCAACGCGGCGTTGCGCAACGGGGCCGTGGGGTACCTGCTCAAGGATGCCGAGGCCGCCGAGGTCAGCGCCGCCATCCGGGCGGCCGTCCGCGGCGAGGTGCACCTCGACTCGGAGATCGCCCGCCGGCTCACCCAGGACCTGCGGTGCGGGCCGGCCGGGCCGGGGCTGCTGACTCCCCGGGAACGCGAGATCCTCGCGCTGCTCGGCGAGGGCCGCTCCAACCGCGAGATCGCCAACATCCTCGTCATCAGCGAGCGGACCGCCCGTACCCATGTCAGCAACGTGCTGAGCAAGCTCAACCTGACCTCGCGTACGCAGGCCGCGTTGATGGCGATCCGGGAAGGTCTGGTACCGGGACCGCAGTAGCGACCTACGTCGTTCGTCGTACGCGACCGACGCCATCTGCACGTGGTCGGGGCGATCGAGGCCACCTAATGTCGGAGCACGTGACCGAGCCGTTCGAGGTCGTGTGCGTACGATCCGGTGTCACGCTGACGATCCCGCCGGGGCGTTCGATCCTGTCCGTCGCCGAGGAGTGCGGTATCGACGTCCTCTCCTGGTGCACCGAAGGCATCTGCGGCACCTGCGAGACCGAGGTGCTCGCGGGTGTGCCCGACCATCGCGACTCGTTGCTGAACGAGGAGGAACGCGAGGCGTCGCGGACGATGCTGATCTGCGTCTCCGGTTGCCGGCAGGGACCGCTGGTACTGGAACTCTGAGTAGATCTCCAGCGCTCTAGAGTTAGCCCCTGCGGCGAAGCTGGGGTGGCGTCGGTGGCCGCTGGGAGGAGATTCCGTGTGAGGGCGGTCATCGTCGCCGCGGCTGTCGCGTTCGTGATCTCGCTGTTCTGCACGCCGTTGGCCATCCGGGTGATCCGGGCGCTAAAGGCCGGCCAGCCAATCCGTGTCGACGGGCCGAAGGGGCACTTCGTCAAGCAGGGCACGCCCACGATGGGTGGTCTGGTCATCATCCTCGGCACGCTGGTCGCGTACGCCATGGGCATGCTGACGCTGACCACCCTGCCGGAGGTGCAGATCGCGCAGAGCACGCCGACGATGACCGGGCTGGTGCTCCTCGGGTTGATGGTCTTCAGCGGGTTCGTCGGGTTTATCGATGATCTCCTCAAGGTGCGCAAGCGCAACAGCGGCGGGCTGAGCGAACGGGGCAAACTGCTCGGCCAGATCCTGGTAGGGGCGACGTTCGGGATCATCGCTCTGTACTTTCCCAGCACGAACGGCCAGACCGTGGGCAGCACGACCCTGTCCTTCGTCCGTGACATCAGTTGGCTGGACCTGACCAAGGCCGGCGCGGTGGTGTTCTTCATCCTCGTGGTCATGGCCACGACCAACGGGGTCAACATCACCGATGGCTTGGACGGGCTGGCGACCACCGCCTCGGCGATCGTCCTCGCCGCCTATCTCCTCATCGCGTTCTGGCAGTACCGGCACTGGTGCGCGGACATCGACTACGTCCGCAGCGTCGGGAACGACTACTGCTACGCGGTCCGCGACCCGTTGGAGATCGCCCTGATCGCTGGCGCCGGGGTCGGCGCCTGCATCGGCTTTCTGTGGTGGAACACGTCACCGGCGCGCATCATCATGGGCGACACCGGTGCCATGGCGCTGGGCGGGCTCATCGCCGGCATGGCGCTGGCCACCCGCACCGTTCTGCTGCTGCCGATCATCGCGCTGCTGTTCGTCATCGTCACCATGTCCGTGGTGATCCAGCGGGTGTCGTACAAGACAACCCGCAGGCGAGTGTTCCGGATGTCGCCCCTGCACCACCACTTCGAACTCGCCGGCTGGAGCGAGGTGACCATCGTCATCCGGTTCTGGATCGTCGCCGCCATCGGAGCGGCGGTCGCCCTGGGCCTGTTCTGTGGCGACTTCTTGCGAGTGGTGGGCTGATTGCGAGTGGTGGGCTGACCGCTCTAGGCGTTGACCGCGGCGTCGATGAGGTGCGTGGAGCCGGACATGTACGACGCCTCGTCCGAGAGCAGCCAGACGACCAGATTGGCGACCTCGTCCGCGGTGCCGTACCGCTTGCCGAGCGGCACGGAGGCGGCTACCCGCTCGTACACCGCCCGCGGGTCGGCCGGGTCGAGCTGTGCCGTCAGGTCGCGCGCCATCCGGGTGTCGATGTGGCCCGGGGCGATGCCGTTGACCCGGATCCCGTACGGCGCACCCTCGAGCGCGGCGCAGCGGGTCAGGCCGACGACCGCGTGCTTCGAGGCGACGTACGGCGCGTTGGTGGGTCCGCCGCGGATGCCGGCCATCGAGGCGGTGTTGACGATGGCCCCGGAGCCCTGCGGCTTCATCACCCGCAGCACCGCCCGCAGACCCAGGAACACGCCCCGGGTGTTGACCGCCATGACCGAGTCGAACTCGTCCACCGACAGCTCGGTCATCGGAGCCCAACGACCCTCGATACCGGCGTTGTTGAAGAACAGGTCCACCCGTCCGTGGTGCTGGACGGCTCGGTCCACATAGGAGTCGACGTCGGCTTCCCGGCTCACGTCGGCGACGACGGGCACGGCGCCGGCGAGCGCCGCGGCCCGCTCGTGCAACGCATCGGCCGCGCGGTCCACCATGACCACGCGGGCACCTTCCTTGGTCAGGCGCGTGGACACGGCGAGTCCGAACCCAGCGGCGGCTCCGGTCACGACGGCGACCTTGTCCTCGAATCCTCCGGTCATTGCTGGCTCACGCCGGCGAGAATGGCGTTGTGCCGGTCGACGATCAGCTCATCCCATTCGTGGTCGGTGAGCAGGTACAGCGCGTTGGCCCGGATCGCGTCGACCAGCTTGTCGGCCACCTCGGCGGGTGACATGCCCTCGGCCAGCCGGGCGTGCATCCGGTCCCGCAACTCCCGGCCCTCCTGCGGGATCTCGTGCTCGTTGCGCAGGTGCTCGGGTCGGTTGCGGCTGCCGTGGAAGAGGTTCGTCGCGATCGTGCCCGGGCACAGGGCGGTGACGCCGATCCGGGCGTCCCGCTCGCGCAGGTCACGGGCGAGCACCTCGGTCAGGGCCAGGACCGCGTGCTTGCAGATGCCGTACAGGTTTCCCGGTGCGATGACCGCGGTCATCGACACGTTGTTGACCACGTGTGCCGGCTGACCGTGCGCGAGCATCCGCGGCACGAACGCCTCGAGGCCGTACACCACGCTCCAGTAGTTGACCCCGAACGTCCACCTCCAGTCCTTGGCCGTGGCCTCCCAGACGGGACCGTCGAGGTATCCCTCGACGCCGGCGTTGTTGCACAGCAGGTGTACGTCGCCGAACTCTTCGCTCGCCACGTCCGCCAAGTGCCGGACGGCGTCCACATCGGACACGTCCGTCGGTACGCCGATCGTGGCCACCCCGTCGGCGCGCAGCTCCTCGACGGTCCGCGCGAGCGCATCCGTCTCGATGTCGGCGACGACGACCTTCATGCCCTCTGCCGCGAAGCGCTTGGCGAACGCCTTGCCCATGCCGCTACCGGCGCCGGTGACGACGGCTACTCGTCCGGCAAACTCGTCCATTGTGGACTCCTATTGGTCCCACGGCCGGGTGAGCACCCGGACCAGGTCGCCCGGGGTACGCAGCCGGACCAGTGCCTCGGGGGTCGCCTCGAGTCCCACGCGTTCGCTGACGAGCGAAGCCACCGGGACCCGGCCGGCGCCGATGTGCTCGACCGCGCGCGCGTATGTCGGGGCGTCGAAGGCACAGCTGCCGACGATGGTCACGCCGTCGACGACGAGCCGCAGCAGCGGTACCGGTGCCGTCTCGGCGGTGATCGCGACCTCGACGTAGCTGCCACCCGGTTCCAGGACGTCCAGAGCCTCCACAAACGCGCCCGGCGCGCCGGAGCACTCCAGCACAGCGGTGAACCGTGCGCCGATGTCCGCGATGCTCGTCTCGCGGGTGTCCACCACCGCGTCCGCACCGACCGCGGCTGCGGCCGCACGGCGGCCCGCGGACCGGCCCGCGCCCACGATGCGGTCGACGCCGGCCAGCCGCAGCGCCATGATGGCGTTCAGTCCGATCGGCCCGACGCCGTAGACGAGTACCGAGTCGCCGGGACCCACCCGGGCAAGGTCCACCGCGTGGAGGGCGACCGCGAGCGGTTCGGCGTGGGCACCCTGCTCCACCGCAAGCTCGCCGGGTAGCCGGACCAGCTGGCGTTCGGGAACGGCGACGTACTGCGCGTACGCGCCGGGTGCGGTGATCCCCAGGTTCGGCACGGCTCGGCAGCCGAACGGCACGCCGCGGGTACAGGCGCGGCACGAGCCGCACGAGCCGATGGGATCGACCGCGACCGCCTCGCCGATCCAGCCGGTACCGACCGAGGCACCCACCTCCACCACGCGGCCGGCGAACTCGTGGCCGAGAATCTGACCGTCCGCGGTGAACCCCAGCTCTATGGCGTGCACGTCGGATCCACAGAGCCCGCACGCCTCGACCGCCACCACGACCTCACCGGCGGCCGGCACCGGGTCCTTCACGTCGGCGACCTCGACGCCGCCTGGCACGCACACGATGGCTTTCATCCATCAGCTCCCGGTGGTTGGCACAGACTAGGCACGGCTCGAAATTGTTGTCAACGATCCTGTCAGCATGAAAGTCTGCAACCGTGACCGACTCACCCGCCTCACCCGCACGAAGCATCGACCTCGACCGGATCGTCGCCATCGACGTGCACACCCACGTTCATCGCTCGGTTTCCGCTCCCGCGACCACCGTCGATGCCGAGGTCACCGAACTGGCCAGCTACTTCAAGACGCAGCCCGTCAGCTACACCGTCGACGAGCTGGCGGCCTACTACCGTGAGCGCAACATGGCCGCGGTGACGTTCATCGTCGACGTCAAGGATCGACCGGAGGATCCCGCACGACCGACCAACGAGGAGGTGGCCGTCCGCGCCGCGGAGAACGCGGACATCATCATCCCGTTCGCGAGTATCGATCCGAGCCGCGGCGCGGCCGGGGTACGGGAGGCGCGGCGGTTGATAGAGGACTTCGGCGTACGCGGCTTCAAGTTCCATCCGAGCATCCAGGCGTTCCAACCGAACGACCGGCTCGCGTACCCACTCTACGAGGTGATCGAGGAAGCCGGCCTGCCCGCGTTGTTCCACACTGGACAGTCCGGATCGGGCGCCGGGCAGCGCGGGGGAGGGGGAGTGCGGCTGGCGTACTCCAACCCGATGTTCGTCGACGACGTGGCGGTGGACTTCCCGGACCTGCCGATCGTGCTCGCTCATCCGTCGTTCCCATGGCAGGAGGAGGCGCTGGCGGTGGCGGTGCACAAGCCGCAGGTGTACATCGACCTGTCCGGCTGGTCGCCCAAGTACTTCCCGCCGATCCTGGTGCAGTACGCGAACACCCTGCTGAAGGACAAGGTGCTGTTCGGTACGGACTTTCCGGTGCTGACGCCCGAGCGGTGGAGGGCGGACCTGGCGAAGACCTCGCTGCGGGACGAGGTCAAACGCGGACTGTTCAAGGACAACGCGGCCCGCCTACTCGGCCTTGTCTGAACCCAGGGTGGCGCCCTCGGTGAGCGGTCGTACCGTCCGGGCGTAGACCGACAGCCACCCGCAGCCGGCGGGCGCCTCGAGCGCCGGTAGCCGCGCCCGCCGCTCCGCCAGCACGTCGTCCGGTACGTCGAGGTCGATCGTGCGGGTGTCCACGTCGATGCGGATGGTGTCGCCGTCGCGCACCAGGCCCAGCGGACCGCCGACGGCGCCCTCCGGGTTCACTTCGCCGACCGTGAGTCCCTTGTTCACCAAGCCCGACATCTGCCCGTCGGTCACCACGGCGACCCGCTCACCGAGCCCCGCGCCGTCGATGGCGAAGACGACCGCCGACGTGAGTCCCATGCCCGGTGCGCCGCGCAGGCCCAGCCCGGTGAGCACGACGACCTGACCCGGTTCGACCGCACCGGTACGGATCCCGGCAAGCGCCTCCTGTCGCGTGTGGAACACCTTGGCGGGGCCGGTGAACCGCCGCAGTCCGTCGTCGGCGACCGTGCGTTTCACCACCGCACCGCCGGGCGCGAGCGAGCCGCGGAGGATGACGATGCCCGGATGTCGGGCGTACGGGTCGTCGACGGGCCGGATGACGGCGGCACCGGCCACCTCGACGCCGTCGATGACCTCGCGCACGGTCGAGCCGGCGACCGTACGCCGGTCGAGGTCCAGCAGCGACCTCAGCCGGTACAGGAGGGCGCGGGCTCCTCCCGCCGCTTCGAACTCGTCGATACC
>DASRII010000592.1:0-4926 GCA_035650075.1 Micromonosporaceae bacterium | reverse complement strand
CTCGCAGGAGTGCGAACGCGGCGTGCCGCTCGTCGTGATTGAGGCTGCGCCACGGCGCGGTACCGGCGGCGACCCGCTCAACAGCCACATGGTCGACGTCGATGACTGGGCCTATGAGCAGCGTCGTGCTGACCGCCTCGGCGTACCGCTCCAGGGCATGCGCGTCGGGTGAGCGTGCTCCGTCTTCCCACGCGTAGACGCTGCGGGGGCTGACGCCCATGGCGCGGGCGACGTCGACGGCGGACAGGCCGAGGTGGATCCGTCGCTGTCGAAGCGCGTCGACAACGCCCGCGCAGGTGCGTTGGCTTGCCCGGGGGCGGCCGTTGGGTTGCCCGGGCAACGTTCACGCCTCGGTGGTGGAGAACTCGGCGGGCGGCGTCGTCTTGCCCTTCCGGCCCTTGCCGGTGTCAGCGGCAGCGGCCTTCGGGTCGAGCCACTTGTCGGACTTCCGCTCGGACACCGGCCCGTCATCGTCCAGCGGCAGCGGGTCTTGGGGCGTCGACCAGGTCCGCGCCTGGAACACGCCCAGCAGGATGCCCTTGACCAGCTCCTCGTTGTCGCCGTCGACCGGCTCGATGTGCAGCAGCCGAACGGTCGGCGTGCGCACGCCACCGTCGGCGACCTCCTCGGTGATCCGCAGCGTGGTGTACCGGATCACGCCGTACCGGTGGGTCAGCGGGTCTTTGATCAGGTCTTCCTCGATGGCTTCGAGGCCGTTGTATTCGCGCTGGTCCTGCTTGAAGGTGCCGGAGATGCTGACGCTCACTTGTCCTCCACTGTGGATGGTTGGTTCCATTTGATGACGAGCCGCCCCGCGGTCGTGGCGTGGTGAACGTGGTCGGGGTGGCCGTTGTCGAGGAGCAGACCCCGCTGTCGCAGCACGGCGAGCACGCGTGGGTGGCCGCTGGCCGGCCCGTCGGCGGCGGTCAGCAGGGCGGCCCGCTGCGCCGGGGTGAGCCAGCGGTAGACCTGCTGGCAGTTGAGTACCTGGGCGATCAGCAGGGTCGGTGGTTCGTCGATGGTGGTGACCCGCCAGCCGGCGGGCGGTTTGGTGCTACCCATCGCCGACTCCCGTGTCTTACGCACTGGTAGTACCTCCCTCGCCGCGCTCGGTCGTGCTGTCGATCAGGCCGTGGCGCTCCAACTCGGCGACGATCGCCTCTTCCGTACGACCGCCGACGATGACCACCTGCCCGTCAAAGCCGTACGGGGCACCGTCGAACCGGATCGGCTCGCCGGCCATCAGCCGCGTGACGTTCTCGCCCGAGAGCCCGAGCAACAGCAGGCGCCGGCCGCCGACGATGCCGCGTGCCTTAATCACCAGTGCCTCCAGCGGGAACGTGCACATGAGTCGGGAGCTGTAGCAGGTCCTCATGTCGTGCCTGCCAGCCCTCGATCTCCACGAGCGCCTTCTCCACTTCGCGCGCCTGGCCGTCCAGCCGGTACTTGCGGCAGAGCGCGAGGTACGCGGCGACCGCCTCTGGCGCGAGCGCATCCTTCGCCTTGATCGGGAAGATCGGCATCGGGTCAGCCGGGTCGTACTCGTACCGTGGACTACTCATCGGTAGTCGCCACCTTCCTGGTAGCCGGCGTCGGTACGCTGCCGGATGCCGCCGGCCGAGGGGATCTCATCGCGGCCTCGACCGGCGGCAAGTCGGCACGCGGCGTCAGGTGCGCGCCGCGGGCGAGTTCGGGTAGGTCGGGCCAGGTCACCTTGCCGACCGCCCGGTGATGGGTGTCGGGCACGTCCGCAACAGGCTGGCCGTAGGCGTGCAGCGCGAGCGTCAGCATGGCCAGCGCGTCAGCCTCGTCGAAGGTCTCGACGTACACCGCGTACCGGGTCTGCATCGCGCGCAGCACAGCCCGCTTCGACTCGATGCCTCGGCCGTCGCCCTTGCCGGTGGCGTAAATCTTGAGGTGCGGTGGCCAGATCATCAGGTAGGGGATGCCGAACGTGTAGAGCAGCCGCTTGACGTTGCCGTGCAGCTCGGCCAGTTCGTAGGGAACGGAGCCGTGGCCGGTGTAGTTGGGTAGCCGTTCGATGAGGACGAGCTGCGGCATGAATCGGGTGACGTGGGCGACGCCGGTGAGGATTTCGTCGATGCGTTGGTCGCCGTCGGTGCGGGTTCGGATGGTGGTGACGGTGAGCCCGGTGCGGCCGTCGGGTGTGTGGGTGGCGGCAGTGCCGGTCGACTGAAGGGACAAGTCGAGCGCACACAGGCGGAGGGGTCGGGGTGGTTCGGCGTCGGCGACGGCCGGCCAGGTCGACAGCAGCGGCAGGGTCATCAGGCACCGTCCCCAGTGGACTTGCGCTCGCGGCCGACCCGGTCGATCAGCGCGAGCAGCGCCTCGTCGTCGCCGACCTCGTTGACCACCGGTGTGGCGGCCAGCCCGTGGCGGGTCACCTCGCCGCGCATCTGCCGCAGCCGGCCGAGTGACGTGCCCGGGTGCAGCGCCTCGTCGCGGTAGTCGGTGGCCTTCGGCAACGGCTGCTCGCCGCGCTCGATGCGTACCGAGTCCGGGTCGGGGTCACCGGTGGGGATCTGCAGCATTTGGATCAGGCACACACGCCACGCCACTGACTGCGCCTTGGCGGTCGCCTTGTCGGAGGTGTCTAGCGCCTCACCGGCCACCGTCGCGACCATTGGTGAGTCACCGGCCGGGCCGTGCCACGCGTAGCTCATCGTTACGAGGCACTCGTGGGAGCGGCCACCTTCCTTGCGCTCGACGTCCCGGTACTCCGCCGTCAAGAGTTGCGGTACCACCAGCACGCCGTGTTTGCGGGTCACGGCGCTGACTGCGTTGACCACCCGATCGATTCCCCGGAAGTCGTAGCGGGTGGCTCTGGCCAGGCCAGGGTTGGGGTCGTACCGGTCAGCTTTGGCGATCTTGCCGAGGTCGCGCATGACGCGGGCGATGGCGACGTGTACGGCCACGGCGGGCGGGTCGTCGTCTTGACCTTCTGGGGCGTCGACTTGCTGCATGGACTCAGGCACAGACGCGGCGACGGCGGTGGGCTCGGCGGGCGGCGCCGGGTCGGGCTGGCCGGTGGTGGCCGCGACGGCGCGCTGGCGCAATGCGCTCGTCATGAGCTACTCCTCGGGTGCCGGTACGCCGGCGCGATCACCAGCGTGTGAGTGGGCTTGTCGGTGACGCACGCCTCGTACGCGTCCGGGAACTGCTCGGCGAGCCGGTCCATGTCGCACGCCCGGTGCCGGCCGGGCCGGTACGACCACGCCAACTCGCCGTCGGTGGTGACCGTCTGGTGTCCGTCGGCGGCCAGCGCCATCGCGGCCTGCGCCGCCTTCTTGCGCCGCTTCGCGTCGGCCTCGTCGGCCTGCGCGGTGGCGTACTCGAGCAGCTCCCCGACCGCGTCGAGGCCGACGTCGATCGACCCGGCCCGGCCGTCGCGGTGCATCAGCTTGTCCAGCTCGATGACCGCGTCGGCCTTGGTCGGGTCGTGCGGCGGCGGCACACCGGGCAGCAGGTAGCGCTCGCGGAAGGTGTAGACCTCGCCGAGCATGTAGCGCGCGATCGCGGGATCGCGGCGGACCGTGGTCTGCCGGTAGTCGTTGCCGCCGATCAGCACCGCCACGTGGATGTGGTCGTAGCCGGTGACCTCCATCTGCCACGTCACCTGGGCGAGAACGTCGTCAGGTACGTCGGCGCGCCACCGGTGGGCAACGAACGCGTTGCGGGTCTTCACCTCCAGCGCGCACGCGTTGACCCGGCCGGCCCGGTTCAGGGGGCACTCGATGACGCGGCGGTCGAGGGTGGCCAGCGCCCACGGAACCTCCGTGTTGGCGACCAGGCCGACGCGGTGCACGACGGACCGGTTGCGGCGCTGCCACTCCTCGGCGACCGGCCCCTCGAGGACGCGGCCCCACAGGGCGTATTCGTTGTCGTCGTCGACGAGCTCGCCGCGTTTGTCGCGGTAGACGTGCAGGGCGGTGGCCTTGTCGGCCACGCCGAGGATCGCGGCGACGTCGGAGGAGCCGATACCGTCGCGGCGGCGATTGAGCCATTGGTCACGGTCGGCGTCGGCGGGCAGAACGCGGACCGCGGTCGGCGTGACCCGGCGGGCGGTCATGTGAACACCCGGACCAGCGCGAGGATCAGCGCGGCGATCGGGACGGCGACGATTGGTGAGAACGCGCAGCCCTTGCTGCCGGTGCCGGGTGGCCGGATACCGCCGGGCCGGTTGCCGCCGCCGCGGCCGAGGCCGCGCCCGCCTGGGTGGGAGGATCCGCGGCCGCCGCGGTAGCGGGGTGTGTTGGGTTTGCGGCTCATGCGGCCTCCCCGGGATGTTGGCCGGCAGCCTCGGTAGCTGTGCTGGGGCACCCCAAATCGTTGGGATCGAGGCTGCCGGCGTCTGGGGTGCCGGCCCCGGACGGACTCGGCGTGTCCGGGGCCGGCTGGGGAGGCTGCTGAGTGACGAGTTCCTGCTCTGCGAGCAGCGCGCCGCGGGCGTGCTCGAGGTGGCTGATCGCCCGGTTGATGTGGGTGATCGCGTTCTGCCCCGCAGTGGTGTACTCGTCCGGGCCGCCGTGGCGCCAGATCCGCACGGACTCCCATGCGGCTGTGGCCTCGGCACGGGCGCGGGCGAGCGCTCTGACGCTGGCGCGTGGTAGGCCGGGGTGGAGGTCTTCAGCGCCCATCGCGCGCCGCCTCGTCAGTCGCGTCGCGGCGGTTGCTGTCGGTGGGGGTTGGTACCGTGTCTGGCATCTGGGCCGGTTCCTCTCGAGGGTGCGCGCGGTCTGGGGCTCAGCGGGTCGCGGGAAAGCGCGGCCCGCTGTCGTTTTGGCTGGTGGCCGGTTTGGTCCGGCGGCCGGTGACGAGCGCGGTGAAGCCGCCGGCTGCGAACATGCCGGCCAGCCCGAGTGACCCTGCGACGTCGGCGACCCAAGCCAAGGGGTAGATGCCGGC
>DASRII010000591.1:0-18458 GCA_035650075.1 Micromonosporaceae bacterium | reverse complement strand
CGCCGAGACCCGCCGCGGATCTGCTGGCCTGCCTGGCGGAAATCTGCGACCCACAGACCCGCACCTGCTCGCCCCGCTGGTGGGCGCCGGCGCCGCCTGCCTGGAGTTGGGCGCCGGCAACGGCTCCATTGCCGCGTTCATGGCCGACCTCGCTGGCGAGCACGGCGACGTCGTGGCGGTCGACCTGCAACCGCAACACGTCCGCGACCACCCGCGAGTGAAAACCATCCAGTGGAACGTGGTCACCGACGGTATCCCGCTCGGCCCGTTCGATGTGATCCACGCCCGGCTGCTGCTGGCCCACCTGCCGACACGCCGGCAGATACTTGCCGACGCCGGCGGCCAGCTCGCCCCCGGTGGTGTGCTCTGCATCGAGGAATGGGGCGAGTTCACCCCGCCCGCGGTGCTGCGGCACCTGGACGGTTCGGATCTGCCGGAGCTGTACGGCCGCTACCAGCAGGCGCTGCTGGGCATGTTCCGCGCCGCCGACAACGACAACACCTGGTGCACCCAGGTCGCCGACGCCATGGCCGAGGCCGGCCTGGTCGAGATCGAAACGGTCACCCAGGCCCGGTCGTGGCCGGGCGGCAGTGCCGGCACGACGCTGCCCTGCCTGGTATCGGTACAGAAGCAGGCCGAGCTGGTCGCGCAGGGTGTGTCGGTGGACGACCTGCGACGGATGCGGGCCCTGCTGGCCGGCACGCACACCCTGCTGCTGGGCAACCTGACCTGGTCGACCATCGGGCGTAAACCTACCGGGAGTGCGGCATGAGACGCCGCACGCTGCTGACCGCGACCGGCGGGCTGGCGCTCGGATCGGCCGGCTGCACATCCGGCCGGCCGAACCCGGCGACGACACGCCCGCCAGACAAGATTACGTATCTCACCGGGTTCAACATCACCGGCCAGGATGCCTTCGCCTACGTTGCGGTGGAGAAGGGCTTCTTCCTTGACGCCGGCTTGCAAGTTCAGATCACACCCGGCGCCGGCACCGGCACCAACCTCAGCTGATGCAGTCCGGGCAGGCCGACTTCGCCGTGGTGGACATGACCGGTGCTCTCCTCGAACACGGCCGTGGCACCTTCACCGACCTTCGGGTGTTCACCGCCATCTACCAACGGTCGGTCTCCTGCATCATGGCGCTGGCCAGCCGGGGCATCACCGTGCCGCGCGACCTGGAAGGCAAGACCGTCGGCTACACCGCGGGCGGGGTCAACAAGACGTTGTTTCCGACCTACGCCCGGTTGGCCGGCGTCAACGAGGCTCGGATCCGGTGGGTGAACCTGCCGCCGCCCCAGCTGCGGCCCACCCTGCTCTCCGGCAAGCTGGACGCGATCACCGAAATCGTCATCGGGAAGCCGGCGGTAGAGACGGCCGACTGCGGGCCAACCGGCGCCGGAGAGCTGCGCCGCTGCCGGGAGGTGACGATGCTGCCCTACTCCAACTACCTCGGTGACCTGTACGGCAACGCGCTGGCCACCACGCTGAGCACGGCGATGGGCAACCCGGGCATCGTCAAACGGTTCCGCGACGCCATGCTGAAGGCCTTGGCCTACGCGATCGGCCACCCCAAGGAGGCCGGGCAGATCCTGGCCAAACATCAGCCGACGTACAAGGCCGAGGCAGCCACGGCGGAAGTCCAGGCCGCCGAGCCGTACGTCCGGTCAGGGGTGACAATCGGGGACGTGGACGAGACGCGGGTGATGCAGTCGATCAGCCTGCTGCAAGGTGCCCAGGCCATCCCGGACACCGGCCTACGCCCCGAGCACGTCGTGTCCCTGGAGCTGACCCCATGAACCCTCGAAACCCCACCCGGCGGAACCCCCGACTGGCCACCTTTGTGCCGCCCGGCAGCGTACCAAACCCGGTCACCCACCCGTCCTTCACCATCCTGCACCGCCGCGGAAAGGCCTGGATCGACGAGGTGGAGGTCCAGACGTACGTCGGGCAGGTCACCCGGGAACTGGCCGACCGGGACCGGCACATCGCCGCCCTCACCGACGAACTGCACCGCCACAAAACCGCCCTCGCCGAATGGCAACACAGCCGCGCCCCGACCGCCACCGACGACGGCTACCTCGGCCCACCGGTGCCAAGGCCGATGCGCAACACCGAACAACCGCACCAACCCTGGCCGCCCGACTAGCCGCAGCCGCAGACCAGGCGCGGCGGACCAGGCCGACAGGAGCACGCCGCCCCTCCTAGTCCCCGGCCGCCCGGAGCGTCAGCACCGCCGGGCGGCCGGGCCGCACACGGCACCGGTGACCAGCAAAGCACCGGTGACCAGGAAAGACCCGTCCGTGGCAGCTGGCGGCGTACGGTCGGATCATGACCCCCGGACGAAGAGCTGGCCGGCGCGGTCCAGGGCCGCGAGCTTTGGCAGCTCGAAGGAGCCGCGGTGGCGATCCGCCGACGCTCCAAAAGCGACAGATACCGCTGGGAACGAGATTCCTCACCCAGCGCCGCCGGTGGCAGGCCGCCGTTCTCCGCTCGCCACCGGTACCCGGTCTTGCGCCCGATGCCAACCCGCTTGCACGCCTCCACGGTGCCCGTACCGGACAGCACCAGCCGCCAGTACTCCGACTCGATTTCCAACTTGCGCTTGCGTCCGCGCCTGGCCATCAACACCCCAAACATGATCAAGGAGTGTTGCGACAAGATCTAGAACCCGCGCGGAACAAAGGGGTCAATATTCGGACGGCGTTGACAGCCCTGTGAAAGCCGAGCACGTCGAGAAAGGCTGAGCCCTGCGGGAGCACATTGACAAAGCGTGCCGGCCTGCCCCTCCCGGCTCGACGAACACTACCGACGAGGTTGCATTGTTTCTCGTCCTCCTCCAGGAATGCCGAGTCGGCGCGCAATTCGCATTTCATGAAGACCGGTAAGATCGCGGCGCCGGCACGGTCTTGAAGGTCTGTGACGATTGCGGCGCCATGCGCGTCGAGAGGGTCAGACCGGCGGGCGGCCGGGTCGTCGCCGGGGAGGGGGTGCACGTCACGGGCCTACGTTCTCGCTGGTCAGGCCGGTCACGGATCGTCGCCGTTGGCGGACGATTGTTTCAAGGGTTTCGGCTTCGTCCGCCCGCCCCAGGGTGCGTGCTGGCGCAGCTCGTCAAGATATGCGTGCCCGCTGATACCGGTCTCCGCGAGCACCCCACCAGCCTGGGTAATCCCTAACGGCAGATCGCCCAGCGCCTCGCTGATCTGATCGGCCAACGCAACGCTGAGGCTCGGACATAGCCGCTTCAGCAGCGTTACCGACTCGTTACGGGTGAACATATTCACGGATACGGCGGCGGCGATCTGCTCCCAGTGTGCGTACCGGGACGTGACGAGCACATGCCCGGGGCCCTGCGGCAGCCATTCCCGGATCTCCGCCGGGCTGATGGCGTTGTCAAACACCATCAACCACCCATCACTGGCATGCAGTTGCCGACGCACCGTTGCGATCGCTTCCGATGTCGGGGCATCCCTAGCCACCCACCCGGCCTCGGCGCCGAGCGCGGCCAGATGCTCGCCAATCAACTCGGCCCGCTCCGCATCCACCCACCAGACCAGCCAGTAGTCCTCGGCGAAGCGGTGAGCGTACTCGATCGCGAGGGTGGTCTTGCCCACCCCGCCCCAACCATGCAAAGCCTGCACGACCACGGGCCCTCCCGCGCACAACCGCTGGTGCAGGTCCGCCAGCAGTTGGTCCCGGCCAGTGAACGCAGCGGTGCGTGGCGGCACATTCCACGCCGTCGCCCTGGTACCCGTCCCCGACGACGGCGCCTGAGTCGACTCGTTACGGGGCCACAGCCATAGTCCCACTTCGACGGCCACACCGACCAAGACCAAGACCAGGACCCCGACCGCCGGCCATGGATGCATCCGGACCAGATCCAGTACTCCAGGCCAGCGCTGCTGACCCGCTGCCACGTTGCCCACGAACCCGGGGTGGACCGGCCGCATGCGGACCAGCACCGCGATGCGCTGGACGGTGGTGCTTACTCTCACGGCAGCAGCAGCGGGCCTCACGCCGCATCGGCGGGTGACGGTTACACCCGATGCGATCAAGTCCTCGATGTGGTCAGCGGCTTGCCGGCGGCGTACCGCGTTGACGCGGGAGTAGTAGCGCATCAACGTCGCGGGATCGTGACCGAGCCGCTCGGCCACCTCGGCAATGCCGTGCCCGGTGTCCAACAAGGCTGCAGGCGAGCAGGTGCCGAACCTGATGCGGGCCGATCGGGTGGACCCGGCCGCGACAGCGAGTCGGTTGAACCGGCTCGTCACGGTGTCCGGCCGCAGCGGCCGACCCCCACGACCGGTGAACATGTACCCCGAGACGATCGCCGCCTCCGTCTTCGGTCTCGTGTCGGTCAGGGCTTGGAGGGTGACCGGGTCGAGGCGCAGGCTGCGGTTGCCGTTGTGCGACTTGGGTGGCTTCTCCCGCACCCGGCTGGTCGGATCCTCGACCACCCGTTGCCGGCGCACCGTCAGGGTGGCCAGATCCGGCTCCAGATCACGCCACATCAGCCCACACAGCTCACCCCGGCGCAGCCCAGTCGTCAGCAGTAGCCGCCACAGCGGATACAGCCGATCACCAACAACGCCGCCTCAGCGAAGTGCGGCTGGAGTATTAAGCCGACCACCACCTCAGTTGCATTGCGACGTGTCGCCAAGCTCGGACCTCAACTGTTCTGGAGCCTCCGAAAGAAGGTCCAACGCCCAACCCCGGTCTGGGGAGAACTCGCGCCGACAAAGCGCCCACCTCAAGATCGCAACAGCCTCCGGCGCCGCGAAGAACCCGTCTCTCTCGGACGAGTCAGCGAACCCCCGGTCACGTATTTTCGCCCACGCGTTGAGTGCACTCTCTGCATCGTCCACGCTCCTCACCAGCCTTACGTCAGACGGTCGCAGGCTAGCGCGAAGCTTCCCTGTTCGAGTTACTCCGAGTACAACGCCGGTACCTCGGTATCCGACCGCGGGCCAGTCTTGGGGCGCGATCGGGGCATCAGAAATATCCGCCTTATCAACGAAGCCCACTGCGCCCGCAGTCGTCCGGAAAAGCACACCGTACGACTGGTGGCCGGTAACTTCGAGGTCAACGAGTGAATATCGATTGGCTTGCTCTGCCGTCATTGCGGTGGCTTTCCAGGAGTCCAAGGCTCTCGTACGAACTGATTGAATTCCCGCATTATACGGGCATCGGCCGGGATAACGTATTCGACCTGATCCCCCATGCCTGGCCAGATTTCGATGTTGTTGTCAGTCAGCCAACGGGTCGGGACAGTAACCTTGTATCCAAAACCATGCGTGCCGGTGTGAGTTGACGCAAAGTCATTAACCCGCGCTTCATTACCAAAGTGCGCGGCGCCATCAAATATCTCACCGTCCGGGCCAACTGAAGGAAAGTTCTCTGGGTTCAGCCCGTGAACGAATTCCGCATCCCCCTTTTCAATTTTCGACACTCGATAGAGATCAGTGGTTTCGCAGTTGGCACTGTCCGCGAGACAAGAGGCCATTATCTGCTCGGCGTTCTCACCGAAAAGACCGAGAGTGTAGGCCGTGTTGCAGAATCCGGTTTCAGTGCCTTCCTGGTTACGTGCGCAACTGTAGTCTATCCAGCTGACGAGGGCCTGCGCATGGGTTTCGTAGGGCGCCGCGAAGTAGCCGCCGCGGGCGCCGAGCCGCAACTCCTCGAGTGTGGGCAGCGGCTTTTCGTCGATATACACTCGCGCGGGCGGCGGCGGTGTCCAGGCGCTGTTGGGGTTGGTGGACTCGCAGCCGTCGCAGAGGTGCTCGCTGTAGTCCGGTGCTGGGGCGGGCGAGCCGCCGCCGCCTCCGTCGTGTTCGAGGGTATGGCCGTCGTACTCGATGTAGCTGATCGGGTTGCCGCCGGCGAGGGCGTAGCGGTTCTGGGTCAGCGAGTCCAGGGACAGGCCCAGGTCGGACAGGGCGCCGGCGTACATGTCCTGCTGCAGGAACCGGCCGAAGTCGGGTCCGTACCGGCGGGCGCCCATGTCGTACCCGGCCGCCGAGCTGGCCGAGGTCGCCTGCCCGGAGTCCATGCGCTTGCCGGTGTACCGGTACGGGTTGAGCGGGGCCTGAGCATCGGTGTCACCGGCGGTCAGCGATTCGCCGCCGACGGCGGCGTCAGTGCCGCCGTAGGCGTCGTAGCCGTAGGAGGCTCGCACGTTCCCGCTGTCGTTGATGAGCTGGGACACCGAACCGTGTACGTCGTGCCCGTAGGTGAACGTCTCGGCCGTGCCGGATCCGTTGGTGTCCGTCATCGCGATGCGGTGCCCGTACGCGTCGTAGGAGAAGGTCTTGGTCTTCGGATCCGTACCGCCGGTCTGCACCTCCTCGGTGACGAGCATCGTCAGCCCCTGGTACGTGAACGCGGTGTCGCGGTCGTTGCCGGTACCGGTGTGGTTCTCCTTTTCGGTGACCGTGCGGTCGAGTGGGTCGTAGACGTAGGTGGCTTCGTCAGTCAGCGTGCTGCCGGCTGAGTACTGCCGGGTGTGGGCAAGCCGGCTGAGGTAGTCGTAGGCGTGGTCGACGATCAGGTTTGAGACGGCGGCTCCGTCCGACGGTGAGCAGTTGGCCTGGCTACCGGCGGCGGTGGTAATGCAGTCGAGCTCGCCCAGCGGCAGGTACCAGTACTTGGCGGTGACACCACCCGATGTGGCGTCGATGAGTTGGTTGGCGCGGTAGCGGCGGGTGGTGGTGACGCCGCCCTTGGTTTCCGTGGTGACGTTGCCGGCGCGGACGGTGTTGTCGCCGAGGAGCTGACCGGGCTGGTCGAGGGCGTACGTGGTTGACACGCCGGCCCGCTGCTGGTGGCTGATCAGCCGGTCGCGGGCGTCGTAGGTGTAGACAGCGTCGCAGGCGATCGCCGCGGTGGTGCAGGTGGTGGCGGTGCTGCCCTGGCCGCGCTTCAGGACATAGCGGTCCCGGGTGCGGTTGCCGTTGATGAAGATGCCGTTGTCGATGTACTCGACGTCGTGCGACTCCAGCACCGCTCCGCTGGGGTTGACGGTCTCGAGCTTACGGAGCAGGCCGTTGTCGTTGTGGTTCCAGGTGGTGGTCTGCTTCTTCGGCCACGTCAGTGGGTCGCTGCTGCAGCCGGTACCGGCACGGTGGATGTCGCGCTGTTTCTCCCAGCCGGTACCCCAGAACTGGTTGACAAGGCGCTGGTCGTCCTTGCACGCCGCGTCGATGCCCAGGTCGAGCTGGGTGGTGAGCCAGTCGGCCGCGTCGTAGGTCATCTCGTAGCGACGCGGCGTCTTGGTCTGGCCGCCGGTGTCGTTCTCCTGCCCGTTCTCCCGCCGGATAGTGGTGTTGCCGTTCGGGTCGTAGGTGTAGTCGGAGAACGTCCACACCGTCTCCCCGTCTCGGCGGAAGCGGGTCTTCGCGGGTTCGTCGAAGCCGGTGTAGGTGGCTTCGATGGCGACAGGCTTCTGGCTGTCGTGGGAGATGCCGTCGCTGTCGTCGGCGCGGGTGAGGTTGTTGTGCGCGTCGTACTTGTACGTGCTCGACTGGCCCCCCCGGTCGGTGCGGGTGGCGACCGGCCCGTCCGGGAGGTAGGTCCACAGCATCTGCAGGCTCAAATCGAGCTGACCGGGCGCACCCACCTTCTCCGGCGTGCGTTTGGCCTGCTGGCCCACAGCGGTGTAGTCGAAGTGGACCTTCGGGTTGGCCGGGTCGTCGGAGGTGCGGATCCAGCCCGGGTCGAAGTACTCCATGACGGTGCGGGCGGTGTCGGTCACCCCACCGGGCGTCGAGCTGGTGACGGGCAGGCTGGTGCGCAGCAAGTTGCCGTTGTCGTCGTACTCGTGGTGCACGTACTGGCGCTCGGCGCCGTCCCGTCCGTCGAAAGGTAGCGTGATTGTGGTAACCCGGTTGAGCGGGTCGTAGCCGAATGCGGTGATGTAGTGGGCGGTCTGCCCGACCGCGGCGGCGTCCGTGGCGCGCGGCGAGTGCACCTTCTTCCGGTTGCCGTTGGCGTCGTACTCGATGCGAGTAACCACGTCCCGCCCGGCGGCGGCGTCGAACCGCTGCCGGATCAGGGCGGGCATGTCGCGCTGGTCGAAGTCGGTCTGAGTACGGGCGACCCGCCCGGTCTCGATGTTCCGTTCCTGGCTGGTGGTGTTGCCGTTGGCGTCGTACCCGATGCGCGTTTCGTGTCCGAGCGGATCCCGCTGCGCGGTGAGCCGGTGGGCGTCGTCGTAGCCGTAGCTGGTGGTGAACCCCACCGTCGCCGGCCCATTGCCGGGGCAGGTGACCGAGGCCAGGTCGGCCCGGGGTGACGTGACGCTGCGCAGGTCGCCGGCAAGGTCGTAGCAGGCGTGGGTGTGGCGGGTCTGCGCCGCTGAGGTGTTAAGGCCGTGGTCGATGGTGTGCAGCATCCGGTCCAGCAGGTCGTACTCGTAGCGGGTGGTGAAGTCGTCGGTAACCGTGGTGGACTGCATGCCGCGCGGCTTGGTCAGCTTCTCCAGCCGGCCGGCGTCGTCGTAGTCGTGCCGGATGCGTTCGCCGGCCGGGTCGGCGATGGTGTCCGGCCCGGTGACCAGCACCGGCCGGTCCATCACGTCGTACGTGGTTGTGGTGACCGGTCCGTCCTCGGGGTCGCCGAGCGGTTCCCCGTAGTGACCGCCGATCGTCTTGACGACGTTGTCGTTGGCGTCGTACTCCACGCTGGACCACAGCAGCCGACCCCGCTCGGCGCTGGTGGACTTCGGTGCGCTTTGCCGGCCGAGGCGGCCGAACGCGTCGTAGTCGAAGAACCTCCTGTACTCGCGTTCGATGCTGCCGGTGTCGTTCTCGTGGTTCGGGTCCTGGATCCAGCGGACCTGGCTGTCGGCGTTGTAGTCCACGCGGGTGAGGTTGCCAAGCGGGTCGCGGATGCGGGTAGGCTGCCCGGACGCGTGGTAATCCTCGAACAGTGTTGGCGGGTTGTCGTTCGCGTCGCGGATCGCCGAGACCGTGCCGGGGTGCGTTGAGCCGGCCAGGTTGTAGGTGTAGTCGGTGACCGCGCCGGTGGAGTCAGTGACGGTGTCGATGTTGCCGGCGCTGTCGTAGGTGTAGCGCCACTGGTAGTCGTTGGTCGGGGTCGCGGTGGCCACGCCACGCGGCCGGGTGACCGTGGCCAGCAGGCTCAGATGGTTGCCGACATCGTCGGCGTCCACCGGCGAGTTGGTGTAGGCGAGGACGGTCTGCTGGTCGAGCTGGTTTGCCGACAATGTCAGGTAGCCGTTGGGGTTGTACTCGTAGCGGGTGAACTCGCCGGTCGGCTCGATCACCTTGGTGACCTTGAACTCGGTCGACCATTCGACGTTGGTGTCCTGCGACAGCGGGTTGACGATGCGGGTGACCTTGCCGGTCACGTCATAGGTGTACCGCGTGATCCGGGCCAGCGGGGCGGTGACCGTGGTGACCCGGTTGGTCAGGTCGTAGCCGAGTTGGGTGGTCTGGCCGTGCCGGTTGGTGCGGGACTTCAGCTTCCACTTCAGGTGCTGCCCGTCCGGGGCCAGGTAGTAGGCGAACGCCGTCTCCGCCCCGCGCGGGTCGCGGATGGAGAAGATGCGGGTGGACTGGTTGGGCACCTTCTCGGCCGGGTCGGCCCGGTCGACCGGGTCGGGGATGGCCGGGCCGGCGCCGTTCGAGGTGGTGTAGGTGAACACGAACACCCGATCCGCAAGGGGGGTGCCGTTGGCGTTCAACCCACCCCGCTGGATCAGCTTGCGCAGGTTCCCGTCGTCGTAGTACTCGAAGTCCAGCCGGCTGCCGGAATGGTCCCGGATCTGCTGCACCTTGCCCCGCACGTGGGCCTTCTTGATCTCGTCCTTGGACCAGTAGTCGATGACGAACGAGCGCCCGCCCGGGTCGGTGACCGAGGTGATGCGCTTTTTCGGCCCGCCCGGGTCCTCACCCGACGGGGTCTCCTCCAGCACGAAGGTGACCCGGTTGCCGTTGCGGTCCTCCACCATCGTCGGGTAGCCGTCCCCGTCGAAGATGAACGTCACCTTGTCCGGGCGGGTCAACGCCCACCTACCCCGCGTGTCGGTGGTGGGCAGCGAGCGCAGGTACAGGTTCACCCCCGCCGGCTCGGTCCACCGGGTGATCCCGTCGCCGCCGGTCACGCCGGTGAACCGGTGCACGGTGCCGTCGCCGTCGGCGAACTCCACCCACTTGTTCGACCGCCCGGAGATCTCGTCGGCCTTGTTCGGGTGGATGTCCAACTGCGACCCCACCGCAATCAACCCACTGATGGACAGCGACACGTTGTTGCCCGCCGGGCTCCTGGAGTGGTCCTCCAGCGAGTTGTAGGTCAGGTCCACCATGGTGGACAGGCCCCGGCCGGCGGAGAACAACGGCGACCAGCGCCACAGCAGGTTGCCGTTGGCGATGTTGGTCATCGCCGACATGCCGACACCGACCGGCTCGCCCTCGTACTGGTAGTACCGCTCGAAGCCCATCTTCGTGGCCAACTCCTTGGCCACGATGACCGGATTGTCCAGCGGCGGGTTCCCCTTCGCCGCGAACCAGGTGTTCGTGGCCGGGTCGTACACGTCGATTCGCAGCCGGTAGGTGCCCTGCTCCACGCACGGCGGCAACGCCGGCGGCACAACCGTCAACGGGAACACCTGCGCCGCGCCGTCAGCGAACGTGGCCGGGAACGCCGCCACCGACCGGCCCTCGAACATCACCGCACCGTTCGGCGCGTACCACCGGTACCACACCTGCGCCCCACTGGACGCCCACGTCGCACCCGACCGGTTCACCACCGTGACCGTGGGACAGTACGCGTTCGCCGGACACACCGCCGGCGGGGTGCCGCCATCGTTGACCGGCGAGCTACCCAACGCCCGCCCCAGGCTCCCACCACTCGTGCCATCCGGATTGATCGTGCCTGAGTACGGGTCCTGCACCGTGCTCGTGGTGGTGTTGGCCGCCACGACCGACGGAAACACATCGTCCAGCGTGGACGCCGGGTCGTTGAGCAGGAACTCCACTTTGGCGTTGCTGGTACCCCGGTTGTTAACCGTCACCGACCGGACGGGCGTCGTCACCTGCTGCCCGGATGTATCGGTGATCAGCGCCGCAACGTCGTGGCTGCCGTTGTACCCCGGCGCCAGCGGGTCAAGGGTCTTCCACGTCACCGAGTACGGTGACGTGCCATCCGGCTCGTCCACGCGCACTCCGTCGACCAGGAACGCCACGCTCGCGACACCCACGTCGTCCGACGCCGTCGCGCTCAACGTGACGTCGCCGGACAGCACCGCGCCCGCCACCGGCGCCGACAGCGCCCCGGTCGGCGCAGCCGTGTTATCGAGCACGATGTCCACCGGCGCCGAGGTCCGCACGTTGCCGGCATCGTCGGTGGCCCGTACCGCAACCGTGCGCCCACCGTTGAGCCCGGCTGAGTTCCAGAAGATCTCGAACGGCGCCACCGCATCCGAACCGACCGACGCCCCGTTCACCAGAAACTCCACCAGATTCACCCGCCGGTCGTCCTCCGCGGCCGCCACCAACCGCACCTGCCCGCCGACGCGCGCGTCCGCCTCCGGCGCGGACAGCGCTACCCGCGGCCCGCTCGGCTCGGACCCGTCTTCGTAAGAGATGCGCAGCCTCGGCCGAAGCGACAGGCGGGTGTCGTCGTCTGCCCCATAGCTCACCGACGCGGTCGAGTCGACCTCGTCGGCAACCCGCAGCAGCAAGCCGTGGTTGGGGGCGCTGCCGTCGACCCAGTCCTGCACCAGGTCACGAATTGGGAACTGATCGGAGTCCGCCATCGCGGTAAGCGTCACGCTGGCGGCCGCGACCGGGTCGTAGTCGCCGCCCGGCGTAGTCCAGAGCTGTCCGGCGCTGCTTTCCGGCCAGCTTGCGCCGTAGTTGACGGCGCACTCCTCCTCCGTGCCACCCTCGGCCCACGGTCGGGTCACTCGATGGACGTTGACGGTCGAAGTCGTTGGCGGAGAACCCGGCTGCCGCGACAGCGTGAGGGTCGCCTCGGTCACCGTCGCGTGGTGCGGAATATCCCGTAGGTCGACGTGGAGCAAGCCACGGGAGTCCAACGTCCCGATGTGGTTGGCCGCTACCAACATCCGGTAGTCGGCACCGTGGATGCATCCGTCCGGCGACGCGCCGTCCAGTGCGGTCACTCGGGCGGTGTCTGCCCCCAGCTCGAGGTCTTTGCTGGCCCGGCGGGATGGAGGCAGCGTGACCGTACGAGCGACCGACACGGTACCGTCGGACAGGTCCTTGATCCGGTAGGTGAAGGTCCGGTCGGCCGCCGCGGTCGTATCCCGGTATGCGCGCCGGGTACGGTCCCCGATGGTGGCGATCAGCGTAGCCGGCACCGGTGTGAAGGCCGAAGAGCCCGACCGGTGCACCTCGTAGCCCGCTGAGCCGCTGCCGGTCGCCGAAGGTGTCCAGGACAGCTCCGCCCCGTCGGCGTGCAGCGTGGTGGGCTTTTCGAGGTACGGGCCGGTCACCGTGTACGTGACGTCGATCTTCGGCTCGGTGGCCAGGCTCTCGGCGCCGAAGCGTGGACCGTTACTGCCGAGTACCTCGGTGCGCCGCTTGAGTAGCACGCCGTAGTTCGGCTGGGTGCCGTTGAGCCAGGCGGAGACAAGTCCAGTCACCGACCAGGTCATCCAGCCCACCGGGGCACGCCTGGGCAGCGTGTACGAGCTGGTGACCGCGGCCTCGTGCGTCAATTGATCGAAGGTGCGCCACCGGCTCCACTGTGACGACATGCGGTGCAGGTCGATGACATGGTCCTGATCGCAGGGCGAACCGGTAGTGATAAGGCACATCCGGTCGAAGTAGAGACCGAGCACAGCCCCGGTGATCTGTGCGCCGGCCGGAACGGCGGCGAGGTCGAACTGCATGGCGGCCCGGTAGGTGGAGGTGGCATCCGAACCGATGCTGATCCCCAACGAGCCGGTCGTTCCCGGGACAGTTCGCCAGGTCGCCTGCTGGAAGGGCCGCTGCACGGTGATCGTCGGATCCAGATGCACCGGGAACCGCCGCCCCAGCGCCCGCAACCACGCTCCATCCAGCGAGAGAGTAACCAGAAGATCGGGACCCGCCTGCTCCACCCGCAACGACGGCTTCGCCCCCGCGGCCGGGGTAGCGTCGTCCCCCTCCCACACCACCGGCGCGTCCAACACAAACCCGTCCAGGCCACCCACCTGGTACGAGCCGTCGACACGCCGCAGCGCCGACAACCCTCTGCCGTTCACCGGAGAAAGACGGAACGTGTACGACGTGCGCGAGTCCGGCCCGACCAACTTGACGACCTCCTTCACACCGGTCTCGGTGACCGTGTACGTGAGGTCAGCGCCGGGATACGCGCCAGGATAAGTGATCGTTGAACCGTCCACCGTGGCCTGCACGGGCCGGGCATCCACGGCGGTGGTTCGCACCGCCGCCCCACCGAGACGCAGCTCGGTGAAGGCCGCCTCCAGCCGCTCGCCGAAACGCGCCTCGAACGCGTTGGCACCGCTGCGCCAGGTGTAGTCTCCACCGGTCCGGAGCAGCCGGGTGTCGATGCGGCGCATGCTGCCGTCATCGGTCTCGTAGTTGACCGGTCCACCATAGACAGTTGTGGTGAGGGAGCCGTCCTTGTTCCGCCGCGTGGTCGAGGTAGCGGTGCTGCGTTCGGGCAGTTCTCCGATCTTGGTCGCCAGGTTCGGGGGGAGTCCACGCCCCTCGTCCGGGCGGCCGGGCCCGGACAGCGAGCCGACCAGCAACATCGATGCCAGGACCGCCAACGTCGTGGCGGCGGCGACGGTCGCCGGTCGTGAGCGGGCCCGGTGGTATCCGCGGGCGGCCAGGCGACCGCAGTTGACGGTGACGTGACGCGCGAAGCGCAGCCGGAACGGCGGGCGCATCTGAAACCTCCCCGAGTTGAGCGAACGCATAATGCGTGACCACAACCGCGAGGTCTGCAGGCCATGCCGCTCGGAACGACCGCGCACTTATAGCCCCTCGGCCTGGTGAATTGCTGATCGTGCGATGGGCGTAAGACTCCGTCAGTGTGGGTGCGGGTGTTGAGCTGAGTTCCTAACGGAGTGTTAACGGCGCGGAGCACGGCGACTTTCGACCGCCTCGAATGGGCCCTACGCTGCCCAGCTGTTGTCGCTCGCGGATCGGCGTAATGTCGAGATCGCGACCAGGGCCGGTTCCAGTCGGACAGGGCCGGTCGCGCCGGGGTGATCTGGACCGGTCGGGGGCTGCTGGTGGAGTTTCGGGTGCTGGGGCCGTTAGAGGCCCACGTCAACGGTCAGGTGATCGACCTCGGACGGCCGCAGCAGCGGCTGGTCCTGGCCGTGCTGCTCGCCGATGCCGGTCGGCTGGTAAGCACGGAGACCCTTATCCGTCGAGTGTGGGACAACGTCCCGCTCGGAGCCCGACGCACCCTGCACGTGCACATCACCCGCCTGCGGCGACTGCTCGCACCGGTCGGCGACACCACCAGCGGCTCCACGCGGCTGATCCGCCGATCCGGTGGCTACCTACTCGACGTCGACCCCGACCAGGTAGACACGTTCCGGTTCCGGCGACTGTTGGCACAGGCCCGCCACCTGGAGTGCCCGGAGGCGCGGCGGGCGATGCTGTTAGGGCAGGCATTGGACCTGTGGCGCGGGCTGCCGCTGTCCGATCTACCGGGTCAGTGGGCGGCCCGGGTACGCCAGGGATGGCAGGAGCAATACCTCGACACGGTGATGATGTGGGCGCTGGCCTACTTGCGGGTCGGCGATCCGGGTACGGTGCTGCCCCGGCTGTGCGAGCTGGTCGGCGAGCACCCGCTGGTGGAGTCGTTGGCGGCGGTATACATGAGGGCGCTGTACGCGTCCGGCCGCCCCGCAGACGCCCTCAACCAGTACACCGCGACCCGGCACCGGCTCATCGAGGAGCTCGGTACCGACCCTGGTCCCGAGCTGCAGCACGTGCACCGGCAGGTCCTCTCCGCCGACCCGGCGCTTGCCCCACCAGCCACCATCAGCCCGCCAGAGTCAAAGCTGGTGCCGCGCCAGCTACCAGCACCGCCGCGGACGTTCACCGGCCGCCTCCACCAGCTCGCCACACTCGATCAGGCGCACGACCTGTCCACCGTGGTCGTCACCGCCATCGACGGCATGGCTGGAATCGGCAAGACCGCCTTGGCGGTCCACGCCGCCCACCGCAGCATCGACCGGTATCCGGACGGACAGCTCTTCATCGATCTCCACGGCTACACCGAGGGCCGGGAGCCTATCCAGCCGTTCGATACGCTCGACCGGATGCTGCGCGCCCTGGGTATCCCCGGCGAGCGGATTCCCGCCGGCCTGGACGAGCGGGCCGCGCTGTACCGTACCCGGCTAGCCGACCAGCGCGTGTTGATCGTACTGGACAACGCCGCCACCGAGGACCAGGTGGCGCCACTGCTGCCCGGCACGGCGGGCTGCCTGGTGCTGGTCACCAGCCGGCACCGGCTCGCCGGGCTCGACCCCACCCACACTCTGTCGCTGGAGAGCCTGCCGACATCCGATGCGGTCACCCTGTTCGCACGGACCGCCGGAGAAAGCCGCCTGGCCAACGAGCCGCCACAACTCCTGGTCGAGCTGGTCGAACTGTGCGGCCGGCTGCCACTAGCGATCCGGATCGCGGCTGCCCGGCTGCGGTCACATCCCACCTGGGACCTGTCGCATCTGGTCGAGCGGCTGCGCGGCCAGCGAAACCGACTGGACGAGCTCCAAGCCGGACAGCGTAGCGTCACCGCCGCCCTCAACCTGTCCTACCAGCACCTACGCCCCGACCAGCAGGAAGCCTACCGGCTGCTGACCATACATCCTGGACCCGATATCGATGCCTACAGCGCAGCCGCCCTGTTCGACGTCGCCCTGCCGCACGCAACCCGGATGCTCGACCAACTTCTGGATGCCCACCTACTGCAAGAACCCGCCCCAGGCCGATACCGATTCCATGACCTGACCCGCGCCCACGCCGCCTGCGTCGCCGCTCGTGACCAGAACGAACCCGCCGGATGCCAGGCGTTGGCCCGGCTACTCGACTACTACCGGCACACCGCCTCGCTGGCAATGAATAAGGCCTACCCGCCCGAACGTAACAAGGGACCGCGGGTCCCCTCGGCGCGCACTGCCTGCCCGGACCTGCCCGCGCCCGCGGCGGCGCTGGACTGGTTGGACACCGAACTGCCCAACCTGCTGACCATCGCCGAGTACGCCACGGAGCACGGCAAGTGGCCACATGTCCTCCACCTCTCGACGATCCTCTATGAGCATCTACGCAGCCGGGGCCATTACCACGCCGCCGAAACCCTCCTCCGCCAGGCGCTGACCGCCGCCCGCGCCGTCGGCGATCGCACCGCGGAACTGCAGGCGTTAACCGGCCTCGGTTGGGCTCACCGACGACAGGGCCAGCCGGAGCAGGCCATCAAGTGTTACGGGCAGGCGCTGCAGATCGCCCGCTGCACCGGCCACCGCACCGGCGAACGGACGGCGCTCTACGGCCTAGGCCAGGTCCACCTTTGGCTGGGCCGGTACGAGCAAGCCGCTAACCACTACCGGCAGGCACTGCGGATCGCCCAGGTGACCGATGACCCCACCGGCGAGCTCGACGCGCTGACCGGTCTTGGTTGGGTCTGGTGGCGGCAGGGGCAATGCGAGCAGGCCGCCGAGCACTTCGGACAAGCGTTGCGCCTCGCCCGCGACGCCGGCGACCGCGTCGGTGAACATACGGCATTGGCTGGCCTCGGCGAGGTCTATCTGCGGCAGGGTCGGTACGAACAGGCCACCAACCAGTACCAGCAGGCACTGCAGTTCGCACGGGCAGCCGGCGACCGGGTCGGAGAATTGGGCGCGCTGGCCGGCCTCGGCCGGATCGGGCTACGGCAGGGCCGGCATGAACAGGCGACCTACCATTATCAGCAACTTCTGGATCTGACCCAGGAGGTCGGGGACGGTAACTGGCAGGTTGAGGCATGGCAAGGCCTGGGCCGGCTACGGTATGCCGCCAGCCACCCGGACGCCGCCCTCGTCTATCACGACCAGGCGCTCACCCTCGCCCGTGAGCTTGGGCAGCCCGTCGATGTGGCCCGCGCCCACGACGGGCTCGCCCACGCCTACCACGCGCTGAACAACGAGGAGGAAGCGCACTGCCATTGGCAACACGCCCTGAACATCCTCACCGATCTAGGCATCGACCACACCGATGACGAAGAAACCACAACCGCGACCATCCGCGCCCACATGACCAACCTGAACCAGCAGCGACCATCACGGGAGCCAATCGACTCTGGTGGTTGATCTTTAACTGGCGCCTGCGGCCCGGACGACACCGTCGGGCTGAGCCGGTGCGCCCGGCTCGCCGAGACGGCGGGGGCGCGAACAGCGACGAGCCGCTGTAGCCACGAACCCGATCGTGCACACTCTGATCCGGCGTTTCGGCTCGCTGTTCGGCACCGAGCAGCGGGTACGCATGGCCCGGGCCCTGCTCGCCGCCGCAATCCGGACACATCTCCCAGAGGAGGCGGCGGCCCCGCCTGCGACGAGATGCGCGCTCCGATCACGGCAGGAGGTGCGCTGTTCGATGCTGCGCGTCGAACCCGCCGGCACGGCGGAATATCAACCAACACCGCGTGCACTTTGTTCCCGTCAACTGCACGCCCCAACATTCCACACCATAGCGGACAGGCCGCTGCCCGACTTGAGTGCTTCCCGCACGGTTGGTCCTGTGGATCGTCGTGAGCCGCGCTAACATCCGGTCGTCTACATTGGACAAGTCACTGCCGAGTCTTCCCTGCTCGGACCGTCGGGACGGCGGCATTTGAACCCACGACCCCTTGACCCCCAGCGTTGGAACAACTCTGCCGTGGAGTGTTGCCTCGTGTCGGTCTATATCCTCACATCCAAGGGACCTGCCGATACTAACACTGCTGTGTGCTGACCGGTGTCGCGTCATGATGCCACGTCTGCTTGCGGTTGATCTCCACTGTGAGCGGGTTTGTTAACGCTTCCGGTCAAGTGCTGCTCATGATGCTGCGTCCACACTGGACCAGCAGCCAGCTGACGGGGGCGCGGGCCGGCATCGAGACCCGCGTGTCAATACACGCCTGCCGGATGGTGCGACGGCGAACCCGGGGCGGACCGGCCGCATGCGGACCACACTGCGATGCGCTGGACGGTGCTTACTCTCATGGCAGCAGCAGCGGGCCGCACGCCGAATCGGGGCGGGTGACGGCTTGGCGGATTCTAGCGATCATCGCAACACGGCGATCCTGATGGCTGGGGATGGTAGCGGTCAGCGGATGGCGGTGTGAGCAAGCTCTGGCACTGGCGTGCCGGTGTTGTTGGACCAGGCGTGAATCGTGGCGGTGAGGGCGAGGGCACTGCCGTAGAGGAGCTGTGGTCCGCCTTGGCGTGTGAGGAGCGAGCCGAGGCAGCGGAACGCCCGTCCTTGGCCGGC
>DASRII010000590.1:0-12532 GCA_035650075.1 Micromonosporaceae bacterium | reverse complement strand
GCACCTCGGCAAGTACGACCTGTCTGGCCTGCGGTACCTGTTCCTGGCCGGCGAACGGCTGGATCCGGAGACCTACCACTGGGCCAGCGAGCAACTTGGTATCCCGGTGATCGACCACTGGTGGCAGACCGAGACCGGCTGGCCGATCGCCGCGAACCTGCGCGGGCTGGAGCCGATGCCGGTCAAGCCAGGCTCGCCCACGGTACCGGTGCCCGGCTACGACGTGCGGGTGCTGGACCCAGCGGGTGAGCCGCTACCGACCGGCCACGAGGGCGAGATCGTCATCCGGCTGCCACTGCCACCCGGGTGCCTGCCGACGCTGTGGCAGGACGACGAACGCTTCGTGGAGTCGTATCTGACCCGCCAACCCGGCTACTACGTCACCGGCGACGGCGGGTACTTCGACGAGGACGGGTACCTCTACGTCATGGGCCGTATCGACGACGTCATCAACGTGGCGGGCCACCGGTTGTCCACCGGCGCCATGGAGCAGGTACTGGCGAGCCATCCCGCGGTCGCCGAGTGTGCCGTGATCGGGGTGCACGACGACATCAAGGGACAGGTACCGCGCGGGTTCGTCGTGCTCAAAGCGGGGACCGAGATCGACTCCCAGACCCTGAGCGACGAACTCGTCAAACTGGTCCGGGACCAGATCGGTGCGGTCGCCTCCCTGCGCGACATCGCCGTCGTGGCGGCCCTGCCCAAGACCCGCTCCGGCAAGATCCTGCGCAAGACCATGCGAGGCATCGCCGCCGGCCGGGACGAACCCGTACCGTCCACAATCGACGATCCGGCCGCGCTGGAGGCCCTGCGTTCGATCCTGCGTCCCCACTAGCTCTGATGCGCACGGTCCGCCGGACAGGTTCACCGAAGCCGTCAACCTCCTGCTCTGACGTTCCATGCGGATGGCCCACCCGCGAGGCACCAGATGGCGATGACCGGATCGCAGATCGCGCAGCCGAGCGACGAGTCGTGCACGAACGGAATGATCGGGTCGCCACGAAGGTGATGCGCGATGTCCCACGCGGTGTGCAGCAACCAGCCGACCCCGATGAACGTCCACGACTCCAGTCCGCGGTACGCGATGTAGGTCAGTACCGCGGTGAACGCGAACTCCCAGATGCCTAGACCGCCGCCGCTGAGGTAGGCCGCTCCCGCCCCGGCCACCATGATCGCGTTGAACCTGCGCCGGTACGGCTCTCGGATCAGCGAGCTTGCGCAGATGTACAGGACACCGATGAGCAGCGGTACGACAACGGTCATGCTCCGAGAACCTAGGGATGACCGGTGCGACCGAACAGTGGCCACCGCGACCGCCATCGACGGAATCTCGCCACAATGGGCCTGTGCATCGTGTCGCCATCCTCGCCTATGACGGCGTCGTCCCGTTCGACCTGGCTGTGCCGATCGAGGTCTTCGGACGCGCTCGTTTGGCCAACGGCCGGCCCGGCTACGACGTACGGGTCTGCGCAAGCGCCGACGAGGTCGACGCGGGCCTGATGAGCATTCGCACGCCGTACAGCCTGGGTGCGGTCGTCGAGGCCGAGACCGTCGTCGTCCCCGGTACCGCCGACATCGACCGGCCTGTCCCCACCGTCCTCATCGACACCGTCACCGCCGCACGCGGCCGATTGGTGTCGATCTGCACCGGCGCCTTCGTCCTCGCCGCCACCGGCCGGCTCGACGGGCGCCGCGCCACCACGCACTGGGCCGCCGCCGCAGAGCTGGCCCACCGCCATCCCACCATCACGGTCGACCCCAACGTCCTGTTCGTCGACGAAGGCCAGGTGCTGACCTCAGCCGGCGCGGCAGCAGGACTGGACCTGTGCCTGCACATCGTGCGCCGTGACCACGGCGCCGCGGTGGCCGCACAGACCGCGCGAGCCTCGGTCATGCCCTTGGAGAGGGCGGGAGGCCAGGCCCAGTTCATCAACCATGAGCCACCCGCGACGGCGGGAACCTCCCTGCAGCCGCTTCTCGCCTGGCTCACCGACAATCTCCAAACCCAGCTCACCCTCGCGGACATCGCCGAGCGCGCATCGATGAGTACCCGCTCCCTGAGCCGGCATTTCCGCCACCAGACCGGTACCACGCCCCTGCAGTGGCTCAGCCAGCAACGCGTCCGCCGGGCACAGCAGCTACTGGAGGAGACCGATCGGCCGGTCGAGCGGGTCGGTGAGCTAGTCGGGTTCACCTCCCCGACCGCATTTCGCGAGTGCTTCCGACACATCGTCGGCGTCAGCCCTCGCGACTACCGCCGCGCATTCCCTCCGGGTGACTCGTGAACATCACCGGTCTTCGTCTGCGGAGCCAGCGGATCTCGCGGCCCGAGGGCCGGACACCGGCTGATGTGGTGCGCTGGTTCGGCGCGGTCCAGGCGCAGGACCTGCCGGCCTCGATGTGGGCGGTGGGGCTACGCATGGGGAAGCCGGCGACGGAGGCCGATGTCGAGCGGGCCATCGCCGACAAGTCGGTGGTCCGCAGCTGGCCGATGCGCGGCACCATCCATCTCATGCCGGCCGAAGACGCCCGCTGGATGGTGCGGCTGCTCGCACCAAGGCTCGACCGCAAGCTCACGGGCAACTACCGCCGGGCAGGGCTGACGCCCGACATCATCGCGCGGGCCGGGGACGTCATCGCGAAGACGCTATCGGGTAAGCAGTGCACCCGGGCCGAGGTCTACGCCGCCCTCAACGCCGCGGGGGTTCCCACCGACGGGAAGAACGGCGAGCAGCGCGGTATGCATCTGCTGGTGCACTGGGCTCGGCACGGCCTCATCTGCATCACGCCGCGCAGAGGCAAGCAGCAGACGTACGCCCTCCTGGACGAGTGGATGCCCGGCGGGACCGAGCTTTCCGGCGACGAGGCGCTGGCCGAAATGGCCCGGCGTTACTTCCGCAGCCACGGTCCGGCGACGATGAGGGACTTCGCATGGTGGACCGGCGTGACCCTGACCGAGGCCAAGCGCGCGGCCGCGATGGTCGAGGGCGAGTTCGACCGGGAGAGCGTCGACGGTGTGGAACATTGGCTCAGTCCCGGCGGCGGCGGGCGCGCACCCCAGGCGCCGCGGGCATTCCTGCTGCCGCCGTTCGACGAGTACACGATCGCCTACGCCGACCGCGGCGCGGTGGTCGATCGCGATCGGCTGGTGGCCGCCGGACACGGCATCGGGTCCAACCTGATCATCGATGGCCGGCTGGCCGGGCTGTGGAAGCGCACGCTCCAGCGGGACACCGTCTCCATCGCCGTCGATCCGTTGCGGCCGTTGACCCGCGAGGAGAAGGATTTGGTACCGGCTGCCGTCGAGCCCTACGCACGATTCCTCGGGCTGAGCCCGGTCATCGGCCTGTTCAGCTAGCCGATCCGCCGGTTGCCAGTCGCATGAGGTCGGTGTCGAGGTCGATGGTCAGCTCGGTGCCTCCGGCGCTGCCGAATTCGTGGTGGTAGCTGCGCCACGACTGGTCGCGTACCTGTTGGGCGAAGCCGCTCTCCATGAGCAGCAGGAGCTCGAGTGCGGCGCGGTCGATACGCGTCTTCAGGGCGGGGTCGCTCCAGTCTTCCGGGGCGGCGAACAGCGAGGTCGGTACGACGGTCGTCCGCAGGAAGGCGAACAGCGACCGCAGTTGCTCGTCGACGACGAGGGCGTGCCGAGCCGTTCCCGCGGTAGCGGCGAGCACGACCGGCTTGGCGATGAGCAGATCGTTGTCCAGGACTTGGAAGAACGAGGTGAACAGGCCGCTGGCACCGGCCTTGTACACCGGGGTACTGGCAATGATGCCGTCGGCTTCGCCGAGCGCGGCGACCGCCTTCTGCAGCTTGGGTCCGGTGAGCTGGGAGACCATCGCGGTGGTGATCTCGTTGGCCAGCTCACGCAAGTCGACGACCTGGACCGCGACCTCGTTGCCGTTTCGGGAGGCGGCCAGGGCGGAGACCCGCTGGGCGGTCTGATCGGCCAACATCCGCGTCGTGGACGGCTCACCCGTACCGGCCGTGACGACCACGAGGCTGAACGGCCGCTTCTCGATGACGCTCATGTGCGTACAGTCTCCTTCTCGTCGGTGATCGACGCGTCCGCGACGGCCGGTCGATCGGCGAGCTTCCAGCAGATCGTCGCAAGTTGCCGTAGCTCGTCGGCGGACAGGGCGGTGGCGAGCGCCCGCGCGACCGAGCGGGCGTGCCGCCGGCCGATCTGGCGTTGCTTGTCGCGGCCGGCGGCGGTCAGGGACAGGCGCACACCACGCCGGTCCGCGCGATCCGCGTACCGCGCCACGAATCCGCGTTCGACCAACCGATCGACCATCCGCGACAGCGCCGGCTGGCTGAGCAGGACGTGCCGGCTCAGCTCGCCGATGCGCAATGGTTGGCGGTACTTGGACAGCGTGTACAGCACGTCGTACTCCCGCATGGACAGGTCCTGCCAGACGTCCTCGGCGGCGAACCGCTTCATCAGCCGGGCGTGGGCGGACAGCAGAGCTTCCCATGCGTCGTTGGCGACTGCGGTCCGGCGGGCCATTACGTGCTCGGATAGGTGGCCTGAAGGGCCGGGTCGGTGTCCTGGTACGGGGACGACCCGGTGACGTTGTCGCCGCGGTTGGCGTTCGGACGGGGTTGGCGGGGCGGCTGATCCCCGTACTTCGCCGCTACCAGGCTGGCGTGCGTGGGCGCGTCCGGCGTCTCCGGGTCGCGCTTGGCGGCCATCTCCTTACGCAGGACGGGCACGACCTCCTCGCCGAGCAGGTCCAACTGATTCAGCACGGTCGTCAACGGCAGACCGGCGTGGTCGATGAGGAACAGCTGGCGCTGGTAGTCCCCGAAGTGCTCGCGGAAGGTGAGGGTCTTGTCGATGACCTCTTGCGGGCTGCCCACCGACAGCGGCGTCATCTGCATGAAGTCCTCCAGCGAGGGGCCGTGTCCGTAGACCGGCGCCTCGTTGAAGTACGGGCGGAAGTCCCGGATGGCGTCCTGCGACCGGCGGGAGATGTACGCCTGCCCGCCCAGGCCGACGATCGCCTGTTTCTCCGTGCCGTGGCCGTAGTGCGCGAAGCGCCGCCGGTAGAACTGGATCAGGCGCATGAAGTGTTCCTTCGGCCAGAAGATGTGGTTGGCGAAGAAGCCGTCGCCGTAGAACGCGGCCTGTTCGGCGATCTCCGGCGTACGGATCGAACCGTGCCACACGAACGGCGGTACGTCGTCCAACGGCCGCGGGATCGAGGTGAAGCCCTGCAACGGGGTGCGGAACTTTCCCTCCCAGTCCACCACGTCCTCACGCCACAGACGGTGCAACAGGTTGTAGTTCTCCAACGCCAGCGGTAGGCCCTGACGGATGTCCTGACCGAACCACGGGTAGACCGGCGCGGTGTTGCCCCGCCCCAGCATCAGGTCCACTCGACCCTTCGCCAGGTGCTGCAACATGGCGTACTCCTCGGCGATCCGCACCGGGTCGTTGGTGGTGATCAGCGTGGTCGCCGTGGACACGATCAACCGCTTGGTCGTCGCCACGATGAAGGACAGCAGCGTCGTGGGGGAGGAGGAGAAGAACGGAGGGTTGTGGTGCTCGCCGATGGCGAACACGTCCAGGCCGACCTCCTCGGCCTTCTGCGCGATGCGGACGATCGCGTCGATCCGCTCCGCCTCACTCGGGGTCTGTCCCGACACCGGATCCCGGGTGATGTCGCTGACCGAAAACACCCCGAACTGCATGGCAAGCCTCCCACGGTTTATGCGTTTGCATAGACCTGCAACAGACCCGGCCGCCGCGCTATTCCGGGGCACGGGCGCAGCGTCACGAATGAAGCCCGTTGTGAGCAAATGGCCACCGTGCCCGATCACGGCCCACCCTGGTTGCGGATGGCGTTAGATCGATAATAGGCTATGCGATGTTCCGGTACATCGCCGAAATTTTCGGTCTTCTCGAGCCTGGGAGCGTTATGAAGGCACGCGAAGCGATGGCCTGCGTCGTGGCCTCGACTACGGTGTTCGCCATCGCCGCCATCCCGGCCGGAGCCAGCGCGGCCGGTGCCGTCGAAGCGGGTAACACCATCAGCTTCCACGAGCGACTGCAGTCGATCGACGGACTCGGGTTCGCCGAGCCGTTCCAGCGCGCCACGCTGCTACGCGGTGACCGAGGCCTTTCCCCGGCGAGCACTCAGGCGATTCTCGACCTGCTGTTCGACCGCGAGAGCGGGGCAGGCGCCTCGATCGTGCGCATCGGCATCGGGTCGTCGACCGATGGCGTCTACGACCACATGAAGACCATCGAGCCCACCGACCCGGGCGGCCCCGACGCCGAGCCGACGTACGTCTGGGACGGTGACGACGGGGGCCAGGTCTGGTTCCTCGAGCAAGCGCAGCGATACGGCGTCGACCGCATCGTCGCCGACGCGTGGAGCGCGCCCGGGTTCATGAAGACCAACGGCACCGACACCAACGGCGGGCAACTGTGCGGCGTGCCGGGCACCGCCTGTGCCAGCGGGGACTGGCGTCAGGCGTACGCCAACTACCTCGTCCAGTTCCTGCGGTTCTACCAGCAAGAGGGAATCCGGATCACCGATCTCGGCTTCACCAACGAGCCCGACTTCACCGCGTCGTACGCCTCGATGCGGTTCACCCCGGAACAAGCCGTCGACATGGTCAAGGTGCTAGGTCCCACGCTGCGGCAAGCAGACCTAGGCACCCGGCTGGTCTGCTGCGACTCCTTCGGCTGGCACCACCAGCAGCCGTACAGCGCCGCGATCGAGGCCGACCCGGTCGCCGACCGGGAGGTGACCACCCACACGGGACACATGTACGCCAGCCGCCCCGACCAGCCGCTGCCCACCGACAATCCACGGTGGATGACCGAATGGAACCCCAGCGGCAACACCTGGAACGAGGCCTGGGACGGCAACGGCTGGGCGGGCATCGTCGTGGCCGAGAGCCTCCACCAGAGCTTCGCCGAGGCCAACGTCAACGGTTACGTCTACTGGGTAGCGACGTCGCTGGGCGCGACCCGCGGGTTCATCCAGATCGCCGACGGCAGCGACAACTACCGGGTGTCCAAGCGGTTCTGGGCGTTCGCCGCGTACTCCCGCTTCATCCGGCCCGGCGCGACCCGGGTACCGGCCCAGTTCGCAGATCCCGCCCTGAAGGTGACCGCGTTTCGCAACCACGGCGGCTCGATGGTCGTCGAGCTACTCAACACCGGTACGACCGAGGTCAGCACCAGCTTCACCACGGACGCGCCGATTCATCACGCTACGACGTACCTGACCGACGAGGCTCACTCGGTCGAGCGGGTTTCCGACGCCCGGCTGCCGGCCCAACGCTGGCTGGCCGTGCACTTGCCCGCCCGGTCGTTGACCACCATCGTCCTACGCTGAGACTGGTTGGGCGGACCCCAGCCGTTGCTGTTCCTGCGCCACGATCGTCCGCGCGAGCTGGACCTCGGAGATGTCCACCGCGCCCGGAGCGGCCTGTGCTATCGCGCTGTCGCGAACGTACGCGTCGAACAGTTGCGCCTTGGAGTCGAGCAGCTCGAGCATCCGCTGGTCGACCGAGTCGGCGATCAGGAGACGGTGCACCTGAACCGTATGCACCTGGCCCATTCGATGTGCGCGGGCCACCGCTTGGGCCTCAGTGGACGGTTTGACCTGTGGTTCGCACAGGATCACCACAGACGCCGCCTGGATGTTCAGGCCGACACCGCCGGCCTCGATCTGACACACGAGTACGGCGGGACCCGGCGACGCGGTGAAAGCGTCCACGATGCGTTGGCGTTCGACGGTTGACGTCGAGCCTGTGACGGGTCCCATGGCACGGGCGCCGAGTGCCGCGGCCACGACGCCGAGCACGTCGCGGAAGTAGGAGAAGACCACGACCTTGCGGTCGTTGGCCATTGCCTCCTGGGCAATCTCCAGCAGACGGGTGAGCTTGGCGGAGTCGCGAGGCCGCCGGACCGCGAAGGCGGCACGGCGCATGGCCATGAAGTTGCCTTCCCGTACCGCAGCGCGGTACGCCGCACCGTCTTCGGAGCCGAACTCCTCCCATTCGTCGACCTGCACGAGTTCGGGAAGTTCGGTGAGCACGTCTCGTTGGTTGCGGCGCAGATAGACCGGCGCAGCCGCGCGCCGAAACGCCTCGACGCCGATGGCCGCGTGCTGCGGCCCCATGCCAGCGGCGATTTCCGGTCGCAGATGTCCCACCAGCGCCTGGAACTCGTCGATGCGGTTCTCCATCGGCGTACCGGTCAGGAACAGCACACGGTCCGAACCGGCGGCGACGCGGTTGACCGCCCGCGACCGCTTGGCGTGCGGGTTCTTCACGTAGTGGGCCTCGTCGACGACGAGGAGTGCGGGCCTCGGCAGCGTCCGGCCGAGGACGCCGAGCGAGCCGAACGTGATCACAGCGGCGCCGCCTTCGTCTCGCCACCGCGCCGCGGCTCGCATCCGGTCATGGCCGTGTACGACGACCACGGGCAGCGTCGAATGCCGCGCTATCTCCCGCGTCCAGTTGATGAGCACGCTGGCCGGGCACACGACGAGGAAGTGGGTGGCGCCGTGGGCAGCGAGATGAGCCATGGTCGCGATCGCCTGGATCGTCTTGCCCAACCCCATCTCGTCGCCCAGCACGACCCGCCGCTGTACGAGCGCGAACCGAGCGCCGAACGACTGGTAGCCGCGCAACCGAAGGCTCTCCTCGAGCCGGGAGGTGTCCAGCCGCTGGGCGCTGACCCGCTCGACGATCTCAGCCGGCAGATATCCCTCGGCCGCGGCGACGTCTCCGCCAAGGCTGACAACCTCACCCAGCAGTCCGTAGTACGCGGCGGACCGCCGTTCGAAGTCGCGCCAGACCTCGTCGGCACCGGGCGTCTGTACCGCACGCACGTCAGCGGCAGCCCGCAGCAGGCCATTCGACTCGGCGGCGTGCAGCAGCGCCCGTATCCGGCGCGCCGCCTCGTCGGCGGTCGCCCTGTCGCGCGTACGCATGAACAGCCGCCGGAACCACCCGGCGCCGGCCGGCGCGGCGACCGGTCGTTCGACGGCGAGCTCGGTGGCGAGCCGTTCGGCCTGCGCCTCATGCGCCTCGCCGGCGTGTCGTACCGCGCCCCACACGGCCAACGCCTGCAACAGCCGGGTCATGGCTGCGTTCTTCGGGTCGAACTCGATACGGAACGCAAGCGTGTCCCGCGCGGCCTGCCGCAGCTGCTCGGCGGCGTGGACCGCCTTCCGCGCCGTACCCTCGCCGATACCGGGTACGCGGGTCAGGCGGTCGAGGCCGGCCCGCAGCACATCGGCGATGCTGAAGATGCCATGCCTCGGCAGTTCGTCGAGACGACCGCGACCGTCCACAATGTCCTTGACCGCCTCGATGGACCTCTTCTCGATGGCGGCCCAGACCTGAGGCTCGCGCGCGACCTCGAACGCCTCGATCACGTCCGCGCGGGCCGACCGGACGATCGCGACAAGCTCCTCCGCGCTGGCCTGTACGTCGGCCGCCGCGGCCAGCATCACCCGCGTCGAGCGGCGGCCGGGAGTGTCCGTTGGTTCTGCGAGCACGACGGGACGCACGGCTGGTGTATCGGTCACAGCCAGCCCGCGGGGCGCCTCGCCTGCATGCGCCGACGGTACCGGTACGGCGGCCCGACGGCTCGTTTGGCGCTCCGGAACGACACGGCGTTCCTGTGCACAATAGCCACTAAATATGTAAATCGGACCAGACCGGCAGGACATCACCGTCACGATGCCTACGCTGGCTTCTGATCGACATCAGGCATTGTCGTTCATGAACGGGGCAGGGATGGCCCAAAAGCGGCGATGGTCCATTAGCCGGTGATAGTGTGACATTAGCCGAACGGGTGGCCTGGACGCGAGCTTCCGTCCCCTACGATGGACCGCAGATCTGTCGGCCCGCGCGGAGTGCGAGTGATGAAGCGTCTTTTCGTGTTGATCGCTACCAGCATCGACGCATTCATTGTTCTCGCGATTGCCGTCGTTGTCGTGACCCTCGACATCATCGGCACTGTCGATCGTCAGATAATCGACAGCGCCATTCTGGCGATCCTTGCCCTGATCTCCTTGGCGATTCTGCGGGATCGCTGGCGCCGTGATCAGCCCGATCGCCTCAGCGAGGTGGCACAGGCCACCGCTCGGGCGACCGTCGCGGAGACATCGATGATTCAAACACTCAGCGGCGTCGAAGTCGGTCAGGCGCTCGGGGAGGCGCGCCGGAACACGGATCGGTGGTACTTCAAGGGTGGCACGGGCACCTACCTGCGTGCGAAGACCCTTCCCGAGTGCGTGGAGCTGGCCCGGCAACGTAACGGATCTGTGGCGTTCCGCGTTGAGATAATCGATCCCACCGACATGGCGGTGTGCCAGCGGTACGCGACGTTCCGGCGAAGCTTGGTCCGGCACGCGAGCAGCGAGTCGTGGACGACTGACCGCACGCAGCGGGAGGCATTTGCGACTATCCTCGCAGCGTGCTGGTACCGGCAGCGATTCAGCCTACTGGACATCGACGTATGGCTATCATCAACTATGACCACCCTGCGATATGACATGTCGTCGTCATGCCTTATCGTCACTCAGGAGGACCCACAGGTGCCGGCGATAATGGTCAAGAGTGACAAGGCGTATTACCGGCGGTGGGAGATCGAGCTGCGATACAGTCGGGATCAGGCCCGTCCAGCTTCGCTCGACAAGGGAAAGGCTGTATCGCTCGACGAGGAACCGACCGTGGAGCAGATCCGCCAACTCTTCACCGCACTGGATCTTCCCCTTCCGTCGTCATTCAGTAGCGGCGACGTGGCCGATATCGTTCGCAGGGCACTCAAGCCGACGAATCCATACGACTAATGAATTACAACTACGTCGACATCCATCGGACCATTACGGAGGGCCTTGGGCTCCGCCGGATGTTCGCCTGGCTCGTGCAGATCATGACCGAGGTTTGTGAAGGGCGTCGGCAGCTCGCCGCCATGCGTCATCCCCTCGGGTTCATTTGCTTTCCCGTCGAGCGCCGTGAGATCGACGGCGTCTGCGTGCATCTGTGGGATGCCGAGCTGGTCACCGGCACGCCGCCCACAACTTCACTGGTCCACGCCCATAGCTGGGATCTCGTCAGCTTCGTACTGTTCGGCGAGGTGTACAACGAGGAGGTCCACGTGGCGGACGACCATGTCGAGCCGATGTCGCGCGTGTTCGAGGTTCGCAGCAGCGGGGATATCGACGAGCTGTGGGCCACCCCGCGACTGGTCCGGGAGACGACCCGGGCCACGCACATCCATCCAGGCGGCGCATCGTATACGCTGCCCGCCGGATCCTTCCACACCACCATGGTGCAGCCAGGTCAGGCGGCCGCCACCATTGCGCTCGGGAGCAACCGATTGGGTAGCCGCGATCTCTCTCTAGGCCCGGTTGACGGGACGACCCATCGAATCCGCCGCCTTCGTTGTGATCAACAGGAGACAATCAAGGCGGCGCGGACGGTCGCGCGTCACGCCATGGTGGGCAATGCCCTACGAGACGGGGGTCGAGGGCTATGACCAGGAGGGTTGTCAAGGCGGAGGTGAACCTGCGCCACGCCGAGCAGGTGGCCATAGACGCTGCCGAGGCGGCCGGGAAGATCTTGCTCGACGGTGCGCAGTACGGATTCACGCTACAGCAGAAGGACCTGCTCGGCGATGTGGTCACGGATCTCGACGTCGCCGCGGAGCGGGCCATCGTGGATCGTCTCCGGGTGGAGTTCCCAAGCCATCAGGTCATCGCCGAAGAGGCCGGAGTCTCCGGGGCGGACAACGAGACGTGGACGTGGTTCGTCGATCCGCTGGACGGGACGAACAACCTTGCGATCGGGCTGCCGGCCTTCGTGGTCGGGCTGGCCCTGTGCGCCGACGGGCGTCCGGTCGTCGGTGTCGTGCACGAGCCGCTCAGCCAGCGGACATGGTCGACCGTTCGAGGCGACGGCAAGGTCCGCCGGTCGGGGACCGAGCCGCAAATCACCCGATCCGCCAGATCGTCGTTGGCACCGGTCGTGGCGTGGACGCAGGGCCACTCGGTCGCGCGCAACGATGTCGTCGCGAGCGCGCTCAAGGTTGTCCTGGACTCGTCGGCCCGGCGCGTGCTTCAACTCTGGGCACCGCTGCTCGGCTGGGTCATGCTTGCTCGCGGCGACATCGACGGGATCATCGGCTACCAGGCCGAGGCCGTGGATCTGCCGGCCGGAGTCCTCCTCGCACGCGAGGCGGGGATGGTGATCCAGCGGTTGGACGGGACCGAATTCGACGATCAGATGGTTGATTCGCCGGCGAGCCGCAGCTTCGTCGCGGCGCGTCCGGAATGCATTCGATCCCTTACCCACCTCGTCATGTCGGCGCAGCGGGTCGAAGCCGACGTTCGCCGGATGCGGCTGGCCGCGGAACCGTATGGCGAGTTGTCCGTGAAGCCACTGCCAAACGGCCGTAGCGGCGCTTCCCCGCGGTTGCGAACGTAGGACACAATACGTGCGTGGCCGCTCACGCTGAGTCCAATAGAGGCGAACAATCGATCGATTTCTT
>DASRII010000589.1:0-20266 GCA_035650075.1 Micromonosporaceae bacterium | reverse complement strand
TTGCACCGAGAGTGCCCTCCGAAACGCATCGATCGTGTTCTAGGCAAACCCGATCATCGCAGCCCAGGGGGCACTCTCACCGCATCTCCACGCCGAACCCGGACATCAACAGCTCAGTCGGTCCACGGATTCAGGCTTAGTCCCGCGTTACTGCGCCCAGCGTGGCCGCCAGCGCCGCCGTCTTGCTCGCCGTGCGGAACATCGACACGGCGTTAGCGGGGATGGCGGCGACACCGTCCTCTCGTTCCTGTCCGGTGAAGGGCAGTTGCGCGTGTGGGCCGACCCGAAACGCGGGCAGGTCGAAGTGCTTTCGGGCGACCACGTTCGCGTCCGGGATCGTGTACTGGTCGAACGAGTCGAGGTCAAGCCCGTCGATGGCCGTTTCCTGGTTGCCGGTGCACACGACGACGAGGTCGTAGGTGCGGCCGTCGATGAGTGCCGTGCCGGGCAGCGCGACGGGCCGGGCCCGGCGGCTGAGTACGGTCAGGCGCCGCAGGCCGAGCCGGTCGCGCCGCAGGAAGCGGCCGATGGCCTGGTACCGGCCGCGGATGTCCTGCTGCCACCCGTCGCAGGTGGTGGGCAGGTCGTCGGCGTACACGTCGACGCTTCTCTCGCCTACACGGCTGTTGACGACGGAGAGTGGTTCCTTCACTCCGTTGGTGGCGGCTTGGCGAACCGTCAGGGGTTACGATTCGTCGCGTCTCTCGGATGCCCCTTCCAGAGACCCGTCAGAATGCTCGCCGCGTTGAGGGCTTGCTGTCGGCAGCGTTGTGCCTGGTGGCGGCGGTGGCAGTTCGGCTACCAGAACGGATGAGATCGAATTTGGCGGCGCGCGGAGGATCGCCACGAGTTTGAGCGCGTACCACTGGCCTTGTACTCGATCATCACGAGGTATCCACGGCAGCAGTGGTCGCAGGACAGCGATGGCAATCGCGAGCCTGGGGACCGGGACCGCTGCGCCTGCCGATCGGACTGCGGCGCTGGTGCGCCGTCTGCGTCGCACCATCCATACACCGCCGCCGCTAGCGCCGGCCGCCGCAACAGCGGCGTAGAGCCAGTTGATCCAGTCCACCGGCCTGTGCCCCTATCAACTCGACGAGCTGATCGATGTACGAGCTGGTCCGCTGCTGTCGGTATCCGGCCATACCCACGCGATGCCATATCCGTGCCCTGGCCTGAGGGCGCTGTACTGCAGGCGGACCTCGCCAAGTCGATCCGGCATCAACTCAGGGCCGACGGGTTCTTGGGCCTCGATCATGAGCGGCGGAACATGGTCCAGCCGCCATACGACCTGAGGCACATACGAGGAGCCGAACCGCGTAATCAGCTCCGCCTTCCGAAACGAACGAAGCGGCAGGACCGCGTAGTGTGGTGCGTCGGCCGGTCTGTCTGGCAGCCGAAACTGCAACATGAAATGGTGCGACTCCCCGGCGGAAAGTGGACGCGGTAGCTCCACGACGAACCGATGATGCCCCGCAGCAGGAGCGTCTGCGCGCTTGATTAGTCCTCCGTAGATGATGGAGGCTTCAACTTCGGGTGGCCTCGCGCGCTCTGCGGGCGGCGGGATGGTCAACGCGATCTCGATCTCGCCGACGCCGTCTTGGACGGCGACGACAGTCCGTTCCTCGTGTAGCTCGGGGGTCGGCACGTCGAGTCTGAGGACCCCGCGGAAGAAGTCGATGTACCAGTCCTCGCCCGGAAACTCAGCCGAGCCAACGGCAGTCGTGCGGCCCGTCCTGACCGCAGACTCGACAAGTAGCTCCAAAGCGTGACCGACTCTTCTCTGAGCGGTCCGTCCCCCGACGTTCAACTGCGCGGCCAACCACTCAATCCGCTCGGCGTAGAACCGATGCTGTGCCTCTTCTCCGAGCCCAAACGCGGCGACAGCTGCGAGCCGCAGGTCCGGCGGAAGCTCTGCGGTGAGGTTCTGTAGCGTCTCGCTAAGCCGTTTGCGGACCAGCGCGGTGTCACTTGGATCGCTGATGCCGCAGAGAGCGATCAGCTGGGGGCCGACACGTCCTCGCAGCTCAGCGTCTAGAAGACCGCGCCCCTTCCGTAACGCTCGTAGTTCGTCCGCCAGTTGGCTGCGCTCAAGCTGGCGCGCGTTGCGGCCGTCCATGAAGGTAGAGGCTATAGTGCTGGCAAGTATTTGTCTAGTAATTGGCAACTATCTGGCCGCTCCCACCCACGTTCTCCATCGCATGCTTCGAGGCGGCTAGCGGCGCAGGCGCTGGTGGTCCGTCGGCGGTGATGTCTGGCTGGCGGCACTGGACTGTCCCACGCGGTGAGCGTGTCCAGGTGCTCCCGCCATGAAGCGTGGTTGCGATGCATGGCTCCTCCACATGCTGCGGGTAGGGACGCTGTACGCCGTACATGGCCCGGCTGCGGCGCGAGCCGCAGGACAGCCAGAGCCGTGCGGCGTGCAGCGCCACAGAATTTCGGGACTTCAGGAACTGCGGTCCGGGCTGCGCTCGCGCTGCCGGCGGCGCGTCCGGTCGCTCTCAATAGGAGGCGCGAATCCGTCCCACCGCTGGTGCGGGAAGCCACGGCGAGCGCATCCGATGGGCACCTGCTTCCGCTTCTGCGGCGCCGGCGGCTGGTGCATCGGTCATGGGCACGCCGGGCCTTGCGCGGCGCCCTCCGGTGCGTGCATCCAAGCCTTCACGCGGCTACCGGCCGCGGTGCGGGGTTTCGGCGTCGACCGATGTTCGACGTGACCGGCTCTGGCTCGAACAGCGCCCCTTCGGTGGACAACTCTGCGTCACCGCGCTGGAAGTGTTGCCGCCAACGCGGCTGTCTTGCTGCCGGTGCGGAACATCGACACGGCGTTGCCCGGGATGTCGGCGACGCCGTCCTCGTACTCCTGTGGGGCGAAGGGCAGTCGGGCGTGTGGACCGACGCGGAACGCGGGCAGGTTGTGGTGCTCGCGGGCAGCCACGACATCGGAGTCCGGAATCGTGTACTTCTCCGTCTGCGGGCCGCAGACCCCGCCCTGCCTGCAGGAACCCTTGTTGACCGCAACTATGTGGCAACCTAAGCGCGGATGCTTGGGAGTCGAACGAAAGGCGACGCATGGACATCAACGAAGTGACCCTCGACGACCTGTACGCGCGGCTCGGCTCGGAACTTGACATCGACGGATTCGGGGGCGATGACATTCGCCTGCTCAAGGCTCGCGCCATGACGTGGATGTCCGCTAACCGCGACGAGATCAAACGGCGAGTCTGTCCGATGCATGAGCAGTTCAGCGAGGCCACCGTCGACGCCGCCGCGATCGCAGACGGATTGTCCGCGCTAGTCGGGCGACCAGCTTGTTTGACCGTAGCAGCGATCGTCCTGAAGATTGGCTTAGCGCGATATTGCCAACCAACATGATCGTTGGCGGATGCGCTGAAGGTAGGGTCTTCGCACAAGAGGCGCCAAGCTGGCCATCCTTGGAACTCCGATTCTTCGACAGCGCGACAACGGGTCCCGGCCTGACAAGCCTTGACGCCTCGTCCTGGCAGGCAGTGCTTCAGATCGCTGTCGTGCTCTGCGGTGAGATGCCCCTCGGTCACGAGTTGAAGGAGTTGGCCGACAGTGCCGCGCACGTGTCGATCGCAGAGGTTGATGACGCGAACTGGCACGCCAGTGCCATGCGTATTCGTCAGGGTTGCTATTTTCTTGCATGTTCCCGAGCTCTGCGCGCGGCGATGACCTTTACGACGCGGTGCGTCGTGTATGTGAACGCAGGAACCGACCACGACGCGTACCGGGCACAGGTCATGCGCTATGTCTTCGCAATGGCAAGCGGAATCCGAGTCGGAAACGGTTGGCGGCAATACGCCGATGTCACCCTCCAGGCACCCCTAGCGCATAATGCGGATCGGCTGGTCCAAATCGGGCAACTGTTCGTGGTCTTGCATGAGCTCGCCCACACGGCACGGTGGCATCGTCAGCAGGTATCGACGGCCGGTGACGCCGCTGACAGCGCGATGGAAGAGGCCTGTGACGAGGCGGCTCTTGCTGTGCTGGTGGCTCGCGCGGCACGCATCGGTACCAACATCGCCGAGATCGCGGCGGCGGCCGAACTGCTGATGACCACGCAGGCGCTATTGGAAGACGCACACTGGTGGTCCGGTCCACAGTTCCATCCCTGGGCGCCCCGTCGACGTCGGCGACTCGCCCGTCAGTTCAACGGCCTCGTGGCGTCTCAGCATCAGCTCACCTACCAACAGAGCCTCGACGCCTACTTTCCCGAACTCGCCCCAGCCACAATTCCCCTAGCGGTCGGTAGCGGTGATCCACGCCCAACGAACCCGCTCCCCCTGAGTCAGACGATATCAACATTGCCGCAGGTATTCACCATCCTCGGCCCGACGCCAGTATGGGTCGAGCAGGGGTGTCGATACATCGACTCTATGGAAGCAGCCGACGCCGCCCTCAACGCCCACTCCTTCAGGCACTTCACCCGGCTAGCGCAGGTTCAGATCCCCGAGCGGACCCGTCGTCGAGTCCGACAATGGACACGGTCGCGAGTCGCGATTCCACGGCAAACTGGACTGAGCCTGATCGATCAGATCCGACACCGCCGCACGACGTTGGCCAGGTTGGCAGACACGATCGCGGGACAACTTCTGTTCTTCGAGAAGGTGATCCCAGCCGTAAACGTACTGGAAAAGGTTCGTGTGCGTGATCGGCGCGGGCTGTCCACTGCCGAGTTCGTGGCTGGCATCAGGGAAACGTTCGGCCCTGACGCGACCGAGCCGATCCTCGCCTTGCTGTATGGGTTCTATAAACTGCGAACCAAAACACTGCCCATCGACGAGTCCGGGCACGTCCGGTTGTGCCGTATTCTCGCCATCGTCCCGGATCCACAGTTACCGGGCTACACGACGAGTCAGACGCTGCACTCCATGCATTCCATCTTTCGAGACCGCAGTCTCGATCACTATGCCATGCGCGAGACCTGGATCGACGTCGACGAGTGGGAACGTCAGCATCCCGACAAGGTGTGGAACACGACTGACTCGCAGCGAACCGACAAATAGCAGGGTGTTCGGCGCTACTAAAGTCAGCAAGTTCGCCCCTTCGGTATCTGGGCGTGTCGGAAGTTCGACCGTACCGATGTCAGCGGGAGCGAGAGGCTCTCCGCCCGGGCTTCGGCGTCAGACGCCCGTTCAGACGGCGGGTCCTGTTGTGCCGGCGCTCCGATCGCTGGGCGGGGTGGGTCATCTGGGGTTGGCTTCTCGCCGTCGCTGGAGCGGGGTCACGGTTGCGGAGGGGGCTCGGAGCTGGTTTCGGAGGGCTTGGTTGTCGATGGCGAGTTCGTTGATGACGACGGCGTAGGTCTGGACGAGCGCTTCTAGCCCGGCGCAGTGCTGGCGGAGTCGGTCGTGTTCCTCGCGGAGCTGGTCGCGTTCCGTGCTCGCCTGGTGTGCCGTGCCGCAAGTGCGTCCGGTTGCTCGGACGAGGGCTTGGAAGTGATCCCGTAGGTCGGTGTGGCGTTGGGCGATCACCCAGTACTTCACCTGGGCTTCGATGGCGAGTTGGACGACGGAGAGGTTGCCGCTGGAGAAGCGGGGCGTCCCAGCGAGGAGGCGGTCGGCTGCGGCGAGGATCGCCTTGCGCTGCGGGTCGGTCTCGGAGGTCGGCCAGGAGGTGGTGGCGGTCGACATGCTCATTTCCCGTGGTCGTGGCGGCGGATGATGGCGCGCAGCCGGTCGAGTTCGGCTTGTTCGCGGTGGTGGCGCAGGGACGGCGCGAGGTGGTCGTTGACGAGGTCTTGCAGCGCGGCGGCGTTGCGTCGGACGTCGGCGATGTTCCGGTCGGTGTAGGCGATGTTCTGGCAGGTGGGTCGGCAGTCGTCCTGGTCTGGGGTGCGGCGGGCGTCGTCCTCGGCGGGGCGGAGCTGGCACAGTGCCTTGGCCGGGTCGAACACGCAGGTCATGCCGCGGCCGGGGAAGATCTGCAGGAGCGGGTTGGTGACCAGGTCGCGGACGTGTGTGGCGCTGGTCAGCACGCGGCCGGCGAACGTCTGCTGGGCGGCGTTGACGCGGTGCCGGTAGTTGTCTGCGGCTGGGCCGCTGACGTGTTCGCCCTGGGTGAGCTGGTGGTGGTTCTCGGCGAGGGTGTCGAGACGGAAGAGCCAGTCCTCGTAGGCGTGCTCGTCGGGGAAGCCGGAGTCGTAGGTGCCGGCGTAGCCGAGGGTGATCTGGACGTGCAGGTGGCCGTACTGGATCGCGCCGGCGATGAGGCCGCGGGGCCGGCGGACGATGTGCCAGGCCAGCGTGCGCCGGAACCGGGACGCGGTGATCGGGCCGTACGGGTCTGAGGGGATCCGCTGGTCCGGCAGGCCCCGTCGGTCGCAGTAGGTGTTGACCCACTCGATCAGGTTCTTGATGTCGCGGGGCAGGTCGCGGGCGGTGCGACCTTGGCCGAAGCGCAGCCTGTGATGTTGCTCGGGCCGGGCCTGGGCGTGGCCAACGCGGGTGGGGTGCAGCTCGGCGGTGAACAGCAGCTTGTGCGGGTGGAGCCGTTCCAGCACGGTGACGGCGTCGGCGACTGGCTGGATCGTGGTCCAGGGGTCGGGTCGTTGTTCGCCCTCGGGAAGTTTGTTGCCGTTGTGGTCGCGGGCGCTCTTCCAGTTCCTGCCGGTGACGAACCACAGTCCGGTGGTGGGGTCATGGGCGGCGCAGCCGCGTTCGAGGTTGAGCACCTCGCCGGTGCGCATCCCGGTCAGGTAGGCGATAACGACTGTCGCGGCGGTGCTGAGCACGCGGGCCAGTTCGGTGGCCTCCTCGTAGCGGATCCGGGTGGTGCGCCAGGGCCGGTCGTGCAGTCGTCCGGTGATCGGGTTGTCCAGCAGCGCCGGCCCGGTAAGGGGCAGGCGAGCGCCGTCGACGATCCTCCACAATGGTCGCTCCGGCCGGAAGGCGTAATCGTCGAGGTTGAATAGCCGGCACAGGTGCGGCCAGTCGACGTGTTGCTGGCCGTCTGGCCCTGGCTTGCTGGGCAGCCCTTCGCCGGCCTCGCCGAGTCGGCCCAGCCAGCTCCGCAGCGCGGGTTCGGCCTGGCGGGTGCTGGTGTGCTCTTTGGTGTAGCCACGGGCGCTGTTGTGGGCGGACGGTGAGCGGCTCCACAGGTGCAGGTACTCGTGGTAGGCGGTGATGATGTCGTCGGCGAAGTCCTCGACGAGGCGCAGGCACCACATCAGCAGCGTCTGCATGGTGTCCGGCGCGATGCGGGGCGTGAGGTTCTCCCGGGGGAGTTTGGCGGCGCCGATCAGGTCCGATGGGCGGTCGTCGCCCCAGGGCGGCGCCTCCGGCAGCTGCAGGTCGTCGGGCAGCAGCGACCGGTATGACCAGAGCCGGCGTACCTCGACGAGCAGGCACGCGCGGTAGCTCACGGTGGCTTCCAGCGCGGCAACGTCGGCGGCGTAGTCGTCGAGGTCGCCGGCGGTGACGTCCGCGACGCGGGCGATGTCGTGGGCGTCGAGCCAATGCAGGAACGCAGCCAGGCGGGGCAGGGCCAGGGCGATGCTGCGCAGGGCCAGCCGCCGGCCGCGGGTGGTGCGCTGGTTCGGGTCGTCGCGGTTGATGAGCTGCCAGATGTAGTGCTTGGCGTCTTCCCGGAACCTGGCAGGAACCGCGGTGAAGTTTATCTTCGAGTTGGGGATGTGCGCCTCGAACAGCCCGGGGCTGAGGTCCCACCAGTCGTCGGCGAAGACGGACGGCGGTTGCAGGCTATTCGGGTTGAGTTGCCGGTCGGCCAGTACCGACGTGTCCGCGGCCGGGAAGGCGCGGTGCCCGGCCGCAGCAAGCTTGACGGTCGTCATCGCAGGTCCAGTTCTCGGCGCAGGAAACGTGCCACGAGGGCGCGGTCGGAATCGGTGATCGCCGCACGCGCGTCGGCGACCGCAACTGGTCCCGCCCGGTCGAGCAGGTCGGCGAGTTGGGCGTGCGGGCCGGCGAACCGCCGCGTCCAGCGCAGCGGCGTCATCGCCGCGCGGCGAGCGGCGAGCTCGTCGTGGACGAGAACCTGTGTGGGCAGGTGCTGCGGCGTCGCGCGGGCGCAGGGGCAGCTCAGGCACAGCATGAACGAGGCCCGGCAGGGCTGGCCCGGGTCGTGTGGGCCGCCGGTGTTGTCGATGCACCCGCCCAGCACGGTGTCCAACTTGCCGGCCAGCAGCCGTTGGAGGGTCGCCGTGTCCATGCCGTGGCGGGCGGCGACGCGGGCGGGGTGCTCGCGGGCCTCGGCAATGTCCGCTGCGGACAACGCGCTGATCCTGTCGCGGGTCTTGGCCTTGGCGACCTCCTGCGCCAGCGCTGCCGCGACGACGCGTTGGTACTCGCCGAGGTTGCCGCGGTTGCGGGCCAGGTACTCGTTGGCCAGGGTCGGCTCGGTGTGCGCGACCGGTCGCTGGTGCAGCTCGATGTATGTCAGCCGCAGGCGCTGCAACGTGACCCCGAGCGGCGCCGCCGGGCTGCCATCGGCCGGTGGGTCGGCCAGCACACCCTGCCGGCCGGCCCAGTTGGCGACCTGTACTGCGGTCAGCCCGGTGCGGAAGCCGCGGCCGACGCGGCCTCCCCTGCCGGCCCACCAGGCGATCAGCTTGTCCGAGCCCAAGCGTTGACGAGCCGGGCCGGCCAGGTCGTGCAGCAGCATGTAGACCCCGAACGGGGTGCGCAGATCCTCGCGGGTCTGCTCGCCGGGATCGGCGGGAGCCGGCACCCAGTCGGGCAGGTCGACCAGCGCGAAGTCCATGTGCCGGTGCCGGCCGCGGCGGGGCTTGTCCAGCTCGATGACAGCGGTGGCCGGGCCGCCGGCGTATCCGTCGGCCCGGTGGTGGACGGCGGGTGCGTTGAGGATCGTGGTCCGGTTCTGCCCGGTCAACCCGACCAGCAGGACCACGAAGGCGGCGATGTCGTCGACCGTGGGGTGCAACATGGCGAAGTGCTCATCGAGCGGGCCGAGAGCCCGGACCCACAACACGGGCAGCCGGTGGGCGTCGTCGTAGCGGGGAACGTCGGCATCGCGGTCGATGAGATCCAACAGCAGTCCCCGGCGCCCGACGTCGGGGGGCTCACCGTCGAGGTCGCCCGCGCGCCAGCGACCGAGCAGCGCGCGACCGGCGCGGATCCGCTGGGCGGCCTGGCGGACGTCTCTTCGGGCCGCGGCGAGGATGCGCGCGAACTCGTCGCGGCTGTAGCTGCTCAGCGTCGACCTAGGCGGCGGCGGGTTGCGCTCCGCGAGGCAGGCCGCGAACTGCGGCGTGATCCCGGGGATGCGCCGCAGGGAGCTCTTGAGGGCAGCCAGCTCGACGGACAGGCTCCTGTGGTCACTGCGGGCCATCGCCCAGCTCTTGACGTGGGCGGGAACAAGCTCGTCCGGCTTCTGCGGGGGATGACCGGACGCGGCCAGGTGTTTCGCGAAGGCGCGCAGCAGCCGAAACGCGCGCCCCGCCGCGGCCCTGGCCCGGATCGGCCCGCCGGGGCGGGTCCGGAACGCGAATGCCTGCGCCAGGGCCAGTTGCAGCTCCGCGGTGACCGGCCAGGTGGAGAAGTCGAAGACCTGTGACGGGCCGGGCGTCTCGGGTGTGAAGGTGACCTGCGGTGCCGCGTCGGCGGCCAGGCGCGGCGTGGGGCGGTAGCCGGCGGCGGGTACAGCCGCCAGCCGCGAACCGTCGCCGGCGCTCACCGCAGCCCCGGCACTGGATCGGTGCGCACCAGCGGATGGTCGGCGAGGTAGCCCGTCAGGAACCCGTCGACGGCGGCCTCCTGCGCGTGGTGCAGCAGCAGTTCCAGCTCCAGCGTCCGGAACGGCTCCAGGTAGTGCTGCCGGGTCGTCTCGGGACTGCGGTGACCCAGCATCGTGGCGACCAGATCCCAGGTGCTGCCGAACTGGACGCGGAAGTCCCGCTGCTCCTCCTCGTCCAGGTGCGCGAACCGCCGCTCGTAGATCAGCCGTCCTACCGCGTACCAACGCAGCGCGCAGCTGTGTCTCAACATGTGCGGCGTGCAGGCGAAACCGGGCAGGCCCATCCCGGCGATCCGTGCGTTCGCGGCGGCGAACGTGTGCTCCCAACCGTGCGCCGCCCGCGGCATCCCGTCCTCGTTCAACCACAACGCCAACGGCTCCAACCCGGCCGAGGCCGGCCGGAACAACCGAGCGCGCGTCCGCGGGCCGATCGCGTTCACCGCCGGCGAGTTCTGCCGGCCGTCGGGCTCCTGGATGCTCAGCCGGCCGCCGTGCTGGGCAAGCAGCAGCCGCTGGGCTCGCACCCGCTGGTAGCTGCCCGCCTGCTGGGCCCGGCGCACCGCCCTGGCCCGGGCGCCCTCCACGTAGTCCAGGACGCCGAGCAGCGCGGTCCGCGGTAGCCAGTACCGGTGGCCGTAGCCGCCCTTGGCGCACGCATTGGCCAGGTGCAGGGTCGTGTAGCCGCGGGCCGGGTCGTCCTCCGGCAGCTCGATCAGCAGGACGCTGGCCCACTCCGCCAGCCGTAGGCCGGAGCCGTAGAGGCCGTCGGCGAACGCCACGTCCCGCTGGTCGTTTCGGCCACGCCACTGCGGATCCGGGCGGCCGTCGATGCCGTGGCCGCGCAGCCCGAGGTCACGCCACCGGCGGTAACCCGCCGGGTCGAACCACTTGATGTCCCGATCGCGCACGCCGTGTGGACGCAAGTCCAGGTTATCGGTTCCCGCGACCGGGTCGGCAATCCCGTAGGTCAGGGCCGCCCACCGGTAGAAGCTGCGCAGCGCTGCCAGGTCGCCGGCGAACGTCGACGTCTCCACTGGTCGCGGGTTGGAGCGGTCGGTGAGCCGCCACTCCTTGAAGTACTCCGCGTCGCCTTCCGTCGCGGTGTCCCAACTACGGCCCATCGCGAGCAGGAAGTTCAGCCACAGCCCCAACGCGTACGCGTACTTCTTCCACGTCAGCGGTGACCGAGCCCGCATCCAACGCGAGAGGAAGAACGCGTTGACCCGCACGTCAGGCCGACCGTCCGGCCCGAGCAAGAACGGCCGACCCGCTCCCCGGTCCTCCTCCCGAGCCCGGTCCAACAGGCCACGGTGGACTTCCACCAGATCGTCATACGGGAGCGGAGTTCCTCCGGTGGGGTACCAGAACACGACCCATCGCCCAGGTAGATACGCGTATCGCACCGGCCGACCGTAGGAGTCGATCGCGGATCAACAACAGTTGAGCGGGTAGAGACCAATGCGGTCCACGCTGTCCAGCGCGGCGGCGGCCATGAACGGTTGCGGCGCGATGCCAAGGAACGACTCGACGGCGCACTTGGCAGAGTCACCGCCACCAACGACCGCGGCACGGCGCACACCACGAAGCGGCCACATGCTGGCCATGCGCTGCATGAACAGAGGAAAGGTGAGGATCGTGGTGCCGTTGGCGACGTCCTGGCCGGTCGGGTCACCCAGCCCTCGGGCGTCGATGACCCGTCCGGCGAACAGCGGGTCACGGTCAGCGATCTCGATCTGGACCCCGGTGCCGTCCCGAACGACGGACACGACCCTGGCGTCGGTGACCACGTCGGCGAACTGCGCCAGGGCCAACCGGATGACGAAGGCCATGTCCGTGTTCGCCTGGAACTCCAGCATGGACACGTTCGCGGCCTGGATCGGTGCGCCGGGCAGGTAGTTCAGGGCGGCCCCTTGGTCGCCGGCCAGTCCGCCGCTGCCGGCGCGGTTACGGGAGTTGAGGTAGAACGTCGGCCGCGCGGTCATCGCGAAGGTGCCACCAACACGCTCGTTGCGTTCCAACACCAGGGGCTTCGGGTATCCACTCAGGACACGGACAGCGGCGTAGACCGCGGCGTGGAATCCGCCGCCGATAACGACTTCGCGGTCGGTGCTGCTAGAGGCCAGTGTGGTCTGCTGACGCGGCTGGTCGGACCAGTAGGCGTCCAAGACCTGGTCAGCGAACTCGCGACCAGGCGGGTCCAGGGCAATACCGGTGAGCTGCGCCTGCAACGGGCTGGCGAACTCGGACTCGCGTTGCATCATCGCCCGCATTCCGGCAGAGGCCGACTGCCTCCCGGTAACGGCGGTCAGAACAGACTCGACGGGCGCGGACGGCGCAAACAGTGCTGACGTGTCGGGCACGGTGGTCCTCCCTCGGGAGTTCACCGGGGCTACCGCACCGGGGCCGCATGTGCACCCGGAACGCTTCCGGGGTCGCGGCACACGGCCGGCACGATTCCCGGAAGGGTCAATGGGTGGTGGGTTGGCTGGGTCTGGCGGTTCGCCGTCTCTCCGGCGGGCGACTCGCCCGACCTGGCCGGTGTGGAACTGCACGTGGTCGGCGCCCGACGCGCGGAGGTGACGCGTCATCGCCGCCATCTCGGGTGACGGGTGTCGGGATGGTCGACCGCGGGCGTGCGGGCCGCGCTGCCCTGGCGGCGGGATGCCCGTTCTGCAGGTGAACCGACCGCTTCGGTCAGGACAGGTGGAACGCCGGCGACGCAGTTCGGTCAGCGGCAGCGGGCGCGGCGCTGCGGACACATCCGGGCCGGGAGTGCGGGCTTGTGGGGCGGTCGCACGATCGGGTCGGTCATGTCATCCACCGCCAGTGCTCCCAGCCTCTGCCGGAGTCGCGGTGGGCGAGCCGCTCGGCGACGTACTCGGTGAGGGTCAGCCTCCGGCCGCCGTGCAGCCACAGTACGGTGAGGCGGGCGTGGTCGGCGCAGACCTGCCGGACCCGCGGCGCTTTGGCCACCGCCGCGGCGGTGCAGTTCGTCCGGCTGCAGACGCGTGCCGGGTCGGGGCGCCACCAGCCGGGGATGTAGCCGTAGTGGCAGATGCGGCAGTCGGCGTCGTCGTCGCGGCACACGACCGAGCCGCACAGTTGGCAGCTGGCCGGCGGGCAGTCATGGTCTTGGGCCCGGCCGCAGAAGCGGCAGTGCGGCCAGGGATAGTCGCGGGTGGCGTGCGCCCCGCCGTACACCCAGCGTCCCAGCGAGGATGGCGCGCTCATCCGCGCGCCTTCCCCGAGCGCCGGGAGGCCGGCGCCGTCGCGTAGCGGCATGCGACCTGTTGGCCGTGGTGGCGGCCGGCGCACTCGATGTCGGCCAGCCGTCGGGTCGGGTCGACGGTTTTGCGGCGCAGTTCGGCTTCGAGGTCGTCGATCTGTCCGCCGAACAGGTTCTCGTAGTGCACCTGCTGGTCGGCCTGGTCGGCGGTGGCCGGGTGCTGCGGGAATGCTTTCTGCCAGAGGCGGAAGTACAGGCCGGCGGCGGGCCCGTGCATCGGGGCCTGCTGACTGACGTGGCAGCAGGCCAGGCATAGCTCCGCGGCGGTCGCCGCTCGGGTGTCGCCGCCGGTGGCGAGGCGGTCGAGCAGTTCGGCGGCGTGGGAGCGGTAGACGAACTCGGTGCCGATGCCCGGGCCGAGGTCGCGGGGCAACAACAGCATGAACGCGTGGTACAGCCGGTCGGCGTGGCCGGGGTGGCGGCGGCTGGCCCGGGCGATCTCGTCCTCGGCCCAGGCCATCATCGCGAACGGGCCGGCGAGGTCGCGGGTGAGTGCGGCCACCAGCCGGTCGAGACTGGTGTCGGGTTCGGCGCCGCCGGTGCGGTCGCTCGACGCCTGGTGGGGCGCGGTGCGGGATTTGGACAACATGGGTCTCCATCCATAGTGGATGGACGCCGCTGAGGCTGGTCGACCCGTCACGGGTCGGCGGCCATCGGCGGCGCCCGTGACGGGGTTGACAAGGCATGATGCTGCGGCGGCCCGCGACCGGTAGGGCTACGCGGACCGCGGCGATCGGGTGGACATGCGGGCCGCCATGGCCGCGGCGATCACGGCAGGCAGTGGTGGTTCAGGCGGCAACTGGTGGAGTGCCTGTATTCGAAGCGTGCGGTATTCGACGTCTCCGCAAGCTTTGGGTGGGACGTGCGTCAGCAGGGCTGTGAACGCGTTCGTGAAGATCGTTCTGGTGTCAACGCCGCCGCAACCTGCTTCGCGATCGAGTGCTCATCGCGCCCAGCCCGGCATGTTGCGACGGCCACGGCGGCGATGGCCGCCTCGGAGGACCGAGCGAGGCCAAGCGTCACGGTTCCAGCGAGCCCCGCGTACCAACCGCCCCAGCCACGTCGAGGCGGCACAACACCACCGACCCCGGGAGCCGACCTCCCGCATGACACTGACGCGACGCCCCGCTGTGCACGTGACCTCACCCGCCTGGTGATGGCCATCGCCGCCTGGCCTGCGCTCATTTACCAAGAGGCGCCTCGTCGACAAACGCACCGTCGACCGGAAGCCGCTTGCCTCGGTGTGATACCAATGAGTTCTACGAGTATCGTACGGCGGCTGCGAGGTGCCCATGTCTGTCGTAGACTCTCCGCGTCGCCGGACGTGGCCGTGGGCCGCAGTTGGTGCGCTCTCGGTCTTAGCACTAGTTGGTGTGATCCCCTGGTTTATATCCATACTTGTCGAGTACAGCCGGCGACCTACTGCCGAACGGGCAGGTCTGGCCACTGATGTGAACATCTATGTGAGTCTTAGCGGGCTACTCGTAGCGCTCAGTTCTCTTCTCGTTGCGATTTTGCAACTAAGGCAGGCGTCAAGGCCCTCACCAACAGCTCCATCATTACCACCCGGTGCCCACATCAGGCAGGACGTAACAGCAGCAGTGCCCGGCGCGATTGCACAGGGTGTAGTGGTCGGGAGCATTCACAACCGGTTCGAGAACGCCGGCGACGTCGGCAAGCCTTCGACAGAGGAAGGCGCAGAGAAGACGACGTAGACCCCCGCCCCCCGTGACGTGCCAGGCCCCTGTCGGGCGGGCAAAGGATACGGTATGAATCCGGATAACCAAGACATCACGGTCGTTCAGAACGTTACGGCTACTGGCGGGGTAGCATATGGAGTAGTTGGAGCCGATCTCCACGTATATGGCGACGGCGTGCCGGTGTATCTCCTCGAAGAGTTCAGGGTGATGGCGCTCCCGGACTCTGGCTGGCTCCGCGAATTGCCAAGCCGGATCCTGAATGCTCACTACCGGGTCGTGCCACTCGTTGGTCGGGGCGACGAGTTCGCCCGGCTCGTTGAATGGCGACAGAGTGCTCCACGCTTGGCCGTCGAAATGATCCACGGACCCGGTGGCCAGGGAAAGAGTCGTCTTGTCGAAGAATTCAGCACAGTCTCATTAGCAGACGGATGGAAGGTTGCACGCGCGACACTTGGTTCCGGCAGCCTACTTCCTCTACCAGGCAGTCAAGATCTGCGTTTGGGCGATGCGGCTGGCCTCGTCATCGTTGTGGACTATGCGGACCGCTGGCCACTGTCGAGCCTGGTGTGGCTCCTCAGTAACTCTGTCGTGTACGGCACTCATCCAGTGAGGGTCCTGTTGCTCTCAAGGACCGCTGGGCAATGGACTGCCCTTCGTGGAGCGCTTGACCGACGGCAGATAGCTCTTTCTGTGCACTATCTTGAACCATTGTCGAGAGCAACCGACAGTCGGAATCAAGTGTACTCAGCCGCCATCGAAGCGTTCTCCTCGGTGTACGGGTTGCGTTCTCAGCCGGCGAATGAGCCTGCCTTCGACCTGACAGAGTTCGCGTTTGATGTGACGCTCGCCATACTCGTCGCAGCTCTGGTGGCAGTCGATGTTCATTCATCGAGATCAGTGGAACCGACGAACCAAGCCGATCTCACCAGCTACCTACTTGATCGTGAACGCCATCACTGGACCATCCTGTACGAAAATGCCGTTGGAGGCATTGGGGCGCCCGGTTCGCGACTTGACTTCATGACGCCACCCACTGTCATGGAGAAGGCGGTATTCGTTGCGGCACTTACCGGCGAGGTGGCCTATAGCATGGGCGTAGAAATCTTGGACGGACTCGATCTGGAGTTGCCAGCAACAAGGGTCATTCAAGATCACGGAGTATGCTACCCGTCGCCATACGGCACTGCGGGCGCTGTCCTATCACCGCTGTATCCCGATCGTCTAGCGGAGGACTTCCTTGCGCTCACACTTGCAGGTTCGCTATCCCAGACCACCTTCCGTCCCTGGGCTTCGCACGTCTTACGTACCATGTTGGCTGAGCACCCGATTGCTAGACCGGAGGCATGGACAAAGCGCGCAATACTCTTTCTGGTCGCCGCCGTGGAACGTTGGCCAGGTATGGGGCCCATCGCGTACGAGATTCTCGTGTCCAGGCCCGAGCTGGCGATGATTGGGGGCAGTGATGTGCTTGTCACGCTCTCGAAACAACCCGCGCTTCCATATGAAGTGCTAGAGGCGGTAGAGAGCGTACTACCAGACGGGTCGGATCCAGATCTCGACCTCGGAATTGCGGCCGTCATGGCGCGACTTACCGACCACCGCCTCATCGCGTCGACGAACGACATTGATAGAGCTGATTCACTGAACACGTTGGCGGTTCGGCTTGGCTACGCAGGCCTCTGGGATGAGGCCCTGCGTAGGACTACTTCGGCCATTGAGTTACTACAAGGGCTAGGCTCAGCGCTCCCGACCGAAGTTGCACGTCAGTACGTACGCACTTTGAACTCGCACGCGGTTAATCTTAAGGCCGTGGGAAGAGACCAAGACGCGCTGTCTGTAAATAGGGCCACATCACGGATCTACTCACAGTTATGGGAACAGAGTGGGCTAGTGGAGGATGCGTCTGGATACGCATTTTCGCTTAACAACCTAGCCTTGTCGCTGTTAGCTGTCGGCGAGCGTGAGGCGGCATTGGAGGCAATCAGCGAAGCCGTCCGAATACGTCGTGATCTAGTTGTTCTAAGTCGAGCAGCGTTCGAAGGAGATCTTGCAAGTAGCGTCGCGAATCTTGGTCTTTGTCTGGCAGAACTCGGAAAGGGCGGCGAGGCGCTCGATGCAAGTCGCGAGGCGCTTGAGTTGTATCGCAACCTCGGTGCGGGCACACTTACGCGCTACGCACAGGATGGCGCACGCACCTTGACCAATACTGCCGCCGACCTAATCGACGCGCGTCTTCTTGATCAGGGCTTGAAGCTTGCACGTGAGGCGGCAGACGTACATCGGAAGCTGGCTAGCACCAATCTCCTGGCTTTTGGTGTCGACCTTGCCAGAACCCTTATTACCCTCAGTACCGGTCTTACCCACGCCGGTCTTCATCAGGACTCTGCTGACGCAGCAGCAGAGGCGGTCGATGTCATGAAGCGCTTCCGCCGGTCATATCCAGACACGAGCGGCCATGACTTGGCGTCCGCTCTCAATAATCTCGCCGACAGTCTGGCCCGTCTCGGCCGATGGGCTGAGGCAAGGTCAGCCGCCGCCGAAGCGCTCGACCTCTCCGCAGACCTAGTCAATATAAATGCCCCGGCACACCTGGACGTGCTGGCCCAAGCACTCGATTGGCTTGCGATTTGTGCAGCCGCGACGGAACGCCTTGAAGAGGCGGCATCACGAGGCAGGGAGTCGGTCTGGATTCATGAAAGGCTAGCTGAGGCGTACCCGCGGCGATTTCTGCGTGAACTAGTCAACGCTGTCACTAACCTAGGCGGCTATCTTCAGGCACTGGAGTTGTGGGAAGAGTCCGCGGGTGCCATCGAGCGCTTGATGGAAATCTCTATCGACCTCCAGCGACACAGAATGGTCGCCGACAACTTGCATCTTGCCCTGGCTGCTGTGCGTTTGTCTCGCCAGATCTCAGAGAGGGTCGACTTCCAGGTTGGGTTGGCGAATTCGCTCAACTGCTTGAGCGTAGCTCTGCTTGAGTCTGGCCGGGCAATAGATTCGTTCGCCGCCGCCGATGAAGCTGTCTCCCTCTTCGATCCGCTCGTGGCTGCTAGCTACGCCGTGCGGATCCCGCGCTTCGTTGCGATGCTCGCTAACCGAGCTGCCGCGCTCATCGTTCTTGACAGAAGTGATGACGCGCGCGCGAGCGCTCTACGCGCGCTGGAGTTATGCCAGGGCTATCATCTAGCCGAGCTGAGTTCGGAGGAAAGGCAACCACTCCTGGGGTTGAGCTTTCTGGCCTATTTGCTTGAGCGTTTAGACTTGATCACCGAGGCTGAGTGGGCCCGATCAATAGACAGAGCGTCGCTGCCGTAATGCGATGTCGGTCGAGCGGGGTCGCGATGTTGGCGGTCCAATAGGTTCCAGCGTGTCGCGCCATGCGGCGGCGGTCTGCAGGTGCAGGCCGAGTAGGCCGGCCAGAACCGGGGCGGTGAACACAATAGTTAGTTGATCGTTTTAACCGGTGGCGTGCATGTATTCGAGCCGTGCAGTATTCGTCGGATCGGTCGCCACACCTGCTTCAAGTTGACCTACGTGCCATCCCCTGTGGCCGAAGTCTTCGGGCCCGGGTGATTGGTGATTGGCCAGGCCGGACGCCACAAGCGGCGGTCGGCCCTCGTCAAACTCCCGACGCGGCACGGCTGTAGCCAGGACAAGCGCACCAGCCTCAGCGGGTCGCAGCGTCCGGTGAGCAGGCGTGACAAGCACAGGTCAGCGGCGGGCCTTCGCGCGTGGCCTGCCGGCGTTCAGCAGCTAGCGGCTGAGGGTTTCGCGGGGCCAGGCCTCTGTATTCGGCACGGTCTATCCGGCGTAGCGGGTCAGCGGGCGTAGCCCCCACGGTGTCCGGTGCCGCGCTGCCACCGGGCCGGTTCGGCCACCGGTAGGGACGATCGGCCGAAGCGGTGAACCTGGCCGTGGTGTCTGATGTACCAGCAGAGCCCTGCCTGTCGCGACACGAGATGCGAGGCTGAAATGGATCGTCGACCTGCGCTTCGGAGACACATCAAACGCGGAAAGTCCCGCGGGAGGACGGCGGACGACCTGGCGGTTCCTGGCGAACCGCTCGAAGGCGAGCTAGAGCATAGTCGTCGATCTAATAGTGGCCAAGATCAAGATGCTGGCCCTGACGTGGCCCTGGCTAGACCGGAGTCAACTGACAAAACTGAATCCGACCTGGAACCTCGGAAGTCAACGTTTCTGATGTGGTTTGACACGACCCAAGGTACCGTAGCGGTCGCGCTCGTGGGCTTATTGATTTCGATCGCTTCCTTCTTAACCACGACAAGCATTGCACAACTCGCTGCCTTGGGGCCGCTGGCGTTTGCCTGTGTCTTGTGGGTGAGTCTGCGCCGCGGCGGATATCGTGTCATCCTTGCGGCCGTTGTATTGCTGCTGTCTGTAATCTTTGCTGTTCGCGTTTACTCCGCACCGGGGAGTGAGGAATTCTTCTACGGCGGTGAGCAAATGGACACAAGTGGTATTCCGTTCGTCTCAGTTGGTTCTATACCGCTAACCGACGACCCGGCGGTGGGATACCAGGTTTCTACAATCGATCCGCTCCCGTCTGATGCCGGACCTATCGACGTTTCGTGTACGTTCGATGGAGTGATTAGCACCGGCGCGAGAGCGACGAGCATGGAATGGGCGCATGTCGTAGGCGGCAAGTATAAGACACTATGGGTTCCTGTGCCGTTCCTGAGGGGTCTCGCTCCTGGAACTGCCAACTCACTCTCGTCGTGTTCGAGCTGGCGGTGGCGACTTCAGAACCTCGACTTTTCGTAACGATAGTAGACGCGCCTTCGGCCGATTCGGCATCCGGCACTGGGTCCAGGCGCATGCTCGACTGCGCCGCGTGCTGCATCCGCTGCAATACCTAATCTTTAACGATGCGGCGGATGGTGGCGATCTGGCTGGCCCACGCCGACACATTCGTAATCTTGACGACGTCGCCGGTGTGGGGGGCTTGGACGAGCAGTCCTTGCCCGATGTAGAGCCCGACGTGGCCGGGGTCGGCCATGGTGCCGTCGGCGCCGGGGATGAAGATGAGGTCGCCGGGGCGGATGTCGGCCAGGCTCGCCACGGGTGTGCCGGCGTGTTGCTGGTCATCGGTGACCCGGGGCAGGCTGATCCCTGCGGCGCGGTAGGCCTGCTGGATCAGCGATGAGCAGTCGCATTGGTGGGCTGGGTTGCCGGAGTGCGGGTCGGTGCAGTCCCCGCCGAAGGTGTAGGGGGTGCCGAGCTGGTCGAGGGCCCACGAGATCGCGATGCCGACCGGCAGGGGTGTGTCGACGGGCAGGGTGAAGTCGGGCGGGAGTTGTTCGCTGGCGCCGGACATGCCGTCGCCGCCGGTGCAGCCGCCGTACATGCCGACGCTCAACGCGACCAGCGCGGTGGCATCGGTCTCCCATTTCGCGTACGCGCCGGGCGTCGCGGACACCTGGACCCGCTGGGCTGCCTCGGTCAAGGGCAGCTGTTCCCATCCGGGGATGGACAGCAGCTTGTCGTAGAACTTGTTCGCGGCGTAGACGGGATCCATCACCTG
>DASRII010000588.1:0-2202 GCA_035650075.1 Micromonosporaceae bacterium | reverse complement strand
TCCACGGCTGGCCGGCGTAGTCGTACATGTAGAGGATGTGGTGTGACGGCTGGTTGCTGTGGCCGTACTGGCCCATCCGGACGTCGCGGGCCTCGCGCATCTCGTGGATGACCCCGCCGTACGAACCCGGGAAGCTCGCCGTCTCCGCAGTGGCGAAGAACTCGTCGAGCTTGTCGGCGAGCTTGCCCCGACCGCCGTACACGTTGGCCAGTCCGCGCCCGTCCTGCGGCACGTGGAAGGCCATGTTCCAGCCGTCGGTCTCGGTGTAGTCGAATCCCCAGACGCGGGGGTCGTAGTTGCGCGGCTGGTTCCGGAAGCTGCCGTCGGCGTTGCGGCCCTGGAAGAAGTCCACGGCGGGGTCGAACATGTGGACGTAGTTCAGCGCCCGGTTCAGGAAGTACTCGTGTTCCGCCAGATAGCGCGTTCGCTGCGCGCCCGTCGACCTGCCGGCCAGCGCCTTGGCCATGTTGGCGATGCCGAAGTCGTTGATGTAGCCGTCCATCGCCCAGGACATCGCCTCGCCGGTGGACTGGATCGAGGTGTAGCCGCCGAACACCGAGGTGGACAGCCCCTTGCGTCCGACGTTGCCGCTCGGCGGCGCGACGGTCGCGTTCTTGACGGCGGCGTCGTAGGCGGCCCGGGCGTCGAACCCGGTCACACCCTTGAGGTAGGCGTCCGCGAAGGCCACGTCCGAGCTGGTGCCGACCATCAGGTCGGCGTAGCCGGGCGAGGACCACCGGGAAATCCAGCCGCCGTCGAGGTACTGCTGCACGAAGCCACCGGCCATCTCCGCCGCCGACGACGGCGAGAGCAGCGTGTACGCCGGCCAGGTGGTGCGGTACGTGTCCCAGAAGCCGTTGTTGACGTACACCTTTCCGTCGACCACGGGCGCGCCGGTCTGCGTCGGCGTGCTGGGTGGGGTCGTGGTCGACGACTGGACGGCGTGCCGGTAGACCGGTGCGCCGGCCGTGCCGGTGTTCTCGAAGCCGGAGTTCGGGTAGAGGTGGAGCCGGTACAGGTTGGAGTAGAGCGTGACGAGCTGGTCCCGGCTGGCGCCGGCCACCTCGATGACGCCCAGCTTGGCGTCCCATGCCTGCTGGGCGCGCCGCTTGACCGCCTCGAACTCCTCGGACGCGGCGATCTCCAGCTCCAGGTTGTGCTTGGCCTGCGCCACGCTGATCAGCGACGACGCGATCCGCATTGTGACCACCCGGTCGGTTCCGGCGTCGAACGCGAGGTAGCCGAGCACGTCGTCCCGGCCCTGCCCGGTCAGCTTGGCGCCGCCGGTCACCGGGGCGTCGAACGCGGCGTAGAAGAACATGCGGGTAGCGCCGGTGGACAGGCCGCTGCGGACGTCGGAGAAGCCGGTCACCACACCGTTCGCGGTGTCGAGGGTGAGGCCCCCCGCGTTGCTGACGTTGTCGAAGATCAACTTGGCGTTGTCGCCGGGGAACGTGAACCGGAACATCGCCGCGTGGTCGGTCGGCGTGATCTCGGTCTTCAGCCCGTTCTCGAAGTTGACCGCGTAGTAATGCGGCTGCGCCACCTCGTTGGCGTGCCGGAACGGCAGCGCACGGGTCGCGCGGCCGGGATCGGGCGTCCCCTGCGCCACCGAGGGCATCACCTGGAACGTCTGCCGGTCGCCCATCCACGGGCTCGGCTCGTGGCTGGCCGCGAACGCCTGGATCTGCGGCAGGTTAACCGCGTTGTTGGCCCGGTGGTATTCGTACAGCCAGCTGTCCGAACCGGCGTCGGTCATCGGGGTCCAGAAGTTGAACCCGTGCGGCACCGCGGTCGCGGGGTAGTTGTTGCCCCGCGAGAACCCGCCGGTCGAGTGCGTGCCACGAGTGGTCGCCACGTACTCGGAGGGCCGGACGGCGCCGCCGGACTGCGGCTCGGTGAAGATCTTGATGTCGTCGACCCAGCCCCGGAAGCCGAGCGGACCAACCGGGGAGTCGTACGCCACGAGGATCCGCGTGATCGTCCGGCCGTACGCGACCTGCCCGATCGCCGCGCGCTTGAGGTTCCACTGGTCGGCGTACAACGTCTTGGACTCGCCCTGCTTGCGCGGGCTCAGCTCGATCCCGTGCTGGTCGCGGGCGCCCAGCCCGCTGAGGTAGCCGCCGTCGGCGAACGCCAGGTCGACCGATACGTAGGTGCTCGGATAGCGCGGGTCCGCCGCGGTGAACTCGGGGAAGACCA
>DASRII010000587.1:0-22347 GCA_035650075.1 Micromonosporaceae bacterium | reverse complement strand
GTACGCCAGGCTGAGCCTCGGACAGCACGAGGAGGCCGCCAGTTGCTTCGACAAAGCGCGGAAACTGTTCCACGATGTCGGCGACCGGTACCAGACTGCCGCCGTCGGCGTCCACATCGGTGACAACGAACTGGCGATGGGGCATGTCGCGGCCGCCCGCGATGCGTGGCGCGCGGCGCTGACCACCCTGGAAGAGCTGGAACATCCCGACGCCGAGGCGGTCCGCGCCAAGCTCGACGAGCACCACCCCGCATCGACCTAAACAAATCCGGCCACCCACCGCGTCCCACTCAGTAGACCCATTGTGGACGGTGACTGGGGGGCGTAGATGGATGTACCCAAGAGGGTGGGCGGCGTACTGCTGACGGCCGGGATGCTGGTGGCGACGATCGCACCGAGCGCCAACGGCGCAGGACCTCGGCCGGCTCCACTCGCTGCCTTCGGGCCCGGCGGCTCACCGCATACGGTCACGCTCGTCACCGGGGACCGGATCAGCGTCCGCGTCGACGGGTCGGACATGTCGATCGTGCGGATCGCACCGGCACCGGGCCGCTCCCGGGTCGGGTTCGCCGCGACCAAGCTCGGTGGCCATCTGCGGGTCGTACCGAGCGACGCGTTGCCGTTGCTGCATGCGGGGCGGCTGGACCCGCGGCTGTTCGACATCACGACGATGGTCGGCTTCGGCTACGACGACCGGCGTAAAGAGCTGCCGTTGATAGTCACCGGCAGTGTGCCGGCGGTCCGGAGCCGTGCGGGCGTCCGCACCGTTCCCGGGGGCAGCGCGCTGCGCGCGGCAAAGGCCGACCTCCCCGGGCTGTGGAAGGAGCTGGCGGGCGGTCTCACCACGCGGTCGGCAAGCGCCGGTCTGCCCAAGGTATGGCTCGATGGGTTGCGCAAACCGAGCTTGGACGTCAGTGTGCCGCAGGTCGGCGCACCGGCCGCGTGGGCGGCGGGGTATACGGGAGCCGGCGTGAAGGTCGCGGTGGTGGACACCGGCATCGACGCCACGCATCCGGACCTGGCCGGCCGTGTCGTCGCCGAGCAGGACTTCACCGGGGTGGGAAACACCCTCGACCAGGTCGGCCACGGGACGCACGTGGCGGCGACCATCGCGAGCAACGACAGCCGGTACCGAGGCGTGGCACCGGGGGCGCAGCTGCTGTCCGCCAAGGTGTGCGCGGACTTCGGATGCGAGGAGTCGGCGATCCTCGCCGGCATGCAGTGGTCCGCGGAACAGGGCGCGAAGGTGATCAATATGAGCCTGGGCGGTCCCGACACTCCGGATCTGGATCCGTTGGAGGCGGCCGTGGCCGACCTCACCGCTCGCTTCGGCGCGCTGTTCGTGGTGGCGGCGGGAAACGCCGGCGGCGAGCAGACCATCGAATCGCCGGGTAGCGCCGATGCGGCGTTGACGGTCGGTGCGGTCACCAAGACCGACGAGCTGGCCGACTTTTCCAGCCGCGGACCGCGGCGCGGCGACTTCGCGATCAAGCCGGACATCTCCGCTCCGGGCGTGGACATCGTCGCGGCTCGCGGTAAGGACGCGGTCTTCGGCAACCCCGGTGACCTGCACGTGCCGCTGTCGGGTACCTCGATGGCTACCCCGCACGTGGCCGGCGCCGCCGCGATCCTCGCCCAAGAGCATCCAACGTGGACACCGGCTCAGCTGAAGCAGGCGCTGATGGGCTCGGCGCGGCCGGCGGCGACGATCGACGTGTTCGCGCAGGGCGCCGGGCGGGTCGACGTGGCCCGTGCCATCACCCAGTCCGTGCTGGCCGACCTGCCGAGCGTCAGCTTCGGCCGGCAACTGTGGCCGCACAACGACGACGTGCCGACCACTCGCACGATCTCGTACCACAATGTCGGCGGCTCGAACGTGACGCTGGACCTGAGCCTGACCGGCAACGCGCCCGCCGGCTTGTTCACGTTGTCTTCGAGCACGCTGTCGGTACCGGCCGGCGGCACCGCGTCGGTCACCCTGACCAGCGACACCCGCGTCGATGTTCCGGACGCGCGCTACACCGGCTACCTCGTCGCGACCGCCGGCACGGCCAGGGTGAGTACGCCGTTCGCGGTGGACAAGGAGGTGGAGAGCCACGACGTGACGCTGCACCACGTCGACCGTACCGGCCAACCGTCGCAGAACTTCTTCACGGTGATGTTCGACGCGGCGACCGGCACGTTCCTCGTACCCGAGATCGACGGCCAGGCCATCCGGGTACCGAAGGGCCGGTACGTGGTGCTCTCCGAGATCTACGAGTCCGACGTCGATGCCGGCACCATGTTGCTCGAGCCCGATGTCGTGGTCGACCACGACGTCCAACTGGCCCTGGACGCCCGGAACGGTCGGCTGGTCGACGTCCGGGTTTCGTTGCCCCAGGCCGCCGCGGCGTTCCAGATCGCGATTGTGGAGCTGTCCACACCGTCCCAGTCGTTCGGGTACGGCTTGGTGTACGGCTTCCTCGGCTTCAAGCTCTACACCGGTACCTCCGATCGGAGCCGGACCAGTGCGGGCGCCACATCCGTGATCGCCACGCAGTTCACCAAGAATGGTGTCGATCCGTTCGACTCGGCGTACCTCGCGCAGGTGATGTGGCGCGAGCACGGCCGCATCCCGGTGGGACTGACCAAGCGACTCAACGCGACCGATCTCGCGACCGTCCACGCCGAACACGCGTCGGAGGTGCCGGCCACCGGGCTCGTGGCGCTGACCCCGACATGGCCGGAGGGATACACGTCACCACTGCGCCTGGGCTCGCTCGTCCCGATGCCGGGATCCCGCGTGGAGTACTACAACACCGACGACGGTGTGAAGTGGATACGGACGCTCGACGTCTTCGACGACAACCTCGGTGTGACCGGCAACTCGTTGCTGAACCTCGCCAGCCGTTTCGAGCCCGGACAGCAGTACCACGAGCGGCGCAACCTCGCGCCGTACGGCCCGGGCTTCAGCCACCTCAACTCGCCGCCCGAGGGATGGATCGGTCGACGGGGTGACACGTTGAACCTCCTGCCGAACGTGATCAACGATCAGCTCAACTGGTTCGGCGTGCCGCAGGCGACGGATTCGCTGCGGATGACGCTGGACCGTAATGGCCAACGGGTGTTCGAAGGGACCGGGTTCGCGTTCGTCGACGTGCCGCCGGGCAACGCGCAGTACCGCCTCGGCGTCGACCTGACCCGGCCCGAACCCGCGACACTGTCCACTTCGGTCAGTTGCGTGTGGACATTCCGGTCCGGCACCGTCAGCGGCGAGAACGGTGTGCCGCTGCCGCTGTCGGCCGTGCGTTTCCTGCCGAGGCTGGACAACCGCAACACCGCCCCGGCCGGCCATCTGTGGCCGGTACCCATCGAGGTCCAGCGGCAACCGGGATCGGCCGCCGGCCCGGTACGGACACTCGTCGTCGAAGTGTCCTATGACGACGGTGCGACGTGGCGGAAGGTACCGGTCGTGCGCGTCGGCCAGAACGCGACGGCGTTCCTCATCCATCCGAGCGGGTCGGGCTACGTGTCGCTGCGGGCCTTCGCGACGGACACGGCGGGCAACACGGTACGCGAGACGATCATCCGAGCGTACCGAATCGCGTAGCAGTCGAAGGACGGCCCGGCGGCCTGGTCGCCGGGCCGTCAGTTGCCGTCGAGGACCTCGCGCAGCTTCCGCGCGAAGGCCTCGGGCTGGCCGGCATATCCGAACTCGCCGCCCATGAAGCCGCCGTGGTGGCTCGGGAACACGGTCGCCTGCTGGCCGAACAGTTCGGCGGTGGCCAGCGCCGTGCGTCCGGTGAACGTACCGAGGGACTCCTCGCCCACGGCGACCACGATCCGCGTCGGTGCCGCGGCCAGGGCGTCGACGTCGGGGCGGTAGCCGCTGACCGCCCAGGACCGGTCGGAGAGCAGCGGATCGTCCCGAGTGCCGTCGTCCTCGCCCGGTATCCCGAACGCGGTGGGATCTGGCGCGGGCTGGGCGAAGTAGTCGTCGGTGTACTCACCTTGCCACGACGTCATGGCGATGAAGGCCGCCATGCCCGCACCCGACCCCTTTGCCTCGTACGCGTCCCGAACACCGTCCCGGGCGCGCTCGGCCGCCTCGGCGTCGGGAAGCACGGGGATGAGCGGCGGCTCGTGGGCCACCAGCGTCGTCACGTCGTCGGGGTACGCCGTCACGAGCGCGAACGCGGTCACGGCGCCGCCGCTGCTGGCCAACATCTCGACCGGGCCGACGCCGAGCGCCTCGATGACGGCGTGCACGTCGTCCGCCTGGACCGTGGGCACGTGGTCCACCCGGCCGTCCTTGCGGACGCTGCGGCCGAGACCGCGTGGGTCATAGGTGACCACGGTGCGGTCGGCGAAGTACGACGCCAATGTCGCGAAGCCGCTGGCATCCATGGGCTGGCCGATCATGAACAGCGGTGGGCGTCCGTCGGCCGTAGGTAGCGGACCGCGGACGTCGTACGCGATGTCGGCTCCGGCGGTCTCCAGTGTGTGCGTCGTCATTGCGAGGTCGACTCCTCCCGGCTCGGGAAACTCATCGACCCTACGCCCAGTCGGCCGGTCCGGTCCGGCGAATGGCGATCTAGCGGGCGACCCGGTGCGGGGTAGCGGTTTCGAGCGGCCCGGGCGTCGCCTGGTCTGTGATGAGTTCGACCTCGCATCCGTTCGGGCCGAGCACGGCGTCGATCGGGCTGGCGTAGCTGAACACTCCGCCCGACCAGAGGATTCCGACCACTCGACCGTTGTCGTCGACGACCGCGGCACCCGCGTCACCGTCGCAGGCGAACACGTCCTGGTCGTCGTCGAACCACTGGATGACGTACTGGTCGTCCCGGCGAGGTCGCTGGTCGTTGCCGAGAAAGAACTCCTTCTCTGTTCTGGCGTGCATGCCGATGAGCACTCCCCGGGTCGTGCCGGTGTGCGCGCCGCGTTTGGCGACCCGCAGGCCGAGACGAGCATCCTGCAGGGTCGGCGTGTACGTCCCGGTGACCATGCCGATGTCCTCGATGCCCGCGTAGAAGCGGATTCCCGGACGCAGCTGGACAACCGCCGCGTTGACCCGGCCGGGGTCGCGGGCCCGGCGGTGCACATGACCGATGATCCGGCGGCCGAGCGGGAAGCGGTTCTTGTCGTCGGGCTGACCGACGAGGGCGTTCTCCAACACGTTGCCGTAGTCACCCGCCACGTGGCCGGCGGTCAGCGCCATGGCAATGGGTGGGTCCGTCAACGTCCGCACGAAGCACCCGAGCGTCCCCGGAGTGGACAGGCCACGAGTCTGGATCTGGATACCGCCGCGGAGAATTCGCCTGCGCTTACGGTCCTCCGCGACCTCGGGGCAGGGCCGGTACCCCGGCCTCGGCAGCCAATCCTCGATGACGCTGAACGCGATCTCGGGCGGGATGCTGATCGTCGGTACGGCCGGGGGCTCGGGTCGCACCATGTCGATCAGTTTCTGTACCGCCGGATCCGACGCGTCCGGTACGTACACCTGGATGGCTGGGTTGCCGGTCGCGTGGTAGAGCGGTGGACGCCCCACCATCTCGGTACCGATCGCGACACACAGGACACGAGCCTCGGGCACCGCGGTGAACAAGGCTTCCTCTACTGTGGACTTGATCGCGGCAAGCTCGGCTGCGGTGGGGATGTCCGGCATGGCACCACGACACCACAGGACCACTGGGGCCTCCGCGTACTTTTGCACACACGCTCGGCGGTGTCGGCTACTCGACCTCCGGGGTGTGACAGACGGCCTCGACGTTGTTGCCGTCCGGATCGCGTACGAAGGCACCGTAGTAACCGGGGTGGTACTCGGGCCACTCCTTCGGCTCGTGCAGCACCTCGGCGCCGGATTCGACCGCGATCCGGAAGAACTCGCGTACCGTCGCCCGGTCGGTTGCCTCGAAGGCGATGTGCGACTCGCGGAACCCGGTGCCGGTCGATCGCGGCCCGATCCAGAAGTCCGGCTTCGGTGCGACGCCGTAGCCGATGACGTCCCCGAAGTCGAGCAGTCGCCGGCCACCGATCGGCGCGAGCACAGCGTCGTAGAAGGCGGCACTCGCGGCCACGTCAGCACATTGGATGGATACGTGATCAAGCACCGGATCATCATGCCACGTCCGTTGTCAGGTCCGACGGCGCCGAGCAGGCCGACGGGCCCGAGCCGTAGGGATTGACGGCAATCCATCAGTGAGCAATACTCTTCGAACCGAGAGAGCGCTCTCCCACCCTGCTCGGTCGGATCGGAGACGGATCATGTTGGCACCCCGTCGACGTCGCTTCACTCTGGCCATAGTCCTGTTCGTTCTCGTCGGTGCAACGGGCTACACCGTCGTAGGCCCACCGGTAGCGCCGGCCGCCGCCGCGATCGGCGCGCTCACCTGGTCCGACGAGTTCAACGGCGCCGCCGGAACCCCGCCGGTCTCCAGCCGATGGCGCTACGACATCGGCGGCGGCGGTTGGGGCAACAACGAGTTGGAGTACTACACCAATCGCACCTCGAACTCAGCCCACGACGGCAACGGCAACCTGGTCATCACCGCGCGCCGGGAAGGAGGGTTCAGCTGCTGGTACGGCCCGTGCCAGTACACCTCGGCCCGGCTGCTCACCTCCGCGACGTTCACCCAGGCGTACGGCCGGTTCGAGGCACGCATGAAGATCCCGCGTGGACAAGGGCTGTGGCCGGCGTTCTGGATGCTCGGCAACAACATCGGCAGCGTCGGTTGGCCGACCAGCGGCGAGATCGACATCATGGAGAACGTCGGCTTCGAACCGTCCACTGTGCACGGTACGATCCACGGCCCCGGCTACTCCGGTGGCGGTGGGATCGGCGCCGGGTACACGTTGCCCGGTGGGCAGGTCTTCGCCGACGCGTTCCACACGTTCACTGTGGACTGGGAGCCGAACGCTATCACCTGGTATGTCGACGGCATCCAGTATTCCCGCAAGACCCCGGCCGATCTGGGCGGCCGTACCTGGGTCTTCGACCACCCGTTCTTCATCATCATGAACGTCGCGGTCGGTGGTAACTGGCCCGGTTCGCCCAACGCCTCCACGGTGTTCCCGCAGACGCTGACGGTCGACTACGTCCGGGTGTACGCGTTCACCGGCGGTGGTGGCGGTGCGACCGGCCCGATCGTCGGCTTCGGCGGCAAGTGCGTCGACGTCGCCGGATCGAACTCGGCCAACGGCACCAGGGTGCAGCTCTGGGACTGCAACGGGACCGCCGCCCAGCGCTGGACGATGGGTACCGACGGCACGGTACGCGCGCTCGGCAAGTGCCTCGACGTCAGTGGTGGCTCGACCGCCAACGGTGCACGTGTCCAACTGTGGGACTGCAACGGCACCGGCGCACAACGCTGGCAGGCCACCGCGGCCCGCGAGCTGGTGAACCCACAGTCCGGCAAGTGCCTCGACGCCACCGGGGTCAGCTCCGCCAACGGAACGCCATTGCAGATCTGGCAGTGCACCGGTGGCGCGAACCAGAAATGGACCGTGCCGGCATGAAAGCGCTGCCGCTAGCCATCATCATGCTGCTCGCCGGCCCGACCGTCGTGACGGCGGCCGCGCCGGCGCAGGCGGCCGGTCCGCTGATCTCCCAAGGCAAGCCGGTCACCGCGTCCTCCATCGAGTGGGCCGGTACGCCAGCGACCGCGGCCGTGGACGGAAACCCCGGTACGCGCTGGTCGAGTCTTTTCAGCGATCCACAGTGGATACAGGTTGACCTGGGCGCTACCGCGACCGTCGACCAGGTGACCCTGGTGTGGGAGACCGCCTACGCCCGGTCGTTCCAGGTTCAAGTGTCGGCCGACGGGTCGGCCTGGACCACGATCTTCGCCACCACCACCGGTACCGGCGGTACGCAGACGCTCGCGGTCACCGGTTCCGGCCGGTACGTGCGGATGTTCGGCACGGTACGGGCCACCGGCTACGGCTACTCGCTGTGGGAGTTCCAGGTCTTCGGCACGATCGGCGGCCCACCACCACCACCCCCGCCGCCGCCACCTCCGACCGGCAGCCCGATCTCGGCGTTCCGGCCGGTATCGGCGTCGTCCTGGGAGGGAGGCAACGCCCCCGGCGCGGCACTGGACGGTCGGACGAACACCCGGTGGTCGAGCCAGTTCAGCGATCCACAGTGGATACAGGTCGACCTCGGCGGTACCGCCACCATCAATCGGGTGGTGCTCAACTGGGAGACCGCGTTCGGCCGGGGTTACCGGATCGAGGTGTCGCCCAACGGTGCGACGTGGACCACCATCTACTCCACGACGACCGGTCCGGGTGGAATCGAGAACCTGACCGTCACCGGCACCGGCCGGTATGTGCGGATGTTCGGCACGGTGCGGGCTACCGGCTACGGCTATTCGCTGTGGGAGTTCCAGGTCTTCGGTACCGTCGACAACTCCGCGACCACCCCGCCCATGCTCTCGGGCCCGACCCGGCCGCCGGCCGTGACCGGGCAGTTCGCGCTCACCGCACCGGCAGACGGCGCGATGGTGACGACCACCCGACGCCCGCCCTTGTCCTGGTCCGCGGTGGGCGGCGCCGTCCGGTACCAGGTCTGGCTGAACATCAGCCGTACCGACTACGACTTCACCCTGCCCGGCAACCTGATCGACCTCTACACCAAGGTCGCGGAGCCAACCTCGACGAGTTACACGCCCACCTGGGATCTGTCGGACCGCTGGACCTACAAGTGGTTCGTCGTCGCGGTGAACGGATCCGGCGGCACGACCACGTCGACCATCCGCCGGTTCAGTGTCTACCTGCCCACGCTGGAGACGGTCGCCGACGGTGTGTCCATTGTGAACGGCAGTCGCGACCTCAACCGCAGCGGCACGATCGAGCCGTACGAGGACTGGCGTCAGCCGGTCGAGACGCGGGTCAACGACCTGCTCGGCCGGATGACCCTCGAGGAGAAGGCGTTGCAGATGTTCTACAACGCCCAGTCCTTCCCGCGCTCGGGTTGGCACTTCGGACCGGCGCAGGCACAGGACCTCCACAACTTCCTGCTCGCCGCGGCCGGGACCCGGCTCGGTATCCCGTTCGTCTCGGCCGGCGACACGATTCATGGATACCAGACCACCTACCCGACGCAGAGCGCGCTGGCCGCGACGCGCGACTACCAACTGGTCTACCGTCTCGGCGACGTGCAGCGGCGCGAGCAGTTGGAGGTCGGCACGCGCGGCGTCCTCGGCCCGCTGGCCGAAGTCGGCACCAAGGTGCTCTACCCACGCATCCAGGAAGGCAACGGCGAGAACGCCGACGTAGCGGCCGCTCAGGTCCGGGCGCTGGTCGCCGGACTCCAAGGTGGACCCGAGCTGAACCCCGCATCGGTACTGGTGACCGTCAAGCACTGGCCCGGCGAGGGAGCCGGCGGCGAAGCGATCATCGTCTATGACGCGGTCACCATCAAGTACCACATGATTCCGTTCCGGGCCGCGATGGAGGCCGGCGCCGTGCACATCATGCCGGGGTACGCCGGCAGCACGCTGCTCGACCCGGGCGGACCGGGAGCCGGTGACAGCGCGCCGATCCTGGCCTATCTCCGGCAGAATCTGGGATTCACCGGTCTCATCACGACCGACTGGCTGCCGTCGGGATCGTGGATCCGCGCGGCCAACGCCGGCTCCGACGTGATGGGCGGCGCGGACCCGGGCGCGACCGGCTTCTCCATCGGTACGTTTACCGCGAACGTGCCACAGGCTCGCATCGACGACGCCGTCCGGCGGGTCCTGCGGCTGAAGTTCCAGCTCGGCATCTTCGAGAACCCGTACGGCGACCCGGTCAACGGGCCGTACCGGTTCCACACCCCGGCCTACACCGCGCTGGCCAACCAGGGCGCGCGCGAGGCCATGACGCTGTTGAAGAACACCGGCGCACTGCCGATACGGCTGAACCCCGGCGACAACATCGTGGTGGCCGGCCCACGCGCCACCGATTCCGCCGCGTGCTGCGTGTGGACGAGCTTCTTCCACCAGGAGTACGGCTCGCGCAACATCCTCGACGCGATCCGCGCACGTGCCGCGCCGGCCGGAGTGAACGTCTTCCTGAACACCGCCCCGAACCCGCGGCTGGCGGTGGTGGCCGTCGGCGAGGCGTCCTACACCCACGGCACGAACTGGGTGAAGGAACAGCCGTACCTGCCGCCCGACCAGCTCGCGGTCATCCAGAACTTCCAGCAGCAGGGCATCCCGGTGGTCGTGGTGCTGGTGCTGCCGCGCCCGTACGTCATCACCGAATGGGTCAACCTCGCAAACGCGATCGTGGTGACCTACCGCGGTGGCGAAGAGATGGGACCGGCCCTGGCGAGCCTGCTCTTCGGTGACTACCAGCCGAGGGGCAAGCTTCCCTGGCAACTGCCGCGCAGCATCAACGACGTACTGCGCCCCGGCGGCACGGACACTCCGGCGGATGCCATAGAGAAGTGGGACCTGCCCTACGATCTGGCCGCCACCGATGCCCAACGCGCCGACATCCGCGCCCGCATCGACGCAAATCAAACGGTACCGACGACGTACGGCAGCCCACTGTTCCCGTACGGCGCGGGCCTGTCCGCCTTCTAGGAGGTTCCCGTGCGACGGTTGCACATCGCTCTGGTTGCGATTCTTTTGCTGGCAGCCGGGTATGCGGCAATCGTCGCACGGCCTGCCGGCGCCGCGGGTCCGCTGCTGTCCCAGGGCCGGCCGGTGCTCGCCTCGTCCCAGGAGAACGCCGGTACCCCGGCCTCGGCCGCGGTCGACGGGAACGCCGGCACCCGCTGGTCGAGTGCGTTCAGCGATCCACAGTGGATCCGTGTGGACCTCGGCGCGACCGCCGCCATCGACCAGGTGACGCTGGTCTGGGAGGCGGCCTTCGCGAGGTCCTTCCAGATTCAGGTATCGCCCGACGGGTCGGCCTGGACCACCATCTTCAGTACCACCACCGGTACCGGGGGCACGCAGACCCTCGCGATCACCGGCACCGGCCGGTACGTGCGGATGAACGGCACCGTGCGAGCGACCCCGTACGGGTACTCGCTGTGGGAGTTCCAGGTCTTCGGCACGATCGGCGGCGGTGGCGGTTGTGGTACCGCCAACGCGGCCCAGGGCCGGCCGGCGCTAGCCTCCTCGCAGGAGAACGCTTCGACCCCGGCCTCCGCCGCCTTCGATGGCAACGCGGGTACCCGCTGGTCGAGTGCGTTCAGCGATCCACAGTGGATCCGCGTGGACCTGGGCGGCACGGTCACCGTCTGCCAGGTGATCCTGACGTGGGAGGCGGCCTTCGCGAGGTCCTTCCAGATTCAGGTATCCCCCGACGGCTCGGCCTGGACCACCATGTTCAGCACTACCACCGGTACCGGCGGCACCCAGACACTGGCCGTGAGCGGTACCGGCCGGTACGTGCGGATGAACGGCACAGTGCGGGCCACCCCGTACGGCTACTCGCTGTGGGAGTTCGCGATCCGCACCACCGGCCCGGCGCCGAGCCCATCACCGACGCCGCCTCCGACCACCCCGCCGCCGGACTCGTTCTGGGGCGACGTCAGCAACATCCCGCCTGCCCAGAACGTGCTCACCGTGAAGATTCTGAACCGCACCAACGGCCAGTACCCGGACAGCCAGGTGTTCTGGAGCTTCAACGGGCAGGTCCACTCGATCGCCGAGCAGCAGTACCTCGACATGCCCGCCAACTCCGCCGGCCGGATGAACTTCTTCCTGGGCGCGCCGAACAGCCAGTACACGGACTTCATCGAGTTCACCGTGGGCCCGACGGTGTTCAACGGCAACACCACCCGGGTGGACGCGTTCGGCGTCAAGCTGGCCCTGCGCCTGCACGCCCATGACGGCTTCGACGTTCAGGTGGGGGAGGACCAGGCCACCTTCGCCGAACCACGGGCCACCACGTTCCAGCGGTTCATCGACGCGATGCCGGCCGAGTTCAAGCATCTCGGCCAGATACAGGCACCGTTCCGGATCCCGTCTCCGGGCAACTCCAGCGTCTTCCGGCCCGGCGGAGCGTCAGCCAACTACTACACGGCGTACGCGTCATCGGTCGGCGTCACCGCCTCGACCGCCGACATCTTCGGCTGTGCCGGCTCGCTGGCGAGCCAGCCGGCGATGTGCGCCGCGCTCAACCGGCACGTCGCGCACCTGCCGCAGTCGCAGTGGAACACGCCGAGCCTGTACTACCAGGCCGCTCCGGCCAACTACTACGCGAGGTTCTGGCACGACCGCGCGATCAACCGGCTGGCCTACGGATTCCCGTACGACGACGTCGCCAACCAGTCGTCGTTCATCTCCCACGGCAATCCGCAGTACCTGCTGGTGGCGGTTGGCTGGTAGTCGTCAGGTCAACGAGAACGTGCCGAGGACCTCGGTAGGTCTCGTCGACCCGGTTGGGCCGGGTTCCACCGAGAGGCCGAACGCGTCCGAGCCGGGTCTCCAGTCGAACAGCAGCGTGCCGCCTCGCTGCCCGTTCGCGAGCACGGCGGCGGAGTACGCGTTCGAGCCCTGGAGCAACCACAACTGGAACACCTTGCCGGTGGGTAGCTCCGGCAGCCCCGCGAGCATGGCGACTCCGGCGTTCAGCTGAGGTGACACGGCCGCGGCGATCCGACCGCCGGCCGCCACGTCGGAGCCGCGCATCTTGACGTCCGGCGCGTTGAACACCGCGTACATCCGGGCGTTCTCCGCCTGCAGCGCCTCGATCTGTGTCTGTTGGTCGTGTATCCGACTCTCGGTGACGGCCCACGACCCCACCGCGGCGGCCACGGCCACGACGCTCGCGGCCACAGCCACGGCCGTCCACCGCCGCCACCGGTCGGCCGGCCTGGCCGACGCCACGCTACGCACGGTCGGAATCACCTGCCGGGTACGGCGAACCTCCGCCAACACCGTTGCCCGCAGTGCCGGAGGTGGCGCGTCGACGGCGGATCCGCCCAGCCGGCCGGCGGTCTCCCGCAGCTCGGCGACCTCGAGCGCGCAGGCCTCGCATTCGGTCAGGTGCCGAGTGAAGGCGGCACGTTCGATGTCGTCGACGGCGTCGAGCGCGTACGCCCCGGCAAGGGCGTGGAGGTCTGCTGCCATCACCCCTCCCTCCGTTCGTCGCCTGCGGTGAGCGACAGGCAGTAGCGCATCCTGATCAGTCCGTCGCGCATGCGGAGCTTGATTGTCGGGATACTCGTATCCAGCAATTCTGCTACGTCGCGGTAGGTGCGGCCACCGTAGTAGGAGAGCATGATGGACTCCCGCTCGATGTCGGGAAGGGACTCCAGACAGTGGCGGAACGGCGTCTGCTCCGGTATCCGAGACTGGTACGGCCGGTTCGCGCGAACAGCGGACCGCGCCCGGTCCACGGCCTTCCGATGCGAGATCCCGAGGATCCAGGTAAGGGCGGAACCCCTCGCCGGTTCGTACCCCGCGGCGTTGCGCCAGATCTCGACGAAGGTCTCCCGAACCACCGCCTCGGCCTCGAGCAGGTCGGTCGATGGCGGGCTGGTCGGAACCACCGTAGGTCGAGCGGTCATTCACCAAGACTAATCGACCGCGTGGATCCTCTACCCAACGCATACGTTCCCAGCTCATCCTCCGATCGCGGGAGGCAACGAGGCCGTTCGTATGGTGCCCGGCGGTTGGGACGGACGGCGTTGAGCGGCGGGCGGCCGATGAACGGAGTCGGACATCTTGGTTAAGAATGCGAATCAGCTACCACATGATCGTCTAGGATGCCGGAGGCATACCAATGACGGCCGCAACTTTCCGAGGCCGGCTGCTGCCGGCGACACTCTCACTCCTGGCACTGCTACCGGTCGGCATGTTGTTCGATCGGCTGTACCGATCGATCGACAGTGACCTACTCGTCGCACACCGCGAGCGGACGGGGGTCGAGTACCTGTTGGCGCTCGGGCCGGTCACGATCGCGCTGAACGACATGCAGGCCGCGGCGATCGCCGGTGCCGCGGTGCCCCGCCAGCAACTCACCACGGCCCTCGACGCGGCCGGCGCGGTCGACGAGCGGGTCGGCGGCGAACTGCGAACCACCGAGCGATGGACCTCGCTACGCGGCACCATCGACAAGCTGCCCGGGTCCCGCAGCGCCGCGGACAGGTACCTCGCGTTCTCCGAGGCGAGCGACCTCCTGCTGGCGCTGTACGGCGTGGTCCGGGCCAACTCCGGTCTCGTCCGCGACCCCGAGACCGACCTGTACTACCTCGAGGACGCCGCCGCTGAAGAGCTGCCGGAGGCGGTGGTGATGGCTGGGCGGCTGACCGACCTCAGCCTCCTCGCGTCCAGCCGGCCGGCCTCCGAGCAGGCCGCCGCGATCGGCGAACTGGCGACCGCGCGGGACCAGCTCGCGACTCCGGTGGGGGACCTGGCGGTGGACCTGCAACGCGCGGTGGATACGACGACGAGTACCGGCCTCGGCGATGTCCTGTTGAGCCGGCTCGACCGATTCCGCCGCGCGGTCGACGCCATCGGCCCAGCGACGGCGATCATCGACCCGCGACTGCTCACGGTCGACGCGACGCGCGCGAACGCCGCGCGGGCCGACGTCGAGGCGGCCGCACTGGACCTGTACACCACCCTGTTGCGGGAGATGGACGCGCAGATCGCGGACCGGCTCGACGGCCTGAGCGGACGGCGTTGGCAGGCGATCGGCATCGTGACCGTAGCCGTCGCACTGGCGGTCGCGCCGTTCGTCCTGGCGGTACTGGGTCGGCGTCGCCGCATCGGCGATGTCCGGGGCACCGCGGCCGGCGTCGGTCCGACCCGGTACGGCGAACCGATCCAGCGGGGTGAGTCGATGCACGGTGTCGGAGCGGGTCGCCTGGCGAAGGCCGCGGCGGGTTGGCAGGAGCATCCCGGTGCTCGGTAGGTTACGGATCCGCGCGAAACTCATCTTGCTGGTCGCGGTACCGCTCGTCGCGGTGGTATCACTGTCGGTGCCCGTACTGTTCGGCCGGGTGGACCGTGCGCAGCGCGCCGCCGAGACCGCTCGTTCGGTGCGGGTCGCCGGTGAGATCGGTGGTCTGATCCAGGACATGCAACAGGAGCGACTGCTCGCGGTCGGCTACCTCCTGTTCCAGGTGGATCGCTCCCGGATGATTCTGCAGGGCGCCATCGTGACCGACCGGATCGGCACCATCCGGGCCACCGAAGGCGAGGACTTGACCCCCGAGGTCGTCAGCGCGTTGAACGCGCTTCGCGCGCTGGACGCGTTGCGCACGCTGGTACTGGACCGGCAGGCCAACCCCGATCAGGTGATCGCCTGGTTCGAGCGGCTGGTCGTGGGCCTCATAGACGCCCTGCGCCTGGACAACGACATCGACCTCGGTACCTCCGAAGGGCGCCAGGTGGTCGCGCTGGACGGGGTGCTGCGCACCGACGAGCAGATCAGCTCCGGGGCGGCTCTGCTGCTGGTCGTGGTGGCGACCCGCATCCAGGCCATCGTCGCCCGCCTCGGCGCGAAGCTGGCCAACCTGCAGGCTCCTTCGAGCAGCTTGGTGGCGTACGCGACCCGGGAGCAGACGGCGCTGTACGGCCTCGTGCAGCAGGCGTTTCTGAGCCGGGTCGGCCAGGACTTCCTGATCGAGTACCAGATCAATCCGATGAAGGCGATCGCGCCGTTGTCGGTCGAGACGCTGTTTCCGGCGCTGGACTCGTTCACCGGCATGGGGCGGTTCGTCGAGCGGAAGATCATTTCTGACGTGGCCGCCAAGGTCGCCGCACAGCAGCGGCAGGAGACCATCGGCGCGGGCGTCGTCGTCGGACTCTCGCTGCTGGTACTCCTCGCGGCCATGGTGCTGAGCGTCGCTGTCGCCCGGACCATCGCTCGGCCGCTGACCCGCCTCACGGCCTCGGCCGACCGCGTCGCCCGGCTCGCCGAAAGCGAGCTGCAGCGGGTCGCGGACGAGGAAGGTGAGGTGGTCGAGCCGGCCCGGCTGGAGGCGGTCGACATCCAAGGTGTCGACGAGATCAGCGAGCTGGCGCAGGCGTTCGAGCGGGTACAGGTCACCGCGGCCGGGCTGGTCGAGCGCCAAGCCGCCAGCCGGCGCAACGTCGCCCAGATGTTCGGGCACGTGGGACGGCGTACGCAGAACATGGTCGGCCTGCAGCTCGCGATGATCGACGGGCTGGAGCGCAACGAGGTCGACGCCGACCGACTTGCGCTGCTCTACCGCCTCGACCACCTGTCCAGCCGGCTGCGGCGCAACGCGGGCAGCCTGGTGGTGCTCTCCGGCGCCACGAACGTCGACGAGGACGCCGCCCCGCTCGGCCCGCTGCCGCTGATCGACGTGGTGCGGCTGGCGCTCGGTGAGATCGAGGACTACCGGCGGGTCGACATCGATGTGCCGTACGACGTGGTGGTGGCCATACCGGTCACGAACGATCTGGTACTCGTGCTCGCCGAGGTGATGGAGAACGCGACCATCTTCTCGCCGCCGATGACGCGGGTCATGGTCTCCGCGACCCGGGTCGGTACCGGTGTGCTGCTGACCATCATCGACCACGGCATCGGTATGTCGACCGAACGTCTCGCCATCGAGAACGAGCGGCTCGCCCGGCGGGAGCGACTCGATCTGGCGCCGACGGAGGTGCTCGGGCTCTTCGTGGTCGGACGGCTCACGCGTCGCCACCAGATGGGTATCGCGCTGTTGCCGACCCCTGGTGGTGGCGTGACGGTGGAACTCGCGCTGGGGCCGAACCTGCTGGCTCCCGATCGGATAGGGGCTTCGCCGCCGGCGGTCATGTCGACCGTCGAAGGCGTCGCCGCACGAGTCCCGGCAGCGCGCGAGGTGCCGCGGCCGGCGCTACCCATGATCCCGATCGACACCGTGGCCCTCAACCTGGCGGGCCAGGTCCTGTCGACCGGGCGGCCGTGGAACGCGTTCGCTCCCGCGCCGAGTCCGCCGGTGCAGCCGGCGTCCGGTACCGACCGGCCCGAGCTGCGCCAGCGGCAGCCCGGTGCGCAGCTCCCCGAGGGCGTCTATCCGCAGCAGGTCGAACCGTATACCCCTCCGCCGGCCGACCCCAGGGAGGCCCGAACATTCATCGAGGAGCTCGAGTCGGCCCACGAGCGGGCCGCACGCGACGCCACGCTGGCGCCGCCGATCCCCGCACCGGCACGGCGGGTACCGGGTGCGAACCTGCCGGCCTTCGGCGACCCCAACGGCTCCCGCACGGCAGAGCTGGCCGTACCGCCGCCGGATCCCGCTGAGGCACGCGAACTTGTGGAGCTGTTCGAGTCGGGCATCGCGCGAGCGTTGCGAGAGGTCCGACCCGGTCTGGAAACCGGAGGAAGGTCAGAATGATGAGCAGTCCATCGATGCCTGACAGCGGGGAACGGCTGGGTCTGAGCCCGGAGGCTCAGACGTTCGGCTGGCTCCTGTCGAGCTTCGCCACGGGTACCGCCGGCGTCGTCGACGCGATCGCTGTGTCGGCCGACGGGCTGGTGATCGGGATGTCGTCGAACGACGACCGAGCCAACGCCGACCGGCTGGCCGCGATCCTTTCGGGGATGAGAAGCCTGGCCGGCGGCGCGGCCGAGTGGTACAAGCTCGGCGCACTCAACAAGGTCATCGTGGACATGTCCGGGGGGTACCTGCTCATCATGTCGATCGGCAGCGGCTCGGTGCTGGGCGTGATCGCCGATCGTTCCGCGAACCTGGGCAACGTCGCCTACGAGATGACCCTTTTCGCCAACCGTGCGGGCGCGGCGCTGAACCCGCGTCTCATCACCGAGTTGAAGAACGCGGTCCAATGATGATGACCGTCGAGCCGTCGCGGGACCCGCCCTCACCGGAAGCGGCCGCACGGATACGGCCGTACGTCGATGGCGACCTCGAACGCGCCGCCGCGCCAACGGACTCGACGCTGCCGGGCCTGCGGCCGTTCGTGCTGACCGGGGGACGGGTACGTGGCCTCGACCCGGACATCGGTCTGGAGACGCAAGTGACCGCGCGGTCGGGTGGGGCGCTACCGAGCCTCGCCCCCGAGCAACGGGCCATCCTCGAACTGTGCCGGCAGCCGGTATCGGTGGCCGAGATATCTGCCCACCTGCACATGCAACTCGGCGTGACGAGGGTCCTCGTCGGTGACCTGCGGGCCACCGGACACCTGGACGTGCATGGGCTGGACCGCTTCACCGCACACGACCCCGAAACCATTCGGAGAGTGATCCGTGGACTCCGTGCGATTTCCTGACCAGCCCCCGGTACCGGTAAAGATCGTCATCGCCGGCGGCTTCGGCGTCGGCAAGACGACCACCGTCGGGGCCATCTCCGAGATCGCGCCGTTGACGACCGAGGCGTTGATGACCGAGGTCGCCGCGGCGATCGACGATTCGGCGCCGGTACCGGCGAAGACCACCACGACGGTGGCGATGGACTTCGGCCGGGTGACCATCGACCAGAGCCTGAAGCTGTACCTCTTCGGCACCCCCGGCCAGTCCAGGTACGGCTTCATGTGGGACGAGATCACCCGCGGCGCACTGGGCGCGCTCGTGGTCGTCGACAGCAGCCGGCTCGCCGACTGCTACCCGGCGGTGGACTACTTCGAGCGCGGGGGCCTGCCGTTCGTCGTAGCCGTCAACGCCTTCTACGGCGAACTAGCGTTCGAGCTCACGCACGTACGGTGGGCGCTCGCGGTAAACGAGCAGGTACCGGTGATCAAGTTCGACGCCCGTGACCGGATCTCGGTACGCGATGCGCTGCTCGTGGTCCTCGACCGCGCGCTCGAGCGCGCGGTCGCGACCCGTCGGTGAGCTACCCGTCCGCCTCGATTTCGCGGACCAGCTTGATTGCCGGATCCACCTCCGAGATCGGGAAGCAGCCTTCCTTCTCGACCATACGGCCGTTCTGCGGTACCACGGTGCGGTCGGTGTTGTTGGGAATGTGCAACGGCGCCGTGCCGTAGTACCAGGGCTTGCAGAGGATGTCGGTTTTGAAATCCCTGATGTTCCTGATCGCTTCGTTGACGCTCTTCGCGGTGAGCGCGCCGGTCACGCTCAGCAGCGCCCTGACGACAATGTTGGCCTGGACGAAGCCCATCTGGCTGAAGCTGCCGAGTGGGACGTTCGGCGCGTAGCGCTTCTGCACGGCTCGGTACAGCTCGCTGTCCGGGCCGGGCGCGCTGGTGAGGTTCAGCTCGGCGTTGACACCCAGCTTGCCGTTCCACTGCGGGCCGAGCGCGCTGGCCAGGAAGTCGGTGTTGCACGGCGTCGAGCAGGCCCACTTCACCCGGTCCTGCAAGCCCATCTGTTCGGCGGCCTGGAGGATCTTCAGCGCCTCCGGCGGCGTGAAGTTCAAGACCACGCCGCCGTCCTGGCCCGCCGCCTGGACGGCTCGCAGTGCGACCGAGTTGGCATCCTGGATCGGTACGTTGTCCTTCAACGACACCGTCGGGATGCCGGCGGCCTGTGCGGTCAGCAGGAAGCCGCCTTCCACGTAGCCGGTGATGGGCACGTTGGACTGGTCGAGTACGAGCTTCTTGACCCCTTGCCGGACCAGGTACTGGGTGGCGCCGATCACGCTGTAGCGGGCGCCCATGTTCACCGGCGCGCTGTTGGGGGTCGAGTAACACTCCGGTGCGATGCCGGAGTCGACGATGAAGAAGCCCTGCTGCTCGTAGTAGCCGTGGTTGATCGCGCACTCGATGATGCTGGTGTTGCCGACGATGGCCAGTACCTTGTCGGTCTCGATGAGCTTGCGTGCCAGCGCCGCGATCTGGCTGGGGTCGGTCTGTTCGGTCTCGATGATGTATTCGATCGGCCGGCCCTTGATGCCGCCGTTGTCGTTGACACAGTCGAACACGGCCTTGGCCATGTTCGGGATGTCGGTGAAGTCCGTACCGGGTTGCTTGGTGGCGATCGCCCCCAGTCTGATCGGCGCGCCGGTGGCCTTCTGGCCGGTCCCCGCCCCGCACCTGGGGGCTACGCCGGCTCCGTTCACATTCGTCGTGGTACCGGTCTTCGCGGAAGTGCAGGCGACCAGTGCCGTGGAGGCCGTCAGCACGAGCGAGAGCAAGAGTGTTCGGCCCTGTCCTCGCAAACCGTCTCCTCCCTCCGATCCGATCATCCGGGAATCGAGCGGGGGAATTGTAAGCGCGCTCACCCGCCCAGCGGGACCGTAGATTCAGCCATTGCCTGAAGGCCTGATGGACGCCGATTGCCGACAGGCTTGGCACGGAATTCGCATGGTTGGATGGCACGGTGATCGATGCGATTGTCGCCGCCCACGAAGCGCGGATACGCGATCTGGATCCGTTGCTGCCGCGCAGCCACCCGCTGCCCGTACCCGTATCCGGCGAGATTCCGATGGTGGTCGACGGCGCGGTGGGTTACCCGGCCCGGATCGCTGTCGGTCTCGGTACCCCGCAGGCGGACTGGGGCGCGCTGGACGAGCATCGGCTCGCGGCGCGCGTCGGCGGAGCGAATTCGGTCGCGGCGATGGACGCGCTGTTGGCCCGCTGGGCCGAGGTGGTCCACACGACCGCCACCCCGGAGGACCGCGACTCGGCCGCCACGATCGGTTGGCCCAGCCGGGACACGGCGATGACTCCGCTGTTCCTCGACCGGGGCATGATCCAGTTTCGGGTGCTCGCCGCCCGGCCGGCCGGGCGGCCCGGCCCCGATGCGACGTCGCAGGCGGTGATCCGGCCGATGACCGAGGCGGACCTCGACGACGTGGTCGACCTGCACCTGGAGGAGATCCGCTGGGGCACCCAGTTCGCTGCCGGTTCAGTCGTCCGGGCGGCGGCCGGCGACGTGGCCCGCCGGGAGTACGCCGGCGTACTCGAGCGGGACGAGCCGTGGACGTGGGTCGCCGAGTGGGACGGGCGTACGGTCGGCATGATCACGGTAGCTCCGCCGCAGTCGGCCGGCTGGGTGGCGGGGCTGAGTTCGGCGAGCACCCCGGCCTACGTGGGGACGACCGTGGTGCTGGCGCCGCGGCGCGCCGGCGGCGTCGGTACCGCCCTGGTCGCCCAGGCCCACGCCGCGCTCGACCGGGCTGGCGTCGATGTGGCCCTGCTGCACTACGCCCCGCTCAACCCGTTGTCCGCGCCGTTCTGGCACCGGCAAGGGTACCGTCCATTGTGGAGTTGGTGGTCGGTCAGCCCGGCGTCGCGGCTCCGCCGAGGACGCACGCACTAGCGCCTGCGTTTGTCACCGTCGGTCGGTGGGTCGGCGACCAGCGTGACCGCGCCGTCGACGTGCTCGACCGTGAACAGGGTGCCCGGCGTGAAGTTGCCGAGCACCTCGGGTGGGAGCTGGACGGTACCGTCACCGGCCAGGACCGCGAACTCCAGCCCGCCGCGGCCTTCGGCCCCGACCCGGCCGTCGCGGATGGTGACGAGCCGCCCCATCCGCGTCCCGACCTCGGCGTCATGGGTCACGACCACGATGGTGGTACCCCGTTCGGAGTTCACCCGTTCCAGCGCGTCCAGCACCTCGTCGCGGCCGGCGCTGTCGAGCTGGCTGGTCGGCTCGTCCACGAGCAGGAGACCCGGTCCGGCAGCCATACCGGCCGCCAGCGCCGCCCGCTGCCGCGCCCCGGCCGGCAGGTCCGTTACCCGGCGGTGCATGTCGCCGAGCAGGCCCACGAGTGCGGCGATGCGCTCCGGCGACTCGACGTCCGCCGGTCGGACCCGTGCGGCCCGGCGTTGGGCCAACCATATGTTGTCGGCCAGCGTGGCGTACGGCAGGAGGTTCCGCTCGGCACCGCCCTGCAGCACGACCCCGAGGTCCGTGCCGCGCAGCCGGGCCAGCTCGGCATCGGTGAGCCGGCCGATGTCCATCGACCCCACCTGGACCCGCCCGGCACTGGGCCGCATCAGCCCGGAGAGCAACGCGATCAGCGTGGACTTACCCGAACCGGACGGGCCAACGAGAGCGACCGTCTCGCCGGGCGCGATATCGAGGTCGACCCCGGCCAGTGCGACGACGTCGCCACCCTCGGCGCGGTAGATGTGCACCACCCGCCGGCAGATGACCGCGAGACCGCTCACGACTCCGTCCTTTCCACCGCGCGCCGCAGCCCGACCGCCGCCACCGCCGCGCCGCCGAGCAGCAGCACGGTCGCCCCGACCAGCGCGCCGACCACGGGGGCGGGCGCCGGCCAGGCAGGCAGGTACGGCCCGCCGCCCGCGTCGGTGAAGAACGGCACGACGGTACGCGCGAGCCACCAGGCGACGGCGGCCGCGGCAGCGCCCAGCACGAGCCCGACCGCGATGAGCGCACCGTACCCGCCGAAGCCGACCCGCCACGCGACGGTCGGCGAGAGCCCGTGTCTGCGCAGTGCGCGGAGCTGACCCGCCTGCGCCCACCGGTCCGCGACCGCCACCACCGCGAGGCCACCCACGCCCAGCGCGGCCGAGGCGA
>DASRII010000586.1:0-16083 GCA_035650075.1 Micromonosporaceae bacterium | reverse complement strand
CCGACGCCGGTAGCCACGAGCGAGCCGCCTCCCCCGCCGCCACCGCCACCTCCTCCGCCGCCGCAACCGCAGCCGGGCGTCGCGCTGACCACGGCCGATCCTCGGATCGGTGCTGACTACTGGCGCGGGTCGGGCGGGCTGGCGGACCTGGTGATGACGTCCACGAACACCGGGAACGCCACGGAGCGGATCGAGGTCGTCTACTCGACGCCGAGCGGCGTGACGGACGCCGGATCCGCTTGCGCCACGCTGGCCACGCGGACGTACCGGTGTACCGCCGACGCGGTGGCACCCGGGCAGCAGTGGGTACTGCGGGTCCGGCTACGCGTGGAAGCCGATGCCTGGCGCCGCGCGCCGCTGTTCGGCAGCGCCACGGCCACCGCGGGAATCGCCGGCGTGCCCGCGGTACAGCAGCAGCGCAGCTACGAGATCGTGTTCCCGGGCGGCCCGGCGTTGCCCGATCTCGCCCTGTGGGCGGGCGACGTCGTCCTGCCCTCGGTGACGACCCGGGCCGCGAGTCTCTCGGTGCGCTTCGGCAACTACGGCGACGTACCCGCGACCGGCCGGCTCGAGCTGGCCACGCCAGCGGGCGTGACGCTGACGACGGTGTCCGACCGCTGCCAGTCGTTCGTCCGGCTGGACGCTCAGCGGGTGCGCTGCGAGTTGGGTCGCATCGGGGTGAACCAGTCGGTGCCGCTCGCCTTCGGGCTGGCCATCGCGCCGACCGTGGTCCCGGGCGCGCCTGTGGAGGGGTCCGCGAGCGCCTGGCTGACGCCGCCGGGCGGCCGGACCGCGCAGACCGGTACGACGTTCCGCGTGCTGTTCACCGAGGTCGTACCGCCGTCCCCGCCGGCCACGTCGGCGGCACCACTGCCGCCGGTCGTGGTACCCGGTGCCGGTGGTGGCGAGCTGGTCGCCGCGGAAGAGGACTCGCTCGGGGTCTCCATTGCGGGCGTCATCGCCGTGATCGTCGGCATCGCCGCGGCGCTTTGCGTGTTCGTGCTCATGTCGCTACGGTCCCCGAAGGTCGAGGGCGGGTCGGGGTAGCCCGACCCGCCCTCTGCGAGAAGTCAGCTCTTCGGCATCAGGACGCCGTCGATGATGTACACCGTGGCATTGGACGTCGACACGTTGCCGCAGACGATCTTGGCGGACTCGTTGATCGTGTATTCGTTACCGCTGCCCGCGATCGTGAGGTCACTGCCCTCCATCGTTTTGTGAGTGCCGGCGAGCTGGTTCGGCGCCAGCTCCCCCTCGACCACGTGGTACTGCAGGATGCTCTTCAGCTTCGTCTCGTCGGCCATTGCCGCGTCCAGATCCGCCGCCGGAATCTTCGCGAACGCGTCGTTGGTGGGCGCGAACACGGTGATGTTGGACGCCTTGTCGAGCGTGTCGTTGAGCTGTGCCCTGATCACGGCCGCGACCAGCGTCGACAACATCGGGTTGCCGGAGGCTGCCGTCGCTACCGGCTCCTTCGCCATCGACTCGAAGCTGCCCGCGTTGCTCGGATCGTCGGGAACGGTCGCACAGCCGGCACCGAACGGCTCGTCCGCGCCGGCCGAGGCGCTGGCTCCCGCGCTCACGCTCGCGGACGGGGTCGGACCGGCGTTGATGTTCATGGCCGTGTCGCCCGAACCGGAACAGGCTGCGAGTGCCGCGGCGAGGACGACCGTCCCGGCAAGCCCGACGAGTGTTCGACGATGCATGACAAGCTCTCCTCAGTGCTAGTGAAATTGGAGGTTCGTTGCGAGCATATGAGGCAAATGCCCGAAAATATCGGACTTGTGCCCTGCCGGGCTGAACGTGCCTAACTACTACGCCGACCGGTCGGGGTCGGAAATCACTCGAGTCCCGTCGGAACGGCGACAAGCTAAGAGACGTCGGGCGGGTCTACAGACGTAGGCTCGAGGGGTGTAAGAAGAAGCGGGTGCCGGCCCCGTCGTGATGCGATCCCCGCACCGCCGGCGCACCGCGTACTAGGAGGTCAGCTCCCGTGGCCAAGCAGGTCCACCAGCTGGATCGAGTGGTCATCCGATTCGCCGGCGACTCCGGCGACGGCATGCAGCTCACCGGTGATCGATTCACCTCCGAGACTGCCCAACTCGGAAACGACATCTCTACGCTGCCGAACTTCCCCGCGGAGATCCGCGCGCCGGCCGGCACGCTCCCCGGTGTGTCGAGTTTCCAGGTGCACTTCGCGGACTTCGACATCCTTACCCCGGGCGACGCGCCGAACGTGCTCGTCGCGATGAACCCCGCCGCGCTCAAGGCAAACCTCGCCGACCTGCCGCGCGGTGCGACGATCATCGTGAACACCGACGAGTTCACCAACCGGAACCTGACCAAGGTCGGGTACGCGGCCAACCCGCTGGAAGACGGCACTCTCGACGGGTACGCCGTCCATCCGGTGGGGTTGACGTCGATGACGGTCAAGGCGCTGGAGGAGCACTCGGTGTCCAAGAAGGACGCCGAGCGGGCCAAGAACATGTTCGCGCTGGGACTGTTGTCGTGGCTGTACTCCAGGCCGCACGAATCCACGCTGGCGTTTCTGGAACGCAAGTTCGCCGCGCGGCCCGAGCTGGCCGCCGCGAACGTCGCCGCGTTCAAGGCCGGGTTCGCGTTCGGCGAGACCACCGAGAGCTTCGCGTTCCGGTACGAGGTCAAGCCCGCCCGACTGCGCCCCGGCAACTACCGGAACATCACCGGTAACACCGCCCTCGCCCTCGGCCTCGTGGCCGCCGGAGTCCGCTCCGGGCTACCGGTGTTCCTCGGTGCGTACCCGATCACCCCGGCCTCGGACATCCTGCACGAGCTGAGCAAGCACAAGAAGTTCGGCATCACCACGATTCAGGCCGAGGACGAGATCGCGGCGATCGGCGCGGCCCTCGGCGCGTCGTACGGCGGAGCACTCGGAGTCACCTCGACCTCCGGTCCCGGGGTCGCGCTCAAGGGCGAGACCATCTCGCTGGCCGTCGCGTTGGAGCTACCGCTGCTGATCGTGGACGTGCAGCGCGCCGGCCCGTCGACCGGGATGCCGACAAAGACCGAGCAGGCCGACCTCAACATGGCGCTGTTCGGCCGGCACGGCGAGGCACCGGTCGCGGTCGTCGCGCCGTGCTCCCCGGCGGACTGCTTCTACACGGCGATCGAGGCCGCCCGGATCGCGCTGACCTACCGGACGCCGGTCATCATGCTCTCCGACGGGTACCTGGCCAACGGCTCCGAGCCGTGGCTGCTGCCCGAGGTGAGCGAGCTGCCGGATCTGCGGGTGTCGTTCGCTGACGCGCCGAACACATCCGATGGCCGGTTCCTGCCGTACCTTCGCGACCCGGTCACGCTCGCCCGGCCGTGGGCGATCCCCGGTACCGCCGGGCTCGAGCACCGCATCGGCGGGCTGGAGAAGGCCGACCAGACCGGTGACATCTCGTACGACCCGGCGAACCACGACTTCATGGTCCGCACCCGGGCCGCGCGGATCGAGGCCATCGAGGTACCGGACCTGGACGTCGAGGACCCCGACGGTGGCTCGCGGGTCCTGGTCCTCGGCTGGGGTTCGACGTACGGCCCGATCGGCGCCGCATGCCGGGCGCTGCGCCACCGCGGCCTGCCGATCGCCCAGGCTCACCTGCGCCACCTGGCCCCGATGCCGCGCAACCTCGGCGAGGTACTGCGCCGGTACGACAAGGTCGTGATCCCCGAGATGAACCTCGGTCAGCTCGCGCACGTCGTCCGCGCTCGGTTCCTGGTCGACGCGATTGCCTACAACCAGGTCCGCGGCCTACCGTTCACGGCCGCCGAGCTGGAGTCGATGCTGGAAGAGGTCGTAAAGAATGCCTAGCGCCCCGTTGAAGCTCACGGTCAAGGACTTCAAGTCAGACCAGGAGGTCCGGTGGTGCCCGGGCTGCGGTGACTACGCGATCCTGGCCGCCGTCCAGCAGTTCATGCCCGAACTCGGTATCCCGCGCGAGCGGATCGTGTTCGTCTCCGGCATCGGCTGCTCGTCGCGGTTCCCGTACTACATGAACACGTACGGCCTGCACTCGATCCACGGCCGCGCCCCCGCGATCGCCACCGGCCTGTCGGTGACCCGGCCGGATCTGTCGGTCTGGGTCGTCACCGGCGACGGCGACGCGCTGTCGATCGGCGGCAACCACCTGATCCACGCGCTGCGCCGCAACATCAACTTCAAGATCCTGCTGTTCAACAACCGGATCTACGGGCTGACGAAGGGCCAGTACTCGCCGACGTCCGAACTCGGGAAGGTCACGAAGTCGACGCCGGCCGGCTCGGCGGACTCGCCGTTCAACCCGATCTCGCTCGCGCTCGGCGCGGAGGCGTCGTTCGTGGCCCGGACCATCGACTCGGATCGCAAGCACCTGCAGTCGGTCCTGCGCGCGGCGATGGAGCACACCGGTTCGGCGTTCGTGGAGATCTACCAGAACTGCAACATCTTCAACGACGGCGCTTTCGACGTGTTGAAGGAGCCGGAGACCCGGGACGACTTCATGATCCGGCTCGAGCACGGTGAGCCGATCCGGTTCGGCAAGAACGCTGAGTGGTCCGTCGTACACCCACCGGGCGGCTTCGGGCTCGAGGTCCGGTCCACGTCCGAGGTCTCCGAAGAGGAGGTCGTCGTCCACGACCAGACCGTCGCCGAGCCGGCGTACGCGTTTGCCTTGTCCCGCCTGCCGGGCCTCGATCTGCGGCACACGCCCATCGGCGTGTTCCGCTCGGTGAACCGGCCGTCGTACGACGAGATGGTGCGTACCCAGATCGACGCCGCCCGTTCGAAGGTCGCCGGCTCACCCGAAGCCGAACTCACGTCCCTGTTGAACTCCGGCGACACCTGGACGATCGCCTAGCACCTCTCCGTCGATCGAGGACGAATCAACGTGGTTTGATCTTCAAACCACGTTGATTTGTCCTCGATCGACGCCGGGGTCGACGTTTGCTGCCCGCCTCGGGCTTCTGCGTGTTTCCGCGCTCATCGCACAGCCGCTAGATCGGTGCATACCGATGCCCCGAAACTGAGATCCCCCAACCCCCGGATCTCGAGGTGACGCGATGACAAGACGCAGATTCGTGACCTTCCTCGCCGCGACGGCCGGCGCTCTGCTGACGGTGTTGGGCCTGTCCGGGCCCGCGTACGCCGTCGACCCCGCGCAGAAGTTGGCTGTCTTGTCGAGTTGGACGCAGACGAGCGTCGACAGTTACAACGCGTGGAACTCCGCCCGGCAGAACCAAGGAGCCTGGGCCGCGTACGCCTTCGACTGGTCGACCGACTACTGCTCCAGCAGCCCGGACAACCCTCTCGGCTTCGACTTCCGGCTGTCGTGCTACCGGCACGACTTCGGCTACCGCAACTACAAGGCGGTCGGGCAGTTCCCAGCGAACAAGACCCGGTTGGACGACATGTTCTACGCCGATCTGAAGCGCAGGTGTGCGGCGTACAACGTCTTCGTCCGACCGGCCTGCTACAGCCTGGCGTGGACGTACTACCAAGCCGTCCGCGCCTTCGGCAACACAGTCATCACCAGCGAACAGCTCAACGAGGCGGCCCAGTTGAAGGCGATCGGCGAGCGCCAGCAGCTAGAGATGGCCCGCTGATCCCGCACCCTCCTCCCCGTTGATCATGAAGTTAGTGGTGCGACACGCCGTTGAACCCGAAACTAACTTCATGATCAACGGGGGGCGGGGGTGTCGGAGAACCGCGTCGAGCCTACGGCCAGGTCGGGGTGTTCGACGGCGAGCGCCAGCTCGGCTGCCTCGTCGAGGCCGAGCAGTCCGCCCTCGGCGTACGCCGAGTCGAACGCGGAGTCGCCCAACGAGATCCGCAACGCGGTCTGCTGCTCGGTCCAGTACGGCGCGTAGACACCGGCGCCGACCCGCAGCTTGGCGCGCGCGGTGTCGGCCGCACCGAACAGCCGGGCCGCCATCGGGCTGTCACCGCCCAGCGCGCACCGGACCGCCATCGCGCTCAACGACTCGCACGCGCGGGAGTGGAATCCCAACGTGACCCGCGAGCGCAGCGCCACGGTGAGGTGGTCGTGCGCAGCTACCAGGTCGCCCCGCACGAGCGCCACCATGCCGAGCAGCATGTCGACGGTACGACGGCCGCGCTCGGCCGGCCGGGTCGCTTCCACGAGCCGCGCGCTGGCGAGCAGGTCGGCCGCCTCGTCGAGGTCGCCGCGCCGCCACAGCAGCTGGGCGAGGCAGTACACGGCGAACAGCGCGTCCCCGGCGACCCCGTGCCGGGACGCCCACGCGATCACGTCGCGGCACGCCCGCTCGGCCTCGCCGGGCTGTCCGGTGTCGAGCAACGGCACGCCCCGGCCGGCCAGTACGCGGGCGAGCAGTCCCGGGTCGTCGGCCCGCCGGGCGGCCTGCTCGGCCCGCTCGGAGAACCGCAGTTCCTCGGCGAACTCGCCGTCCGCCCCGGCATGCAACGAGTGCATGTGGTAGGCCGCCGCCAGTTCCTCCTCTGGCACCTGCTCCCCGGTCTCGGCGATCCGGCTGTACAGGTGGAACAGCCACATCCGGCCTTCCCGGGCCAACCCGCGCTCGCGCCACCACTGGTCGAGCCCACCCGCGATGGTCAACCCCTGCCGGGCACTGCCGCCGATAACCGTCCAGCGGAGCGCGGCGCGCAGCTCCACCGCGAGCGGGTCGAGCGCGTATAGCGACAGCGTCACCGGCCGACGGTTCTGGTCCAGGTAGGCGCGCTCGAGCAGGTGCAGCGACCAGGCCACGTGGCAGTCCCGGGCCTCCCGCTCCTCGCCGACGTCCCGGAGGCGCCGGGCCGCGTACGCCCGGATCGGGTCGAGCATGCGGTAGGTCTTGCCGGTACCGCTGTCCTCGGCCTGTACCAGTGACTTCTCCACGAGCACGGCCAGCGGATCCAGTACGCCGCCCCCGAACAGCCACTCCAGTCCGGCGAGATCCACGGGTCCGGCGAAGACCGACATCCAGTTCATCAGCCGGGCGGCGCTCGGGCCGAGCGTGCGGTAGGACCACGTCATCGTGGTCTGCAGCGTGGCGTGCCGGCGGGCGGTGGCCCGGCGCACCGGCCGCTCCGACACGTAGCCGGCGTCGAGGGTGCCCAGCACGTCGGCGGGTGGTCCGTGCAGTTCGGTGTCGAGCCGCTCGGCGAGCTGGCTGGCCGACAGCACGCGCAGCCGGGCGGCCGCCAGTTCGAGGGCCAGCGGCAGGCCGTCGAGCCGGCTGGCGATCCGGGCGAGGTGCACGACCTCCTCGGGTGCCGCCCAGTGCCCGCCGCGCGCCGTGGCCGTACGGTCCAGCAACAGCGCGACGGCATCGCTCGGTCCGCCGTCCGGGGCCGGGGTCAGCGACAGCGGCGGGATACGCCAGACCAGCTCGCCGGGCAGGCCGAACGGCTCGCGACTGGTGGCGAGTACCTGCACGCCGCGCGAGCCGCTCAGCAGGCGCGTCACGACGGCCACGGCCGGAGCCAGTTGCGCGTCGCAGGTGTCGAGCAGCAACAGGAAGCGGCGGCCCGAGGCGAAGTCGGCGAGCGTGTCGAGAATCGGCCGGCCGGGCTCGGGCCGCAGGCCGAGGACCGACGCGATCTCGAACGCCACCAACGCCGCGTCGGTCACGCTCGCCAGGTCGACGAACCAGACGCCATCGGGGTACGCAGACAGCTCCCCCGCCGCCGCCACCGCCAACCGGGTCTTGCCCGCCCCACCGGGGCCGACGACCGTCACCAGCCGGTGGGCGTCGACGAGTGCCCGCAGGGTGGCCTGTTCCGCGCGCCGCCCGACGAACGCGGTGACCGCGGTCGGCAGGTTGTGGCCGACCGAGTCCTGGGTGCGCGGGCGCGGGAAGCGCCGCTCGAGTCCCGGCGCGACGAGCTGGTAGAGCCGCTCCCGGCCATCGAACCCACGCAGCCGGTGCAGGCCGAGATCCAGGAGCCAGGCGCCGTCCGGCAGGCTCGGCGCGCCGCTTCGGGCGGTCGACCCCGAACAGAGCACCTGCCCGCCGTGCGCGGCCGCGGCTACCCGGGCGGCCCGGTGTACCTCGGGACTCGCGTACTCCCCGCCCTGCGGCTCGGCGTACCCCGTATGCAGTCCCATGCGCACCCGCGGGCGCGCCTCGGGGGCCGGCCACTCGTGCGTGGCGAGCAGCCGCTGCGCCTCGGCACAGGCGGTGAGCGCGGCACCCGCGTCGGAGAACGCGACGAAGAACGAGTCGCCCTCGGTGAACAGCGGGGCGCCATCGGACGCGGACAGGGTTCCATGCAGCAGGCGCCGATGCTCGGTGAGCACCGGGCGGTAGCCCGTTCCGAGCATCTGGGCCAACCGGGTCGAGCCCTCGATGTCGGTGAACAGAAAAGTCACCTGCCCGCGCGGCAGGTGGGATGCCGCCACGTGTTAACCTCCGCCCCCCTGGAAGTCGCGAACTATCGTCCCGTACCCCCGTGAGCGGCCGACATCGTCGAAACGGACGGCAACTGATCACCCAACGAGAAAACGTGGGGGCCGGTTGTGGTGTACGGGCGGGGGATGGTCAGCAGCCGCAGGCGCCTCCACAGCACCCGCCGCGGGGAGCCGGTGAGCCGCCGGCGCCCCGTCCGAGCGCGACCGTGGACAGCAGTTTTACCGTGTCGTCGTGCCCGACCGGGCAGGGCGCGGGCGCCGCGGACTCGCTCATCGGCCGGTTGACCTCGAACGTGTCACCGCAGCTACGGCAACGGAACTCGTACCTCGGCATGGCAACAGAGTACGGGGGCGAGTAATACTCAACGACATGTCGGGTATCGACGAGGCTGACCGCGACCCATCGGTGGAGCTACGATCCGCAGTTCCCGACATCACTGTCACCCGGGTGACCGCGGATGCCCTGGAAGGCCCGGCCGCGGCCACGCATCAGCAGACCCGGTGGCGGCACGCGTTTGCCATTCACGGCTGGGGGCTGCCGGCGGTGCGCCGCTGGCCGGGCGAGGTGTACTCCTGGTCCCGGCGACCGAGCGGGCGGTTCGCGGTACCCCTGCTGTCGACCCTGGCCCTGGTGCTGCTGACCGCGACGGCGGGTCTCTACCTCGTGCCGGCCTCAGCCCGCGTCGGCCAGGTGGAAGCGGAGCCGGCGCCATCGTCGGGGGCACCGGCCACGACGGAGCCGGGTCTGCCCCCGATCCCGGAGGCGACGTTCATCGCGCCGCCGCCTCAGAACGTCGTGAATGGCCGGCCGGCGGATGCGTTTGCCGCCTGGGCGCAGGAGATGGCCGCGCGCACCCAGGTGCCGGCGGTAGCCGTCCAGGCGTACGGCTATGCCGAGTGGGTCCTGTCCCAACAGCTGCCGGGCTGCAAGCTGACGTGGCCCACGCTGGCCGCGATCGGCAAGGTGGAGTCCAACCACGGCCGGGCGAACTCCGCCACGCTGACCTCCGACGGCCGCGCCTACCCGCTCATCTTCGGTCCGGCGCTGGACGGTCAGGGAGGTCGGGCGCTGATCCGCGACACCGACCAGGGCCAGATGGACCATGACCTGACGTACGACCGCGCGATCGGTCCGATGCAGTTCATCCCGTCGACCTGGAAGCAGTACGAGATCGACGCGGACGACGATCTCCAGCGCGACCCGCACGACATCGACGACGCGGCCTTGGCCGCGGCCAAGCTGCTCTGCTCCGGGGGACGCGATCTGACCACGAGCGCAGGCTGGTGGCAGGCGGTGCTCAGCTACAACCAGGTCCGGCCGTACGCGGATGCCGTATACGCCGCCGCCAATGAGTACGGTCAGCGGAGCCGCAACGGACCGTGACAGCCCAGACACATTGGCGGGATGGACACTTTCCCAAAACCCCTGTCGACGGCAAGCTATACGGGTGATGGTGCGCGAGTGGGATCCTCGGTCCTCGTCCGCCGCCGAGCTCGAGTCGATTCTGCTGACCTTGAACCGCGTGATCGCGGTCGACCTGCCGGACGATCCGCCATGGGAGATCACGTCGCTGCGGGAGTACCTCGCGGTCACCATGCCCGGCGAACGCCGGGTCTGCTGGGTCGCCGAGGAGCACCCGGACGACTGCGCGGCCGGTAAGGAACTGCTCGGTCACGCGAACATCCTGCTGTTGGGCGACATCGGAGTCGTCGAAGTCCTCGTCCACCCGCAGGCCCGACGTAGCGGCGTCGGTACGGTCCTGCTGGAGACGGCGACCCGCCGCGCGTATGACGAAGGTTTCTCGTCCATCGGGGTCGAGGTCGTCGGCCGGACGCCCGCCATTCCGTTCTACGAGGCGCTCGGTTTCCGCTGTGCGTATGTCGAGATGCGCAGCGTGCTTCAACTGTCCGAAGTGGACTGGCTGGTACTCGGTGAGATGGCGCGCGGTATCGGTTCCGGCTACCGCGTGGACTACTTCCCGGATGGCCTGCCCGACGACATCCTCGACTCGTACGCACAGGCCAAGCAGGTGGTCCGCGACGATGGCGACCTCGACCTGCACCCCAGCTCGTACGATGCCGACCGGCTCCGGGCCAGCATCGCCACGCTGGCCGCCCGCGGCATGAAGCCGTACATCGTGGTAGCCATCCACGAGAGGTCCGGAGCGGTCGCCGGCCTCACCGAGGTCGTCGTGCCGGCCACCCACCCGACCCGCGCCGACCAGTACGACACGATCGTGATACCGGAACACCGCGGCTACGGCATCAGCCGTGCCATCAAGGCACGCATGTTGTTCGAGCTGCGCGCCGCCGAGCGGAACCTGTGCGAGGTACAGACCTGGAACGCCCCGGACAACGAGGGCATGCTGAAGGTCAACTCGGAGCTCGGCTTCAAGCCGGACCGCGAATGGCGCGAGTACGACGCCGAAGTCCCCTACCTGGTCAGCCGCTTCAAACGCTGAGATCGTCCACATACGGCGGCGGCGGTTCGCCGCGGTGCTGCTTGACGCGCACCTCCCACTGGCTGCGCCGCCGGCGTGCATCCCGGTACCGCCGGTCGCGGTGGAACGTCTCCGGTGGACTGGTCAGCCCGTAGATGTCGCCCCACCACTCGCCCGGCTTCGGATCCAGGATCGTGTCGAGGTGGGAGGGATAGCGCCGCTCGGCCCCGTCTCGGAGGTCGTCTCGGTCCTCCATCGGCGTGATCACGTGGCCTTCGTGATCGACGACTACGAGGCGCAAGTTGGCCGCCGCGAGCAGGCGCTCGAGCACGTCGACGCTCGGCGTGAGGGTGCCGGCTTCGACCCGGCTCACGGTCGCCCGGGACACCTGCGCGCCCTTGGCCAACTCCCGCTGGCTCAGGTCCGCGAGCCGCCGGGCCCGCCGCACCAGACCCGCTATCGGGTACGGCCCGACGCTGGGCTGGTACGGCGGATACGAATTCGGCACGCCCGACAGACTCGCGCCGCTCCGAGGTGGGTCGCAATCCCTGTGGATAAACCTGTGGACAACGCGGTTTCGGGCAGAGTAGCTCGCGCTCGGCTTTGCTCTGCGCACCTATACGCAACAGATAGGTGATCTCCTATCTGTTGCGTATAGGTGCGCAGAGCAAAGCGGTGTGGAACCTATCCCCTGTCCCGGAGGAGGTGGGCTGCTTCCACGGCCCAGTAGGTGAGGATGATCTGGGCGCCGGCGCGGCGGATCGAGGTGAGGGTCTCGAGCATGATCCGGTCGCGGTCGAGCCAACCGTTGGCCGCGGCCGCCTCGACCATCGCGTACTCGCCGCTCACCTGATAGGCCGCGACCGGGACGTCCACAGTGGACGCAACGGCGTGGACCACGTCCAGGTACGGCAGCGCCGGTTTGACCATCACGATGTCGGCGCCCTCGGCGATGTCGAGGGCCACCTCGCGCAACGCCTCGCGCAGGTTCGGCGGGTCCTGCTGGTACGTCTTGCGGTCACCGACCAGGGTCGACTCGACCGCCTCGCGGAACGGGCCGTAGCAGGCCGACGCGTACTTCGCGGCGTAAGCCAGCAGAGCGGTGTCCGTGAAGCCGGCGCCGTCCAGCGCGGAGCGGCACGCACCGATCTGGCCGTCCATCATCCCGGACAGGCCCAGCATGTGCGCGCCGGCCGTGGCCTGGGCGAGGGCCATGTCGGCGTACCGGACGAGGGTCGCGTCGTTGTCGACGGCACCCGAGGAGTCGAGCACTCCGCAGTGGCCGTGCGAGGTGAACTCGTCCAGGCACAGGTCGCTCATCACGACCGTCGCGTCGCCCACCTCGGCGACCACGTCGCGGATCGCGGCGTTGAGCACTCCGTCCGGGTCGGTGGCGCCCGACCCGATCTCGTCCCGGGTCTCCGGGACGCCGAACAGCATCAACCCGCCTACCCCGGCCTGCACCGCCTCCGCCGAGGCCTTCCGCAGCGAGTCCCGGCTGTGCTGTACGACGCCGGGGAGCGAGGAGATCGCGCGGGGCTCGGTCAGGCCTTCCTTGACGAACATCGGTAGCACCAGCTCGGCCGGTGCCACCCGGGTCTCCTCGACGAGCCGCCGCAAGGCGAGGGTGCGGCGCAACCGTCGAGGTCGGACTGCGGGAAACATAGAAGTCAGCCTATCTGAATCTCAAGGCGGTGGGACCCTGCACCTTCGAGCCGCGGCGCTGCTTGGCCGGCATGGCGGCTAGCTTCTCGCGCAGCTCGACGGCGTACCCGGCGAGCGCCTCCACCAGGTCCGGCACCGAGGCGTGCGTGGGCTGCACGTCCACCCGCAGGCCGAACTCGCTGGCGGTCTCGGCGGTCTTCGGCCCGATGACCGCGACCACGGTACGGGCGTGCGGCTTGCCGGCGATGCCGACCAGGTTGCGGACCGTCGAGGACGACGTGAACAGCACGGCGTCGAACCCGCCCGACTTGATGGCGTCGCGGATGTCGGCCGGCGGTGGAGCCGCGCGGACCGTGCGGTACGCGGTGACGTCGTCGACCTCCCAGCCCCGCTCTAGCAGCCCGGCGGCGAGCGTCTCGGTGGCGATGTCCGCCCGCGGTAGCAGCACCCGACCCACCGGGTCGAGCATCGGGTCGTGCGGAGCGAACTCGCCGAGCAGCCCTTCGGACGACTGCTCCCCGCCGGGTACCAGCTCCGGCTGGATGCCGAAGGCTCGCACCGCGTCGGCCGTCGCTTCCCCGATGCAGGCGATCTTCACGCCGCCGAAGTGCCGGGCGTCGAGGCCGTGCTCGGCGAACTTCTCCCAGACGGCCCGGACCGCGTTCACGGACGTGAAGACCACCCAGGCGTACCGGCCGTCGACCAGACCCTTGACGGCCCGTTCCATCTGGGCGGGGGTACGCGGTGGTTCGACCGCGATCGTCGGCACCTCGCACGGGATCGCGCCGTACGTCCGCAGCCGTTCGCTCATCGCGCCGGCCTGTTCCTTGGTGCGGGGCACGAGCACGCGCCACCCGTACAGGGAACGGTTCTCCCACCAGCCCAGCTTGTCGCGGTGGGTGACGCCCGGGCCGAGCGAGAGCACGACGCGGCCGGAGAAACCGAGCGCGGCGGCGACGAAGCTGTCCACAGTGGACGTGGTGGTGTACTGCGTTTCGCCGGTGCCGTCGCCGGTCACCGCGACCGGCGTGCTCCCGTCGACGCCGGCGGACAGCAGGCCGTCCCGGACCGTCGACAGGTCACCGGCATCCACCGCCAGTGCCGCCGATCCGCGGGCCACCGCGGCCGCCACGGCCTCGAAGTCCAGTGTGGACACATCGTCCAGGTCGGCCACCGTCCGGACGCCGGTCAGCGGCACCCCCGCGTAGGTGGCCACGCCCGCGGCCTGACCGACCCCGGGCACGACCTCGAACGGTACGGCGGTGCGCGCGACCGCCTGCACCTCCTTGACGACCGACTCGTGGCCGAACGGGTCGCCGGTGACCAGGTGCACGGCGCGCAACCCGGACCGGGCGGCGGACAGCAGTACCTTCGCTACGTCGCCCGAGGCGCCCTCGGCGGGGCTGAACTCGGTCTCCGGCCGGGCCTCGGCTCGCACCGAAGCGAGCAGCGGTTCCGGCAGAGCGCGGTCGAAGACGACGTGGTCGGCGCCGACGAGAGCCTCGTGCGCGCGCCGGGTGAGCAATCCCGGGTCGCCCGGGCCGGCACCCACAAAAGAGATGCGGCCGGGGTGCTTACGGGTACGGGTCATGGTGCTTCTCCCAGTATCTGTGAAGCGCCGGCGGCGAGGAGTTCTTCGGCCAACCCATGACCGAGCTCCGCGCTGCCGGCGAGCGTTCCGGTGCGGGACAGCCGGATGGCCTGGGTGCCATCGGGGCTGAACACCGCACCGCGCAGGTAGATCTCCAGCCCGCCGTCCTCGGCCTCGCCCGCCTCGGCGAGCGCGGCGACCGGAGCGCTGCAGCCCGCCGCCAAACGCGCGAGCAGCGCCCGTTCCGCGGTGACGGTGGCACGGGTGGCTGGATCGTCGAGCGCGGTCAGCGTCTCGACCAGGTCGGTGTCGGTTGCCCGGCACTCAACCGCCAGCGCGCCCTGGGCCGGGGCGGGCAGCATGAGCATCGGGTCGAGCGTCTCGGTTATCTCGTCGGTGCGACCGAGCCGGGCCAGGCCGGCGCGAGCCAGCACGACGGCGTCGAGGTCCCCTGTGGACACTTTGCGCAGGCGGGTGTCCACGTTGCCGCGGATCGGCTCCGGTACCAGGTGCCGACCCAGCGCGTGTAGCTGGGCGATGCGGCGCAGTGCCCCGGTGCCGATGCGCGCGCCGCCGGGCAGCTCGGCCAGCGTCAGCCCGTCGCGGGCCACCAGCGCGTCCCGCGGGTCCTCGCGCGCCGGCACGGCCGCGATCGTCAGGCCGTCGGCGGGTGCGGTCGGCAGGTCCTTGTACGAGTGGACCGCGACATCGATCTCCTTCGCGATCAGCGCGTCGCGCAGCGCGGACACGAAGACGCCGATGCCCAGCCGCTGGACGGGCGCGCTCGACCGGTCGCCGGCCGTCACGATCTCGACCAGCTCGACCTGCCGCCCGGTACGGGCGCGGATCGCGGCGGCGACGGTCTCGGACTGCGCCATCGCCAAGGCGCTGCCCCTCGTGCCCAGCCGGAGTGCCGTCATCGCAGCGCCTCCTTCGCCTCCACCTGCCGAGTGACTTCGAGATCGAACAGCTCCCGCAACAGTTCGGCGTACCGGTCGCCGTCCGGGCCGGCGGCCAGCTCCCGGACCCGTACCGTCGGGGAGTGCAGCAACCGTTGCACGACGCGGTGGATCGCCTGGGCGATGTCGGCGCGCTGGTCCTCGGTCAGGTCGGGGCGGCGCTGGACGAGCCGGTTCAGCTCGGTCGAGACCACCTCTTCGGCCCGGGCGCGCAGGGCCGCCACGGCGGGCGCCACGTCGGCACTGCGCAGCCAGGTGAGGAACGCCTCCACCTCGGCGGCGACGATGAAGTCGGCGGCGTCGACGTCGAGCGCGGTCGGACCGCCGCGCAGCGATGCGCCGAGCCGCTCGATGTCGACGTACATGACGCCGGGCAGGTCGGCCACTGTCGGGTCGACGTCCCGCGGGATGGCCAGGTCCAGGAGCACGAGCGGTCCGCGGTCGGACCCACGGGCCGCGACGGCTTCCTCCACAGTGGACCGGGGCAGTAGAGTCTCCGCCGAGGAGGTCGCGAACACCGCTACGTCCACAGTCGACAGTGCGGTACTCAGCTCGCCGAACGGCACCGCCGTGGCATCGTAGGCCGCGGCCAACCGGGTGGCGCGATCGGAGCCGCGGTTGCTGACCGACAGTGGCCCGGCGCCCTCCCGCTGCAGCGTGGCCAGGGCCAGCGAGCCCATCGCGCCGGCACCGACCACAAGGGACGGTCGGCCGGCCAGCGGGCCGGTCGACGCGGCGAGCGCGAGTGCCGCGGTGACCACGCTCTGGCCGGCACGGTCGATATCGGTGTCGGTGTGCACCTTCTTGCCGACGCGCAGGGCCTGCTGCATGAGTTCGTGCAGCATCCGGCCAGCGGCTTCGCGGTCGGCCGCGAGCTGGTACGCCTCGCGGAACTGACCCAGGATCTGCGCCTCGCCGACCACCATCGAGTCGAGTCCGGCGGCGACCCGGTACGCATGCCTGACGGCGTCGGCGTCGTACTGGACGTACACGTGCGAGGCCAGCTCGTGTGGCGCCTGGCCGGACCGCTC
>DASRII010000585.1:0-7820 GCA_035650075.1 Micromonosporaceae bacterium | reverse complement strand
GCCGGGCCGGGCCGCCCGAGCACCACACGGCGGACACCACGAACCAGCCACTCGCGCCACGTGGCCGCGCCGTCAGCGGTCAGTTCCTCCGTACCTTCTGGCCGGTGGACCGTGGCGGTCAGCGCGCCGCGCACGAGAATGCGCCCCTCGGCCAGCTCGCCGTTGCACCAGTCGCCGCAGACCAGTGCCAGATCCGGCAAGGCCCTGATGCCAACCGACGTGAGCACGTCCAGGAACGCGTCGAGGCTGTCGCCGGTCTCCACGGCCGGCCAGAGGCGTACCGCGAGGTCGCCATCTGCCGGCGCGCTCATCAGGATCGCGGTACGAAGGCCGACGACCGCGGTCAGGTCACCCGGGCGGTACCCAGATCCGTAGGTCACCGTGTCCGCCGTTCGACCGTCGTGGCGTCCACGTCAGCCGCTGCCGCGCCGAGTACGTCGACGACCACCGCGGTGACGTTGTCCCGCCCACCCGCGTCGATCGCCGCCCGTACCAGCGCCTCTGCCGCCTCCGCCGGCTCGCGTGTACGGCCAAGGAGCGACACGATCCGCTCGTGGGACAGCTCACCGTGCAGCCCGTCGCTGCACAGCAGGAACCGTTCTCCGGGTACGGGGAGCAGCAGCCAGCAGTCGACATCGGCGCTAGGGGCCAGGCCCAGGGCACGGGTGAGAAGATGGCCAGACTCGGCATGGTCGACGCTGACCTGCTCGCATCGGCCGCCGGCGAACCGGTACAGCCGGGAGTCGCCTACGTTGAAGCCGAACCAGTACGTATCCGGCCCGTCCGCGACGAGAGCGAGACCTACCAGCGTTGTGCCCATCCCGGCCAGCTCACCAGCCGCGGCCGAGTCAAGGATCGCGCGGTTACCACGGTCGATAGCAACGATGACATCGTCCGCCGTCGGCAGAACCCCATCAAACGACCGCTGGAGAGCCGCCACCGCAAGCTGGCTCGCCAGAGCACCGCCAGCATGGCCGCCCATCCCGTCCGCGACGGCGAAAATTGGTACCCCAACGGTATGCGAGTCCTCGTTCTCCGCTCGAACAAGACCTACGTCGGTGGCGGCACCCCACGCCAGCTCGACCGTCACGTAAATGCCACCTCCTCGACCGAGCGCACTGTAAAGGAATAGCACTTGAACCCACAACCGCCCTCTCGTGGACGAATGGTTGCCGTTATTCCCGCTGGCCCAGCTCACGCTGCTCAACGCCTGTTCCCGTAGCGTCGAGCGACCGGTCAGTGGAACCATCAATCATTTGATCGCCCGTTGAACCGGCCCATTCGTACGTCCATCTGAACGGTCGTACTACCGCCCGGCGGGTAGTACTTTCGGCCACCGCGCTCCGCTATTCATGGCAAATGAGAATGGCTGGTCGCCCATGGCTGGCCGCCCAGGCGTGACAACCGGTAGCGCCTCACCATCGCTCGACCATAGGCATGTTGGCGCGCGGGAAACGGACCTGATCTGGCCACTTCTGTTGGTCGAGGATGACCCCCCTGGTCCATTGCCGACATGGCGACGCCAGGCGGAGAGGTGCTGCTCGAACGCCGCACGACCGGCGCTGTTGAGCCTCGCCGGGCCGTACGCGGCGCGGCTTCGCGAAGGGATTGTCACCCGGGGCAGACGATAAAGGGCAAGGACCACCGCTCCTTGCCACTACCAACATATAGCGCACCGGGGGGCTTGCGGCAAGGCCCGGGTCGTGCCGCAGAATCGCTGGCCGAGGCCAGGAACTGCGGAAATGGGGGTTGCGACGTGCGTGTGGTGCTGTCGACGTATGGGGGGCGTGGTGACGTCGAACCGCTGGTGGGGCTGGCGGTGCGGTTGCGGACGCTCGGCACCGAGGTACGGGTGTGCGCGCCGCCGGACTGCGCGGATCGGCTGGCCGAGGTCGGCGTACCGCTGGTGCCGGTCGGCCCGCCGGTGCGCCCGCTGCTGCACGGGGTGACGGCGCCGTCGGTGGCGGACGTGCCCCGGCGCGCTGCCGCGGTGATCGCCGCGCAGCTCGACACGCTCGCCCCGGCGGCCGAGGGATGTGATGCGCTGGTGGCGACCGGCCTGTTCCCCGCCGCGGCCGGCGCGCGGTCGGTGGCCGAGAAGCTGGGCATCCAGTACGTGTACGCGGCCTACTGCCCGATCTTCCTGCCGTCACCGCACCACCGGCCGCACCCGCTGCCGGGCCGGCCGCTCCCACCGGACGTGACCGACAGCCAGGTACTCAACGACCTGGATGTCCAAAGCTATAACGCGCTGTTCGGCGAGGCGCTCAACATCCACCGGGTGTCGATCGGCCTACCGCCGGTGGACAACGTCCGCGACCACGTCATCACTGACCACCCGTGGCTGGCGGCGGACCCCACCCTGGGCCCCTGGCAGGATCCGGCGGAGCTGGACGTGATGCAGACCGGCGCGTGGATCCTGCCCGACGAACGCCCGCTGCCGGCCGGGGTGGAGGCGTTCCTGAACGCCGGCGCGCCACCGGTGTACGTGGGCTTCGGCAGCATGCGCGCGCCGAAGGACGTCGCCCGGGTGGCCATCGACGCCATCCGCGCCCTGGGCCACCGGGCACTCGTCGGGCGTGGTTGGGCCGACTTGGCCCCAACCGACACCCGGGACGACTGCTTCGCCGTGGGCGAGGTCAACCAGCAGGCACTGTTCGGCCGGGTGGCCGCCGTCGTGCACCACGGCGGCGCGGGCACCACGACAGCGGCCGCCCGGGCCGGCGTGCCTCAGGTGGTGGTGCCGCAGATGGCGGACCAGCCGTACTGGGCCGGTCGGGTGGCCGACCTGGGCATCGGTGCGGCACACGACGGTCCGACCCCGACCACCGAGTCCCTGTCAGCCGCGCTCAGCACGGCCCTGACCCCGAAGACTCGCGTCCGGGCGACCGCCGTGGCCGGCACGATCCGCACCGACGGGGCGACGGTGGCCGCGAAGCTGCTGATCGACGCGGTCAGCCGAGAAAGGTCGCCAGCGTCCGCGTGAACCACGCGGGACCGCCGAGCCAGAAACCTAGAGCTCCGGTACGCGCGTGCGACGAGCACTCGGACCACGGCGACTCACCACACCAACCGGCGGTGGCTGTCCATCGACGTGGACGAGATCGGGTACGGAACCGGCCGGTCTGTTTGAGGTCTTTCACCGAGGAGGTTCTGCTCGCTCCGTTTCAAGGTCGATCTCCCCTTGGTCGGCGGCATCCTCCCGTTCATCGACTGCTGGGGGCGTCTCCGTCGATGTGGCGTCTCGATGGTCAGCACGACGACCCCGTTCATCGGCCTGCTTCTCATGCTGATCCGCGGCCTGGTCGCGGGTGCCGGCTCGCCGGTCGCGCTCATCAGGGCGGTCACTACGGTGGGCCTCGCGGTCGTCCAACCCCCGTTCCCGCTCGGCTAACCGCCGTTCTCGGTCGTCCAACGCCATGGCTCGCAGACCGAGCTCGATGTCACGCTGCTCCAGGTCGATCGTCCGCTGCTCGGCGTACGCCTGGACGTCAGCGCTTGACCCACTCGCGCGAATGGCCTGACGCACAGCTTGCGACGGCAGCTCACCAGCGCGGAACGCCTCGGCTGCTTTCCTCTCCGCGGCCCCCAAGAGTCGGTCCCTGGCGGCGTGTTCCGCAGCGGCGGGCAGGCGCTCGGCCATCTGGTCGTGGACGTGGGCACTCGCCTCCGCCGTCCGGGCCATGGCGTCTGCGATCTCCGCCAAGCGCTGGAACTGCTCGTCCTGAAGATCCCGCGACGCCTGCTAGCGGGTCTCGTCATCGCTGCCCATGTGCCACTATGTACCCGGCATCTGCCGGGCACGACCTGACCCGGTCACTATCAGCTGCCCACGTGCCTGGGACCGCGGATGGCCGCACGCCACCGGACGCGCTGCGGCGGCTGGGCGAGAGTCTGGACCGATAAGCCGCTGCTGTACCTTGCTGCTGTACAAGGTCAAGAAAGGCCATCACCGGCTCTGGGTGATGGCCTTTGACCTGCTGTCGGGACGGCGGGATTTGAACCCACGACCCCTTGACCCCCAGTAGTCAGGTGGGTCAGCGGCGTGCTCGATGCTGTTTGCCCAGGTCACCACAAGCATAAACTGGCCGAGTAAAGGAGTCGTGCAGGGTCAGGGGTACGGTGCCGCGCCCCTACTCGAAGAGTTCCTCGAGAACACCCCTGGCCCGCAACGAAATTTCCTCGTCGGGGTAGAAGTCCCGGCAGATGCGTAGCGCATCTGCGACGGTGTGAACGCCGACGAGCTTGGCGAGGCTGCGCATGTCATCGATGTCGCGGGTACGTGCGGCCAGTGCCTTCATGGCGAAGATGTGCTCGGGGGAGGCCACCATGATCCTGAGGTTCGGGTGGTCGAAGACGCGCCGCTTGCCGGGGTCGTCCTTGCCGGAGACGTAGACTGCGGCTTGTTCGTTGAGCCACCACGGCGGAAGACCGAGCTCCTCGGCTACCGCTCGTGACTCCTCTACAACGACGCCATGGGGCACGAACATGGCATCGACATCGCGGGTGACGCGGTTCGCGTTGTAGGCCAGTGCCATCGCGGCTCCGCCCACTACGAACACGTCGGCGACCACGCCGCGACGGGCGAGGCGGTCACCGAGAGCGGTGAAGGCGCGCTCCAGGTCAGCGCGTCCCATGAGTACCCCGCCCGGGTCGGTCATGCCGCCTTCAGATCAAGGGCGGAGAGGTAGACGCCATGCTTGCGAAACGCGGCTGGCGCTCGGACCAACGCGTCGGCGCGCTGAATGGCCAGCTCCGCCGGGAACCAGGCGCGGCGCAGCACCCGCGAGTCGGTCCACGCTGGGGGTGCGAGATCGTGCTGGGCGCACAGATGTTCGGCCAGCGCAGCGAGCAGCGCATCCCAACGCCCACCGTCAACCGGTTGCGGCTCCGCCTCAAGGAGGCCGGCCTGGGCCTCAGTCGGTTCCCAGCGATACTCCTCAAGGAACTCCCACACCAGCTTCCACCGCACCCGCTCGTCAGGGGCCGCGATCAAGTGCCGGGCGAGCGTTGCCAGGCTCATCGGCTCGTACCTGCTCACAGCGCTCACCGTCTAGCTGGCCGGCGACCGTACGCGAGCGTGCCGCTGCGGACTCCCGCCCTCGTCACCCGCCTGGTACACCACCACACGTCGAATCATACCGCCTTGTCGGTTCATGAGCGCCCGACCAAGACCCGGACGGCGAGCTGAGCCACCCCCGGGGATCTTGGAGGCCCTGATGCGAGGATGATCGTCCTGGTGGAAGGGAGAAGATCCTCTGATGCTTGCCCCGAAGAAGTATCCGCAGAAATCTCATAGAAGAACATCGAAACGCTGACCGCGTTTCCGGCGGCGATAGCGGCTTCGGCGGCCAGCATCCGCGGGCATGCTCAGATAATCCGAGAGGGCCGCGGTGAGTGGGCGGGCTCCTTCCGAGCCACGACAACAGCACCTGCCGCCAAGTCCACGCGAAGGGCATCACCGTCCATCGGCACTCGCGGTGTCGCGATGCTCGTCGGGTCGTCGGGAAATGCGGGTCTGACGGTGGAGAAGAAGTGCAGTGGCCAGCCCAACGCCGGCTGCGGCCAACTGTAGTAGGGCGTTGACGAGACCGACGAGACTACCCAGGTCAGCAACTATGTGGGGAAAGTCCACCGCAGCCTCCGAGGTCGATTCCTCACCGTGTGCTGGACGACACACAGCCCCCCGCAAGGCCCGATGGAGACCGCTCCATGGGCAGCCGCTCACTCAGTGTTGCCACCCAGCCAGCCGGCCGCGGGCGTCCTGACGGTCGCCGACGTGTTGGCCCGGGCGAAGACCATCAGCGGCGGGTGCTCCATCAGCGCGGGCCGGGTCGGGGTCCATACCAGCGCGTGCTGCCCGGGTTGCAGCTGCTGCTCAACCCAGCCGATGCCGAGACGGATCGCCTGCGGGTCCTGCTGCGACGGTGCCGTCAGAGCGGTGGGGTACACGCGCGTTGTCATGCGACTCATCATGCCGGGGCCCGCGCCGTGTCCCGGCGACCGGCCACCCGCGACAATCTCTGCGGTCATCGCTACCACCGGCGGCGGACGCGGCCCGCGTCATCGGCTTCCGCAGCCGCCCACCGGCCGGGTGGCAATGCCGGTGCCGGGAGTGTCGCCGGCACTACGTCGTGACCGGCGACGCGCGGGACGGGCACTGTCGCCTCGAGCTCGGCGGCCTGCTCGGCGGGGCGGCGCGGGCGGACGAGCGGCAGTGGCCACCACCGGCGGCTCTCGGCGTGAGGGTGCAGGTGGGCGTTGGCCGCGTCGATCAGGTCGCGAAGTGCCGCGTAGAGGGCCGTGTCGGCCTGCTGGCGGGCGGCGGTCGCCTTCTTGCGCTGCCACAGGTTGTCCATGCCGTACGCCTGCACGGCCGCCGTGGCGGCCTCGCTCAGCTGCAGCGCCGCGTCGCGGACGGCGCCGTCGGGCAGCAGAGCAGCCCGGGCAGCTGCCGCCATGACCCGCTGGATGGGCACATGCAGGACCTGCGCGGCGAGCAGCTCGCGCTGATTGGCCTCGACGGCGATCTGGGCTCCCCGGGCCGTGCCAGCCGCCAGGCCGCCGTTCTCCTTGCCGGCCATGAACTCCAGGAACGCCGAGCCCAGCACCATCAGCCGCGGCTGCCAGGTGTTGTGCACCGGCTGGTAGGTGCTCAAGGCCAGGTGCAGCTCGCCGACCGCCTCGAACAGCTCCCGGACAACCTCCTCGACCTTCGCCTTGGCCGCCGACGCGCGCTCTCGGGCGCTTTGCCGGGCGTTGTACCGCTGGGTCAGCACAACGCCGCCGAGGCCGGCGACGACGGTGAACCCGCCGGTGACCAGCTGTGGCAGCACGGGCGCGAGGACGGCGGCAGCGCTCATGGTCAACAGGGTGAGCCACCAGGTCGACGTCGCGGACACGCCACTCCGGACAGTGGACCGCCGATGCCCACGGGCCCGGACGAGGGTGTCAGCGCCGGTGGCGGGTGGTCTCGTGGGCCGGGGCGGTCATCTGCTGCAGGACCTCACGGGCAGCCCGTTACTTGAACTATTGAAGTAGACAGATATCAGGCGATGCCGGTGTGACTGTGCTGACCGGTGTGGTCGAGTCGGCTCGGCGGTCGGCCATGCGCGCCAGCAGACGGATCAGCAGCCAGGCGACCCCGATGGCCAGTCCGATGACCATCCACTTCACCACCAGACCTGACATCCATGTCGAGCTATACAAAAGGGGTTCCCGCGAGCCTGTGACCTGCGGGAACCCCTACGCTGTCGGGACGGCGGGATTTGAACCCACGACCCCTTGACCCCCAGAGATCGGCAGTCGGGTCTCATGCTGTCGCGTGCGAGGTCGGAGGGCCCCTCAACGTTGGTAGAGGTTCGGCTTGGCGGTGCTGGTTGCTGTACTTGTCTGCTGTACGCCGTTGCCGCTTGACAGGGCGGGTGTCAAGCAGTCCTTGACATGGGGTGACCTGGCGGGACACGACGAGGCCGTGGTGGGCTGGCGGCGCGTGTCCGATGGGCAGGCCTCTGGCCTGCCGGCGCTAGCCGGCCCGAGGGGTCGCAGAGGCTCCGGGGTCAAGGGCGGCCGAAGGCCGTCGCGCAGCGATGCGTAGCACCCTTGACGCCGGAGGGGCGACCCCGCACACTCCGCGCCGCCAGCCCACCACGGCCGGCCGCGACGCGCGCCATCAGCCTGGCGCAGCAGCTCGGTCGCGTTGACGCGCAGTTCCGCCGGGCGGATCTTTCATTGCCCTGAGTACAAGGCGGCCCTGGGCGGCTCTCCTCATCGCGCCTGTCCGGCGGGGCGCTCGCCATGATCGCCCGCCCGGCCGAGGG
>DASRII010000584.1:0-11691 GCA_035650075.1 Micromonosporaceae bacterium | reverse complement strand
GGCCGAGGTTGGCGGCGAGCGGGTCGGGCTGGCGGATCGGCATGGCGGCCAGCAGGCCGAGGCAGGCCCACACGAACGCGTTGCCGCCGATGAAGCTCCACCAGGTGTGCGACTCCCACCAGATCCACACCATGCTGCTGCCGAGCAGGACGTAGAGGCCCCAGCTCGCCGTCAGCAGCCGGCGCCGGCGTGGGCTGCCCGGCGCCTCCCGCAGGGCGCAGTCGAACGTCAGGAGCAGCGCCGGGATAACCCACACGAGGTGGTGCACCCAGGTGACCGGGCTGACGAGACAGCCGGCGACCGCGGTCAGCGCGAACCCGGCGACCTCGTCGCCGGCGGCCATCGCCCGGCGGACCCGGATCGCCCAGATCACGAGGACCGCCACGACCAGCAGGAGCCAGACTCCCGTGCCGGCGGACGGGTCGACCCGGGCGAGCACGCCACGCAGGGACTGGTTGGAGATGTACGACAGCGAGCCGATCCGGTCGGTGTTCCAGATGGCCTCGGTCCAGAACACCCGCGATTCGGTCGGCGCCACCGCCGCCGCGAGCACGGTCGCGCCGAGGGCGACACCGGTCGCCAGCCGCGCGGCGCGCCACCGGCCGGTCAGCCACAGGTAGCCGATGAAGATCGCCGGAGTCAGCTTGATCGCGGTGGCGAGGCCGATCCCGATACCGGCCCACCGGGTGCGCCCGGTGGTCAGCAGCCGGGCGTCGGCGAACACGAGCGCGAGCAGCAGGATGTTCACCTGGCCGTAGCTGAGGGTGTCGCGCAGCGGCCCGAAGACCGCGAACAGGCACGCGGCGAGCGCCAGGGCGTACCACCGCTCCCAGCCGTGCCGTTCGGCCATCGGGCCGACGAGCCAGCGCAGCAGCAACGCCCCCGCGAACACGGAGAGCATGAAGCTGACCACGATCGTCGGATGCCAGCCCAGTAGGGCCATGGGTGACATGACGAGCGCCGCGAACGGTGGGTACGTGAAGCCGTAGTGGGTCGGTGGCCGGAGGTAGTCGTACAGCCCTCCGCCGTCCCGGAGCCAGAGGTTGACGGCGCCGTGGTACACACCCACGTCGAAGAAGCCACGCTTGCCCGGTACGAAGACGAGGAAGAGCGCCACGAAGCTGGCGCAGCCGACCACCACGAGCACTCGTCCCCGGTGCGATGTGGGCAGCCGTAACTTCAACCTCGTCACGGCGGTATTGTGCCGTGCCGGCGCCACTCGTGGTTGTCCCGTCGCCGTCTGGGAAGACAAATGCCGCCGTGATGGTGACCACGGCGGCACTTGGCCGACGGCTACGGGTACGAGTCCTGGACGTCGAGGTTGTGGAACTTCGCCCCGTTGACGGTCAGCGCGTTCATCTTCTGGGCCATCTCGTCGACCTCGGGCCGCGCGCTGTTGGCCATGGCCTCTTCGTACGAGGCGAACTCGACGAGGATGAGCCAGCGCTTCGGGTTGTCGCGGTCCTGCGTCACGGTCAGCCGGCGGAACCCAGGCGCCATGTCACGTTCGTCCATACTGTCGCGCAGCGCCTTCATGTCGTCGGCGCGCTCAGTCTCATACTCGATAATCTGTACAAATCCGCCCATGAGCGGAAAACTAGCATCGGCCTCGCGCCCGTAGACTGGGAAACCGAATCTTCGCTCGTAAGAGGAGTCTGCGTGACCGTCCAGCCCATCCGACTGTTCGGCGACCCGGTGTTGCGTACTCAGGCCGAGCCGGTGGTCGACTTCGACCGCGAGCTGCGCCGCCTCGGCGAGGACCTGATCGAGACCATGCGCGAGCAGAGCGGCATCGGGTTGGCCGCTCCGCAGATCGGGGTGGGGTTGCGGGTCTTCGCGTTCGACGTCGACGACGTGGTGGGCTACCTGGTGAATCCGATCCTGGAGTTCCCCGACGAGGAGGAGCAGGACGGCCCCGAGGGCTGCCTGTCGATTCCCGGCGTGTACGTGGACACCAAGCGCCGCAAGAACGTGGTGGCCAACGGCTTCGACGGGTACGGCGATCCGGTGCAGATCGTCGGCACCGGTTACATGTCCCGCTGCATGCAGCACGAGACCGACCACCTCGACGGGGTGCTGTTCCTCGACCGGCTGGACCGTGGCCGGCGCAAGGACGCGCTGCGGCAGATCCGCGCGGCCGACTGGTACAACCCCGACGCGCCGCCCGTGATCAAGGTGAGCCCGCACGCGCCCAGCCCGTTCGGTCGTTAGGCAGACCGTGCGGCTGGTCTTTGCCGGTACGCCGGAGGTGGCGCTGCCTTCGCTCGACGCGATCACGTCGTCGGGCCACGAACTCGTCGCCGTACTCACCCGACCCGACGCGCCCGCCGGTCGCGGACGGCACCTGGTTCGGTCACCGGTCGGCGCCTGGGCGGACGAGCACGGCCTGCCGGTACTGACGCCGGCCCGGCCGCGGGAACCGGAGTTCCTCGAGCGGCTGCGCGAGCTGGCTCCGGACTGCGTACCGGTCGTCGCGTACGGCGCGCTGGTACCGCCGGTGGCGCTGGCCATACCGCCGCAGGGATGGGTCAACCTGCACTTCTCGCTGCTGCCCGCCTGGCGCGGCGCGGCCCCGGTACAGCACGCGGTTCTGCACGGCGACGAGATCACCGGGGCGTCGGTGTTCACGCTGGAGGAGGGCCTGGACACCGGGCCGGTGTACGGCACGCTGACCGAGTCGATCCGCCCGGACGACACCGCGGGCGCGCTGCTAGCGCGGCTGGCCGTCGCGGGCGCCGGCCTGCTGGTGGGGGTGCTCGACGCGATCGAGGCCGGTACCGCTCGGGCCGTGCCCCAGCCCGAGGACGGCGTCTCACTCGCGCCGAAGGTGACCGTCGAGGATGCCCGCGTCCGGTGGGACGAGCCGGCGTTCGCCGTCGACCGCCGGGTCCGGGCATGCACGCCGGCGCCCGGGGCGTGGACCACGTTCCGCGGCGAGCGGCTCAAGCTCGGGCCGGTGATCCCGCAGGCCGCCAGTCCGCTGCCGGCCGGCGAGGTCGTCGTCGACCGGAGCCTGGTGCTCGTCGGTACCGGTTCGACGCCGGTCGCGCTGGGCGAGGTCCGGGCCGCCGGCAAGCGCCCGATGCCGGCCGCCGACTGGGCTCGGGGGGTGCGACCGTCGACCGGCGAGCTACTGGGGTGAGAGATCCCGCGCGGCAGGCGGCGTTCGAGGTGGTCGCGGCGGTGCACCGGGACGACGCGTACGGCAATCTCGCTCTCGCGTCCGTGCTGCGCGAAGCCCGGCTGTCCGGCCGCGACGCCGGGTTCGCCACCGAGTTGGCCTACGGCACGCTGCGATCCCGCGGCACGCTGGACGCCATCGTGGCCGTGGCCGCCGCCCGGGAGGTGGGCCGGATCGACCCGCCTGTCCGCGACGCGCTGCGGCTGGGCGCGTACCAACTGCTCTACACGCGGGTACCGGCACACGCCGCGGTCTCGTCCACTGTGGACATGGTGCGGGCGGTCGGTGGCCGGGGTGCCGCCGGCTTCGCCAACGCGGTAATGCGCCGCATTTCCGGGCAGGACCTCGACGCGTGGCTGGCCGCGGTCGCTCCGCCGTACGCGAAGGATCCGGTGGGACACCTCGCGCTGGTGCACCACCATCCACAGTGGATCGTGCGGGCATTCGTCGACGCGCTCTCCGGGGACCTGACCGAGACCGCCGCCGCGCTGGCGGGCGACAACGAGCGTCCCCTCGTGCACCTGTGCGCCCGGCCGGGACTCGTCTCCGCCGCCGACCTCGCGGCCTCGGCCGATGGCGCGGCGGGGCGGTGGTCGCCGTACGCGGTGGTGCTCCCCGGCGGATCGCCCGCGGACGTCCCGGAGATGGCGGACGGCCGGGCCCACGTACAGGACGAAGGCTCGCAGCTGGTGGCGCTGGCGCTGGTCGGGGCGCCGGTGTCCGGGGGCGACGAGCGGTGGCTGGACCTGTGCGCCGGGCCGGGCGGCAAGGCGGGGTTGCTGGGCGCGCTGGCCGCGCGGCGCGGCGCGCGCGTGACCGCGGTGGAGGTGGCGCCACACCGGGCCAAGCTCGTCGAGCAGGCGGTGGTCGGGCTGCCGGTGGACGTCGTGTGCGCCGACGGCCGTACGGTCGAGGGCAGCTACGACCGGGTACTGGTGGACGCACCGTGCACGGGGCTCGGCTCGCTGCGCCGCCGCCCCGAGTCGCGCTGGCGGCGTACCCCGTCCGACCTGCCGCCCCTGACCAGCCTGCAACGCGAGCTGCTCGGCGCGGCACTGGGGGTGGTCCGGCCCGGCGGCGTCGTCGGGTACGCCACCTGCTCGCCCCACCTGGCGGAGACCAGGGTGTCGGTCACCGAGGCGGTACGCCGCTCGGGGCTGCCGGTGGAACACGTCGACGCGCGCGCGTTGCTGCCGGACGGCATGCCCGACCTGGGCGACGGTCCGAGCGTGCAGCTGTGGCCGCACCGGCATGGAACGGACGCGATGTACCTGTCGGTCCTACGCCGGGTCGCCTAGCCGGTCGAGGATCGCCTCGACGAGCGCGATCTCCAGCTCGTCGAGACCGTCCAGGTCCGGCCGGGTACCGGGATCCGCGACGATCCGCTCCACCACCGCGGGGAACGCGTCCGTCCACGCCTCGCTCGCCCGTAGCGAGTCGAGCGTGTCCGTCAGCTCGTCCGGCACGCCGGCACCCTGGTTCGCGGCCGACGTGACGAGCTGGATCAGCCAGTCCTGACCGGCCACGAACCCGCTGGTCTGATGTCTGTCCGCTTCGTCGCGCAACGCGGCGGAGGCCGTGTCGTCACCGAGGGCTTCCAGCACCTCGGCGAGGTTGCTCATCGCGGTGAGGGTGTCGGGGTGGCCGTCGCCGAGGACCCGGCGGCTGGTGGCGAGGTTTCGTAAGTGCATGTCCCGGGCGCCGGTGAGGTCGCCCTGACCGCGGAACACCTCGGCGAGGTTGTTCATCGAGGTGAGGGTCTCGGGATGGTCGTTGCCGAGGACGCGGCTACGGATGGCGAGCGCCTGTTCGTGGAGCTCCCGGGCGCCGGTGAGGTCTTCTTGGTCGCGGAGCACCTCGGCGAGGTTGTTCATCGAGGTGAGGGTGTCGGGGTGTTCCTCGCCGAGGACCCGGCGGCTGGTGGCGAGTTCCAGCTCGTGAAGCTCCCGGGCGCCGGCGAGGTCACCCTGGGCGTGCAACACCAGAGCGAGGTTGTTCATCGAGGCGAGAGTGTCGGGGTGGTCGTCACCGAGAATCCGGCGGCAGGTGGCGAGTTCCTGCTCGTGGAGCTCCTGGGCGCCGGTGAGGTCGCCCTGGGAGCGCAGTACCAGGGCGAGGTTGTTCATCGAGGCGAGGGTGTCGGGATGTTCCTCGCCGAAGAGCTGGCGGCGGGCGGTGAGGGTCTGTTCGTGGAGGTCCTGGGCCTGGACGAGGTCACCCTGGGCGTGCAGCACCAGGGCGAGGTTGTTCATCGAGGCGAGCAAGTCGGGATGTTCCTCGCCGAGAACACGGCGGCCGACCGTGAGAATCTGTTCGAGCAGGTTCCGGGAGCCGACGAGGTCACCCTGGTCGCGCAAGAGAACGGCGAGGTTGTTCATCGCCACCAGAGTGGCGGCGGCCTCGTCGCCGAGCAGCCGGCGACGCGTGGCGATCACGCCTTCGAGGAGCGCTCGGGCCGCGCCATATTCGGCACGATCGCTGAGGTAGTAGGAGAGCGTGAACTCGAGCGTCGCCGTCGCGAGTGGGTCGGCGCCGGTCCGTTTGGCGTTGTCGACGGCGGCCTCGACGTGTGGGCGCAGCGCGGCACAGAGCGGCCACCGGTCGGCAGTGTGCCTGCCGGTCGGAAACGCTTCGGTCAGCATCGCTACGGCCGCGGCGATCCAGCGCCCCTCGGTCCACCGGCGCCAGCCACCGGCCGCCCGACGGATCCGGTCACGTACGACCTCCTGCACCAGAGCGTGTAGGTGGATCGTGTCGCCCTGGGCGGTCGCCAGCGACAGCCCGTGCAGTACCCGGACCGCCGCGTCGAGAGCCAGGTCGTCGGCGACCACCCGGCGCAGCCGGCGGGGGAGCGTCGATGGGGCGGCACCGAGCACGTCCCGCGGCAACGGGACGGGTGCGACGTACGCCAGCAGGCTGAGCAGGTCCACCGCGGCCCGGTTGCGTCTACGGGCTTCGGCCATGCTGACCAGCCAGGTCCGCGCCACGGGTTCGGGGTGGTCCTGCGGGTGGCCCTCGGTGAGCAGGCGCAGCGGTGCCGACTCGTACCGGCGCAGGTAGCTGGCCATCGGCATGCCGGTCGTCTCGCAGTAGGCCGCGGCCTGTTCCAGGGCCAGCGGGAGCCCCGCCAGCCGCTGCGCGAGCGTGGTCGCGGCGGCCCGGTCCCCGTCGCCGGTGCGCGCCAGCAGGAACTCCACGGCGTCCGGTACGTCCAGCGGATCCAGGCGCAGCGGCCGTACGGCTCCCCGCCAGTCCGCGTGCCGCGAGGTCACGATGACCCGGCCGGACCCGGCGACCGGCAGGAGCCCGCGCAGGTCGTCGGGGCGGGTCGCGTCGTCGTACACGAGCACCCAGCCCCGCCGCCGGCCCAGCTCGGCCAGCGCCTCCTCGGCCGCCCGGTTGGCGTCGTCGGCCTCGGGCAGGCCGAGCCCCCGGCCGAGCTGGGCCAGGCTGTCCAGCGCGTACTCCCGCGATGCCGCGTTGACCTGCCACCCGACCGTCACCGAGCCGGCGGCCGCGAGGCTGGCCGCGAACCGCAGCGCGAGCTGGGTCTTGCCCATGCCACCCAGCCCGTGTACCGCCACCATCGCGACGGAGCCGCTTCCCTCGGCGAGCTTGGTGTCGAGGTCGGCCAGGTCGGCGTCACGCCCCGCGAAGCTGGCGGTGGGTCGCGGGAGGTTCCAGACCGTCACGCCGGCCGGTGGCGGCGACGGCGATGGTCCCGGCGGCAGCGCGGGCGACGCGTGGAACTGCCAGTACGTGGCCAGGCCACCCAGGATCGCCCCGACCCCGATCGCCCCGATCGCCAACACCGGCTCGTCGGCGAGCAGACCGGCGGCACCGGCCGCGAGGGAGCTCAGCCCGATCGCTGCCGAGACGAGCACAGGGGTACGCGGCGACACCGGCTCACAGTGTCGGATTCCCGCCCGCCGCCGCAATCCAACTGTCGTGTAGTCGAGCGACGCCACGCCGGCCCTGGGTTTCCGTTGAGATTCTGTCAAGGCCGGCTTCGTACACTTGGCCTGTGACCAGCCGGGAAACCATCGTCGCGCCCAGCATTCTCGCCTCGGACTTCGCCCGCCTCGCCGACGAGGCGCACGCGGTGGAAGGCGATGCCGACTGGCTGCATGTCGACGTCATGGACAACCACTTCGTACCGAACCTGACGATCGGTCTGCCGGTCGTGCAGAGCCTGGTACGAGCCACCACCGTGCCGATCGACTGTCACCTGATGATCGAGCGACCGGACCACTGGGCGATCGCGTACGCCGAGGCCGGCGCGTTCAACGTGAGCTTCCACGCGGAGGCGGCGGAGGACCCGGTCCGGCTCGCCAAGGACCTGCGCGCCGCCGGGACCCGGCCCGGCCTGGCGATCGACCGGGACACCCTGGTCGAGCCGTACCTGGACATTCTCCCGCACTTCGACCTGCTGTTGATCATGACGATCAAGGCCGGATTCGGCGGGCAGGACTTCATCCCGGACATGTTGAACAAAGTGCGCACCGCGCGCGCCTACCTCGATGCCGAGCGCCTCCAACTGCGCGTGGAGGTCGACGGCGGGGTCTCCGAGGAGACCATCGAGGAGGCCGCGGAGGCGGGAGCGGACGCGTTCGTGTCCGGCACGGCGGTGTACGGCGCCGACGACCCGGCGGAGGCCGTCCGCCGGTTGCGCCGGCTGGCCAGCGGTGCAAGCCACGATGACTGAGCCGCCCCCGGAAAAGCCGGAGCTGGTGCTCGTCGTCGACGACGACGAGGACATCGCGCGGTTCGTCGCGATGAACCTGCGCCTGCAGGGCTTCGAGGTGCTGGTCGCGCACGACGGGGAGGAGGCGCTGGGGCTCATCGCGGAGCACCGCCCGGATCTCGCGATCGTGGACCTGATGATGCCGCGGGTGGACGGGCTCGAGCTCACCCGTCGCCTGCGCGCCGATCCGCTCAACAACGCATTGCCGATCATCATGCTCACCGCGAAGGGCATGACCGTCGACAAGGTGGTCGGGCTGACCGCGGGCGCCGACGACTACCTGGTCAAGCCGTTCGACACGCTCGAGCTGGTCGCGCGGGTGCGCTCGACCCTGCGACGCAACCAGGAGTTCCGCGAGGTCTCGCCGCTGACCGGGCTGCCCGGCAACAGCCGCATTCTGAGAGAGATCACCGACCGGGCCCGGGGCGGCACGGACTACGCCGTGTGCCACATCGACATCGACCGGTTCAAGAGCGTCAACGACGCGTACGGCTTCCTGCGCGGCGACGAGTTCATCGCCGCGCTCGCCCGCTCGCTGCACCGGGCGGTCGTCGGCGTCGGGTTGCCGCCGGCGTTCCTCGGGCACGTCGGAGGGGACGACTTCATCGTGGTCTGCGCGCCGGAGCAGGTACGCACGCTGACCCAGCAGGCCGTAGTCGACTTCGAGGCGGCCGCGGACGGGCTCTACGACGAGCAGGACTCCAAACGGGGGTACCTCGAACTGACCGACCGCCGCGGGCACATCCAGCGGGCGAACCTCGTCACGATCTCGATCGGCGTCGCGCTGTCGACGAACCGCACCTACGTGGATCCGCGCGAGGTGATCGCGGTGGCCTCGGAGATGAAGGGGGTGGCCAAGACCCAGCCCGGCTCGTACGTGGCGGTGGATCGTCGCAAGTCATGAGATGAACCCGACATCCCCATCGGCGCCCGGGCGTGACAGACTCGACTGTGGTACCCACCACGCGCTGGCGGGACTCGGTGCAATTCCGAACCGGCGGTGATGCGCAGGCCTGCTGCCTGTGACAAGCCCGCGACCCGGTCCATGGCGGACCGGTGGACCCGGTGAGACTCCGGGGCCGACGGTGACAGTCCGGATGGGAGGCAGCGCTGGGGTCTGCGGCGCTGTCCAGCGCCTGGTCCCGACACTCCTGCCCATCCCCTCCAGCGCTTGGAGCAGCGGACGCGGACAGGGGGCGGGATGGCCAGTACTGCCGAGGACGACGCGATGCGCCGTGCCATCGCCCTGGCGGCCCGCGGCCTCGGCACGACCAGCCCCAACCCGGTCGTGGGATGCGTGATCCTCGACAAGGACGGCCGCGTCGTCGGGGAGGGATTCCACGCGTACGCCGGTGGGCCACACGCCGAGATCGTCGCGCTCGCGCAGGCCGGGGACGGCGCCCGCGGCGGCACGGCGATCGTGTCCCTCGAGCCCTGCAACCACACCGGACGTACCGGGCCGTGCACCGTCGCGCTGCGCTCCGCCGGCATCGCCCGCGTCGTGGTCGGCGTGCGCGACCCCAACCCGGTCGCTGGCGGCGGCGTCGAGGCCTTGCGCTCCTCCGGGGTCGACGTCGAGACGGGGGTACGCGCCATCGAGGCGGCCACCGGCAACTCCGCCTGGCTGATGGCGGTGCGGCGGGAGCGCCCGTACCTCGTCTGGAAGCTCGCCGCGACCCTGGACGGGCGTTCCGCGGCGGCCGACGGGACGAGCATGTGGATCACGTCGGAAGAGTCGCGGATGGACGTGCACGCGCTGCGCGGCACGGTCGACGCGGTCATCGCCGGCGTCGGTACCGTGCTCGCCGACGATCCCCGGCTCACCGTGCGCAACCTGCGCGACGGCACCCTCGCGATCCGCCAGCCGCTGCGGGTGGTCGTCGACACGGAAGGGCGTACCCCCAAAGACGCCCGGGTCCGCGACGCCGCCGCCCCCACCTGGGTCGCGACCGCCGCGGAGGTCGGGGCCGCGTCCGACGGCAAGGTCGATCTCGACGCGCTGATGCTGGCCCTGTACGGGCGCGGCGTGCGTTCGGCGCTGCTCGAGGGGGGTCCGACCCTGGCCGGCGCGTTTCTGTCCGCTCGCCTCGTGGACAAGGTCATCGCCTACCTGGCGCCCAAGCTGCTCGGCGAAGGGCTCGCCGCGCTCGGTGCCGCGGGCGTGGCCACGCTCGCCGAGTCGATCGAGCTGGAGATCATCGAGCTGACCCAGGTCGGGCCGGACGTACGCGTGACCGCGGTACCCAAGGAGGTTGAGATCTGATGTTTACCGGGATCGTGGAGGAGCTGGGTGTCGTGGCCGGTATCGAGCCGGACGGCGACTCGGCCCGGGTGTCCGTCCGGGGACCGATCGTCACCTCCGACGCCCGGTTCGGCGACTCGATCGCGGTCAACGGGGTGTGCCTGACCGTGGCGGGGGTGGATGGTGACGTGTTCACCGCGGACGTGATGGCCGAGACACTGCGCCGCTCGTCGCTCGGTGCATTGCGCCACGGCGACCCGGTCAACCTCGAGCGCGCCGCGCGGCTCGGGGACCGGCTCGGCGGGCACCTCGTCCAGGGCCACGTGGACGGTGTCGCGTCCATTGTGGACCGCGTACCGGGCGAGCACTGGGAGGCGGTGCGGTTCTCGCTGCCCGCTCCGCTCGAGCGGTACGTGGTCGAGAAAGGATCGATCACAGTGGACGGTGTGTCGTTGACCGTGACCGCCGTCGACTCGGGATCGTTTTCGGTGGGGCTGATCCCCACCACGCTGAAGGTGACGACGCTCGGCCACAAAGGGGTGGGCGCCGTGGTCAACCTGGAGGTCGACGTGATCGCCAAGTATGTGGAGAAGCTGGTGAACGTCCGATGATCGGCCGGATCGAGGACGCGGTCGCGGACCTGGCGGCCGGCAAGCCGGTCGTGGTCGTCGACGACGAGGACCGGGAGAACGAGGGCGACCTCATCTTCGCGGCGGAGATGGCCACGCCGGAGTTGGTGGCGTTCATGGTGCGGCACACGTCGGGGTACATCTGCGTGCCGCTCACGGACGACGACTGCGACCGGCTGGAACTTCCGCCGATGTACCACACGAACCAGGACCGGCGCGGTACGGCCTACACCGTGACGGTCGACGCGCGGGAGGGGGTGACCACGGGCATCTCGGCGGCCGACCGGGCGCACACGATCCGGCTGCTGGCCGGTGCGGAGACCAAGTCGATCGAGCTGTCCCGCCCCGGACACGTGGTACCGCTGCGGGCCCGCCGGGGCGGGGTGCTGCGCCGGCCCGGGCACACCGAGGCCGCGGTCGACCTGGCGACGATGGCCGGGCTGCGGCCCGCCGGCTGCCTCTGCGAGCTGGTCAACGACAACGGCACGATGAAGCGCCTGCCGGACCTCGAGGCGTTCGCGGCGGAGCACGGGCTGACCCTGATCACGATCGCCGACCTGATCGCGTTCCGGCGGCGTACCGAGCAGCAGGTCGAGCGGGTCGCCGAGGCGCGGATCCCCACGCGGTACGGGGAGTTCCGGGCGGTCGGTTACCGGGCGACGCACGACTCGGCGGAGCACGTCGCGCTGGTCTACGGCGACCTGGGCGACGGCCGGGACCTGCTGGTCCGGGTGCACTCCGAGTGCATGACCGGGGACGTGTTCGGCTCGCTGCGCTGCGACTGCGGCCCGCAGCTGGACGCCGCCCTGGCCCGGGTGGCCGCCGAGGCCCGCGGCGTGGTGCTCTACATGCGCGGGCACGAGGGCCGCGGCATCGGCCTGCTGCACAAGCTGCG
>DASRII010000583.1:0-8874 GCA_035650075.1 Micromonosporaceae bacterium | reverse complement strand
TGTACCGTTCGGAAACTCGGTCACGGCTGCTGACGTGCGCTTCTGTCTGCTGTGGGATCGGCGACTGGCGGCATGCTGCCGGTCATGATCCTCTCGTTCGGCTATCTGATCCTGCGTCAGGTCCTGCAGTTGGTCATCCTCGTGGCACGCGGCGAACGCGCCAACGCGGTCGAGGTGTTGGTGCTTCGGCATCAGGTCGCGGTGCTGCGCCGCCAGGTGCACCGGCTGGATCTGGAACCGGCGGATCGGGCGGTGCTGGCCGGATTGTCGCGACTACTGCCGCGGGTGCGGTGGCCGGCGTTCTTCGTCTCTCCTGGCACGTTGTTGCGCTGGCACCGCCGGCTGGTCGCCCGGCGGTGGACGTATCCAGGGCGCCGGCCGGGTCGGCCAACGGTCACCACGCAGGTGCGGGAGCTGGTGCTGCGGCTGGCCAGGGACAACCCGACCTGGGGATGTCGGCGCATCCAGGGCGAACTGGCCGGACTGGGCTACCGGCTCGCCTCAAGCACGATCTGGGCGATCCTGACCCGGGCCGGTGTCGGCCCGGCGCCACGACGCGCCGGACCCACCTGGACGCAGTTTCTGACCGCACAGGCCAAAGGCATCCTGGCCTGCGACTTCCTGCACGTCGAGACGATCGGCCTGACCCGTATCTACGTACTGTTCCTGATCGAAGTCGCCACGCGACGAGTCCACGTGCTGGGCGCCACCACACATCCGACCGGGGCGTGGCTGGCCCAGCAGGCCCGCAACCTGATGATCGACCTGGGGGAGAGGGCTACCCGGTTCCTCATCCGGGACCGCGACGCCAAGTACACCAGCGTGTTCGACGCGGTGTTCCACGCCGGAGGCATCAAGATCCTCCGCACACCACCGCAGGCGCCCCGGGCCAACGCCTATGCAGAGCGCTGGGTACGCACCGTACGGCGGGAATGCCTGGACCGGCTCCTGATCTACAACACCCGACATCTCCTCGACGTACTCGGCGAGTACCAGGCGCACTACAACCAGCATCGGCCGCATCAGGGCCGCGGGCAACGCCCACCCAGCCAAGACATGCTGCCGACACCGGTCACCGATCTGGGCACGGTGCGAGTCCGGCGCCGGAAAGTGCTACACGGGCTGATCAACGAATATCAGCAGGCCGCGTAGCCGAAACCGAGTTCTCGAACGGTACACGCTCCCGCGTCCATCGTGACATACCTACCAGTACGCAACGACCTAAGCGTACTCAAGCCACCTCGGAAGTCGCCTGTCCACTCGAACCCTTCCAGGTTCGCCGCACCGGCTCCGGCCCGGAGTAGGTCGGGATCCTTGCCGGAGGCAGCCAGAAAGACGTATAGGTTACGGTAGCTACGGATGTACGTCGCTCCCGCGTCCTGGTCGTCGCACAGGATGAACGACTCAGTTGAATACAAGACAGCTGGACGGCTCGCCCTGAGCAATCCTTCCAGGCTCGCCGCATATTTGTATTCAGGAGTCACGAAATTGCGGGCTCCATACAGCGACCTGATCATCGTAATATTGCAGTAAACGCTCTCGCTCAACTTCTGCACGACGTTACTCTTGAGATGTGGCGTTGCGGCTTTCGCGCGGAGCTTCATGTTTTCGATGGCGCGTGTGCGTTCGGCGCTCGATCCCCATGTTGATTCGGGTCTGCTCGGTCGTGAGGCCGGTGGCGAAGGGCTGCCGGTCGGAACCGCAGTACGCTCCGCCGTCTGTCCGCGGCGATGGTCCTCGCGTGCCCGGATGTCCGTCGTGCCGCGCCACAGTAAGCCTCCGCCGGGAATCAAGGACAGCACCAACACCAGTGACGTGCCGATGGCCCACTTCTGTCTGCGGTTCCGGTTGCGGAACCCGCGCCAGCGATGTCGCGGCCCGCCGAAGCGGCTGCGCCGGCTCCGGGCGGAATCGTCGGTGGCCGAACTGGACTCCGCCCCGTCACTTGTTGCTCTCCAGTGCTGGTCTATTTCGTCTGCCAGGTCCTCGCGGTCAACTTGACGCAACGCGGTGGGCAGCGCCGGCAGACGGTCCCTGAATTCGAGCCACTCCCATATCTGCCTGCCCTCTTGGCCAGGTTCGAAGGTCGCCCGTTCGTCTGGTCGGATTCCAACTGCGTCTGCGAGATCAAGCCAGCTGCGCCCCAGTCGCCGGCAGAAGACCAACTTTGCCGTGGCAAGATTCACGAATGGCACCTCCTCGCCATCCTGCCTACCGTGCGCAAGCCGAGGACCACATGACGCGACTCAATCATTCGCGGCGCTTCTTCCGCGTCCCCGAGCGTCTGGGTGCGGCGGAACTACCGGCGGCGGACCGATTGGCTGGAGTCTTCCGCCCACGACCGCGGCAATCATGCCCACCGGGCTGACCGGCGAGCCATGACTGCGTCGGGTGTTCGAAAGAACAGCCCGGCGGCCAGTCCGGCTTGACGCGGCGACCCACCGGCCCGGCGGGGCTCTGTGTGCCTGCCATGGATTGGCCGTCCAACCGTCTGACCACATCGGCGCAGTTAGCCTGGGTCCGTCAAGTCGAAAAGATCAACCAGATCAGACCTTCTCATCTTGACCAATGCCCCCCGGAGGGCGACTAATGAACCCCGCACCTCCAGCCATTCCCAAATATGACGTGCCTCATGGCCCTGTGGAAATCGAGCGCACTCGTATGGCGGAATACAAAGGAAATCCGCGAGTTCCTGCCAACTGCTCGCCAGCCTCCTGCAGAACTCAACTTTAAGCTCGTTCATCGAAAGTGGCCCGACTGGTGCATGCGGTTCAGCACCGGCGTCGGAAATATCGGTGGAGGGGTCCGTAGAACCTAGACTCGCCACCTCGAGGTCGCTGCTCCTCCGGGCCAACTTTGTACTCCTCTCCGGGCTCGGGTCGACAGCGACACGCCCTCCGGCTTGCTGCGCTCTGGCCGGGATCTGAGAGGCGGCCAGCAGCGCGTTAGAGGCCGCCGGGTTGTCTCTCAGGGTTCGCGCAAGTTCATGTACCTTCTTGCTGGGTGAAGCGCCTGCCGTCATCTTCATACGCCTCGCAGCTTGTTCGTAGAAAACCTTGATCTCTGCATGCCGCGCATCCTGGGCCAACGCGTGGAGCCCGAGGCCAATCATTCGGTCGGTTGGAATCTCGTTATGAATCCGCTCGGTCACCGATGCGTACACCGCCGCATTATCACCGGTCTGGAGTTGCAGCAGGAGAAGGTCATACATCGCGTTGTCGTGCTCGTTGTTCATTACTTGGCGCAATCCTTCGGCCCGAGGCGCCTTAATCCCGCCGAGCGCAGGGTCCCGCCACAGCCCGAGCGCAGCCTTATACGATGAGATCGCGGCAAGGACGTCGCTTGCGCCTAGGCATAGTTGCGCCTCGTCAACACGCTTGAGAAACCGGTGGTAATCAACCACCTCAGGGCGAACTGTTAAAACATATCCGTGCCGGTCCCGAGGCGGTAATGGCGCATCCTTGCCTCCAGCAGCCTCCAGAGCTCCTCGCACGGCACTCATGTAGTCGACCAAGGTTCGATCGTTCATGTCAGTACCGTCTTCCCCCAGCATGTCGTAGAACTGCTGTGAAGGAATGACCTTACCCACGTTGATTGCCAGTACAGCCAGGAGGAGTCTCTCCTTGTCCCGCCGCAAGGCGACCGGACCATTACGCCCATGGATTTGCACATCGCCTAGTACCTGGATCTCCATCATCTAACCTTCAGGGTGTAGCCCTGCGCACCTTCAGGAACTGCTGTCAGAATCGCGTGAGTAGGAACCATCTGCGTAGCTGCTGTGCCCTCGATCAAACGACCACGCTTCTTCGCCCATCCACTTGCCCAGAAACACTCGGCGGTGCGGAACTCGCTCACGAGGAAACGCACCTTCATCTATTGTCCACCCAGGACGCCGGGCCTTTCCCACAGATAAGGATGGCGTCGATATTGTCGTTGACGGGAAGGTCGGGAATCTGCGACTGCACATGATCCAAACCTTCCGCTATACTCCACGAGAGTACGGCGAAGATCCGCCGATAGTCTCGAGCGCCTATGTATGCGTAAAAATATGCCCATTTGGGTCGGCTCATATTGTTGATAATCGATGTAGCCCGGTCGTTCCAGCCACCGCCGTCCGGGTGTGGTATGTCTCCTAGATCCCATTCGGCTGGGCAAGAAGTGAATTGCAGGGAATATCGCGGCCGACCGTCGCGAGACGCCGAATTGTTATTCCAAGAGCCATCCTCGAAAAGGCAGACGGACGCGAACGGGCACAGACGCCCGAAGAGTTCAAACCCGCTAGCGCCAACGGGAGTCCAGACCCGCAGAACAACCCCTTCAGCGACTTGAACCGAGGTATCATCGAGCTGAGCAGCCCCACGCATTCGTGATAATACGCTATCAAAGCCATCCCTCACTTGTGAATCGAGTGGCCAAGCCCGCGTGTTCTCCCTCGGGTCGGTTGACGTGAGCAGGCTTACCTCGAACCTTTCTGCGGAACCGACGTTCTTGGATAATGCCCTCAGGTTGCCTTCGCGGGATGCTCCTTCTCCGACGACACCGACATACCTGCCGCTGCGCAAGGCCCTGAACGTGCTAACGCCTCCCCGGAAACCGCCCAGCCATTCGAATTGTGCCGTAACTACCAGCTCCTTAGCGCTGGCGTGTAGCGCATCGGAGACTTTGCCTGATACCTCGTGTTCGGCCGTCACGTAGAAGTTCTTGTAGTTGCGAATCGATGTCACGTGAGCAGCCAGGTCATCACACAGCGTTAGCTTTTCCCAGGGGCCGGCGACCGACTGCGACCGCGCACGCAGCACGCGGTCTCGCTCAGGTTCGTCGGACCCTCCACAGCGACATATCGGTGCAGAAGAAGTGATTTCACGGCCACCAGATAACAGCGAACGTTGGAGTCGATGCGAACCAGGTTGGCCTTCTGCTCGTCCTCCTTCACGAAGTTCGCGCGGGCTACCATGTCAATACCAGCCGGCGCTGACGTCCCTCTAGGAGTTGGTGACATCAAGCTCGGTGAGATCACCGGGGCAGTTCTTGACGGCGAGGGGTGGATCATCGGCATGACCGACGGAGACTTGGGGTTCCGGGCGGAGGAGTCGGAGGCGGAGACTGACAAGACTATAAGTCCCAAGACAACAAGCGCAGCTCTCGATGGTCGGCTGTGGCTCAGCGGCTTTTCGACAGCACGACCAGAGAGTCTGTGCCGGCTCGTATACCTCTCGCGGGCCAGGCGGGCGCGGCCAGCAAGGATCATCGGTTTGGGGTACTTGGGGCTCGTTAGGGGTTCGGCACCATCGGTGCCTTTAGCCAGCAAGCTCGGCGAGTCTGGCTGTGCCAGCTTCGACCGCCGGTCGGTCTCGTCCGCCAGGTCCGACCGTCCGATCTGACGTAGCGCGGCCGCTAACTCCGTTAGACGGCCTCGGTGCTCCAGCCACTCCCATATCGCACGGCCCTCCTCCCCCGATATGAAGGCAACACGTTCATGTGAAGGGATCTCGACGACGTCGCAAAGTTCACGCCAACTGTTCGCCAGCCGCCGACAGAAGATCAGCTTTGCCTCGGCAGGGTACACCAGGTGATCCTCCTTACCACTCGCTGGCTGGACCGTGGGCACATCTTGGCGACGACCACCGTACGGGAACCTGCCGACCGAGCGCAGCCCCGTGCTCGCGAATTTAGATCGACATTTACCAAGTACTCATTCAACACATGCTGTTGACTTTTGTCCTCCCGCACGGGTCGAGCAGACGGGCGAAGGTGACCGGCTTGCCGGGTTCCATGGCGAGGATGGCGCGGAAGAGTTTCTCCTTGTCACGTTGAGGAGTCGCTGTGCCTTTCGGGCCGTGGATCGCGACGCTGCCGAGGATCCGGATCTCCACAAGCATTTCCCCCGTCGACTCCAGGTACTGATATGTCCATGGCGCGTTGGTAGACATCGCATTGTGCCGTGCCGGGCAAGATTGTTTCCTCCGGCCGCTCAGGAATTGACAGAACCTGATCAGAGTGGTGCCGTCGCCGTGGTCGCAACGGACGAGGTGTGCGACGCTGCTGCGGTTCGCCGAGATGTTGGACGGAGTTTGGTCGTGCCGTACCAGGACGTCCCGGGCGGCATTCTCCGAGTGATCCGCCCGCGCAGGGAGGGTGTTACGGGGTGGTGGTGGGGCCGAAGGTGATGTTGCCGGCGACGTTTCCGGTTTGCACGACCGGGCCGTTCACGGTTCCGCTGATGGTGTTGATGGTGCCGCCGGTGTGGGCCTGTAGCCCGGGTACGGCCGCTGTGGTGGTGGTGATCCAGGCGCGGAGTTCCTCGGCGAACGCGGGGTCATGGCGGGCGTGTGCGACCAGCCTGGTGGCGAGCGCGGCGATATCTGCCTCATCGGCGGGTGGGTCGGTGGGGGTGTCGCGGCCGAAGACCCGCCGGGTGAGACGGGCCAGGGCGGTCCAGGCGGTGCGGCCGGCTTCCCCGGCAGCGGCTTCGCCGATTGTGGTGAGGATCAGGGTCAAGGCGGGCACGACGAGTTCAGCCGCCACAATGTCACGCTCCTTCCGGCTGGTCACTGCTGCGGGCGGTCGGGGCGGGGTGGTGCAGGGCGGTGTGCAGATCGCGGCGCAGCGCCCCGGCGCGGGGGTCGTCGAACGGCGCGACCAATTCGAGGGCTTGTGCCCGGTACCGGCGTGCGGCTTCGCGATCGCCGAGGCTGTCGAGGGTGGTGGCGAGGTGGTGCAAGGCGGTGGCCTGATCGAAGGGCCGGTCGAGGTCGGCGAACACGGCGGCGGCGCGGCGGTGCAAGTCGGCGGCCTGCTCCGGCTGGCCGCTGTGGTGGAGGAGTTCGCCGACGGCGTCGAGGACCCAGGCTTCGCGGGCGTGGTCGCCCAGGGTGCGGTAGCAGGCGGCGGCCTGGTGGTAGGCGGTCGCCGCCTCGTCGAGCCGGTCTTCGGCGTGGTGGAGGCGGCCGTGTTCGAGGTGGGTGACGGCTTGTTCGCCGAGGGCGGCGAGGTGCAGCAGGGACTGGGCGGTGTGGAGGTGTCCGGCGGCGTGGTCGTGGTGGCCTTGTTCGCGGTGGGCGCGGGCGAGGTTGACCAGGTAGGGGATCTGGAGGCGGGGGTCGGTGTCGGCGGCGCGTAGGAGTCGCAGGCTGTGGTGGGCGTGCTCGATGGCGGTGGTGAGGTCGCCTTCCTCGATCCGGACTGCGGCGAGGTTGCCCAGGGCCATGGCTTCCCATCGGGTGTCGAATCCGTGAGCGAGGGTTCGGGCCTGTTGGTAGTAGTCGGCGGCCTCGGGTAGGCGGCGGACGCGGGCGTGCATGATGCCGAGGGTGTTGGTGATGCGGATCTCGTTGAGCCGGTCGCCTGTCTCGTGGTGCAGGGCCAGCGCGTGGGTGAGGTAGCTGGCGGCGTGGTCGTATCGGCGGGGTTGGTTGTTGGTGTAGGCGATGCCGAGGGTGGTCAGCATGCGGGCTTCGGCGTGCCGGTCGCCGAGGCGGCGGGCGGCGTCGAGCCCGGCGAGGCCGAGTGCCAGCCAGTGGTCGGCCGGGTTGCGCAGGGTGTGCATCGGGTCCAGGACGGCTGGCAGCTGCCAGGCGATGCGGGGCAGGCCGGCGGCGGTGGCGGTGGTGCCCGTGGTGGTGAGGTTGTCCTGTTCGGTCTGGTACCAGGCGATCGCGTCCGGTCCGCTGGTGAAGGCCAGCGGGATGACTCCGGCCGGTGGCGGGTCCAAGGGTGGTGGTGGTTCGAGGGTCTGCACGGCGGCGACCGCGCAGGCGGCGGTGTGCAGGTACCAGGACAGCACCCGCTCGCGTGCGGCGGCGGCTTCGGCCGGGTGCTGGTTGGCTTGGTCGGCGGCGTAGGCGCGCAGCAGGTCGTGGAATTGGTACCGGCCGGGGCCGGTCTGCTCCAGCAGGTGCGCGCCGACCAGCAGATCGAGCAGCCCGCGGACCCGGGAGGCGGGTTCACCGGCCAGCGTGGTGGCCGCGGGTAGTGCGAAGGTGGGGCCGGGGTGCAGGCCGAGCAGTCGGAACAGCCTCGCCGCGGCCGGCGGCAGGGTGCGGTAGGACCAGGCGAACACCTGCCGCACGGCGTCGGCCTCGTCCTCATCCTGCAGGGACAGCGCCTGCCACAGCGACGACTCGCCGCGCAGGTCGGCGATCAGGTCTGTCAGCGGCATGTGCGGGCGGGCAGCGGCGCGTTCCGCGGCGATCCGCAGCGCCAACGGGAGCCGGGCGCACAGCCGGGCCAGCTCGACGACGTCGTCGTCGGTGTCGCCGGAGCGGTAGTCGGCCATGGTCGCCCGGATCAGGTCGACGGCCTGATCGTCGTCGAGCAGGCCGAGCGGCAGCCGGCGGGCGCCGTCGCGGGCGGCCAGCCCGGAGAGCAGGTTACGGCTGGTGACCACGACCAGGCACGCGCCCGTGCCGGGCAGCAGCGGGCGGACCTGGCCGCCGGTGGCGGCGTTGTCCAGCACGATCAGCATCCGCCGCCCGGAAAGGAGGCTGCGGTACCGCTCGGCCCGCTCCTCCAGCCCGGGCGGGATGTCGGCGTCGGGCACGCCCAGCGCGCGCAGGAACCGGGCCAACGCCTCCGCCGGGGCCAGCGGGCTGCCGGGGTCGTAGCCGCGCAGGTTGACATGCAGCTGCCCGTCGCCGAACATGCCGCGGACCCGGTGCGCCCAGTGCACGACCAGACAAAGTCTTTCCGACACCGGCGGTGCCGGTCACCACCACCAACGCCCCCGCGCCCGGAGTGTCCGCGTGCTGGGCGAGGATCGCGTCGAGACGCTCCAGCGCCTCCGCCCGGCCGACGAACCCCCGCATGTCCCAGGGCAGCTGCGACGGCACCGCCGCCGGCGGTGTCACCGCCGGGGGGTGGTGGAAGTGGATCCCG
>DASRII010000582.1:0-3905 GCA_035650075.1 Micromonosporaceae bacterium | reverse complement strand
ACTCGATCGCCTTGATACCGCGCTTGGTCAGATCACGCGCTACGCCCTGGACCAGCATCCGACCCAGCCCGCCGCCGGCGAACGCGGTCACCACGTGCGCCGTCATCAACAGCACCGCGTCGGCGGAGACCGGCGAAGTCGGGAACGCCATGGACCGCGGCACGTACGCCGGCGGCGCGTACATGACGAACCCGGCCGGCATGCCGTCGACGTACGCCAGCTTGCCGCACGATCCCCACTCGAGCAGAGTCTGGGAGACCCACGCTTCCTTCTCCAGGGCTGGGTCGCCGGCGGCACACGCGCGTTGGGCGGCGACCGGATCGAGTTCCCAGTAGACGCACTGGCGACACGGACGCGGCAGATCCTCCAGCGTGTCCAACGTCAGATTGACGAGGCGTCGCGACATCGGCGCATCCTCTATTCCCGCATATCCTGCCGGCTCGAGCCCTCAGCCCGCATCGCTCGCCCGTGACCCCGCTCGCCTTTACCCCTGAAGGATCTTACGCGGCAAGCGGTCTGTAGGGGAGAGCTCGGACAACTTCGACCCGGCGCGCCGGACCTCGCTACCATCGACACATTCCCAAGGGAGGTGGACGTGTCCGGTACGACGCTCGACGACTACACCGATCGGTACGCCCAACGCGTTGCCGGCATGACCGCCTCCGAGATCCGCGCGTTGTTCGCGGTCGCGTCACGACCGGAAGTGGTGTCGCTGGCGGGCGGTGCGCCGTTCGTCGCCGCGCTACCACTGGACGCCGTCGGCGAGATGCTCGGGCACCTCGGTTCGGTGCACGGCCCGACCACTCTGCAGTACGGCATCGGTCAAGGCACGCTCGACCTCCGCGAGCGGATCTGCGAAGTGATGACGCTGTCCGGCATCGACGTCGCATGCGGCGCGTCGCCCGACGACGTCGTGGTTACCGTCGGCGGCCAACAGGCACTCGATCTCGTAGCGCGGCTGTTCCTCGACCCGGGCGACGTCGTGCTCGCCGAAGGCCCGACGTACGTCGGCGCACTCGGCGTCTTCCAGGCCGCACAGGCACAGGTCGTACACGTGGCAATGGACGACCAGGGACTGGTACCCGAAGCGTTGACCGAAGCGATCGCGGCGACCCGGGCCGCCGGCCGGCGCGCCAAGTTTCTGTACACGATCCCGACGTACCAGAACCCGGCTGGCGTGACGCTCACCGACGAGCGGCGCGATCAGGTGCTGGACATCTGTGAGCGCAACGGGTTGCTCGTCGTCGAGGACGACCCGTACGGCCAGCTCGGCTTCGACGGTGACGCACCCCTGCCGTTACGCGCGCGCCGCCGCGACGGCGTGTTCTACGTGAGCACGTTCTCCAAGACGTTCGCACCCGGCTTCCGGGTCGGCTGGATCCTCGCGCCGCACGCCGTACGCGACAAGCTCGTCATCGCGAGCGAGGCGCAGATCCTGTGCCCGAGTGCGTTCGCGCAAGCGGCCGTCGCCACATACTTCGCCACGATGCCGTGGCGCGAACAACTCAAGACGTTCCGCGAGATCTACCGCGAGCGGCGCGACACACTGCTGTCTTCGCTCGCCGACCTGATGCCGGCCGGCACGCGCTGGACACGGCCCGGCGGCGGGCTGTTCGTGTGGGCGACGCTCACCGACGGACTCGACGCGAAGGCGATGATGCCGCGCGCGATTTCGGCGCGCGTCGCGTACGTCCCCGGTACCGGCTTCTATGCCGACGGCACCGGACACGAGCACCTGCGACTGAACTTCTCGTTCTCCGCACCCGATCGCATTCGCGAAGGCGTCCGCCGCCTCGCGAGTGTGGTGGAGGAGGAGCTGGCACTGCGGTCGGTCTTCGGCGCGCCTTCGTTGCGCCGCGGCCGCCGCCGGGTGCGGCCCGGTGCCGACGCTCCCGGCCCGGACTTGGCATGATTTCCGGCTATGGGTACGAGTGACGCACGAGTCCTGATTCTCGCGGGTGGACTGTCCTACGAACGCGACGTGTCGCTGCGCTCGGGACGGCGGATACTCGACGCGCTGCGCGCTGCCGGGGTGCAGGCAGAACTGCGCGACGCCGACGTAGCGCTGTTGCCTGCGCTGGAGGCCGATCCGCCGGAGGCGATCGTCATCGCGCTGCACGGCGCCACCGGTGAGGACGGTTCACTTCGCGGCGTCCTCGACCTGTGCGGTGTGCCGTACGTCGGATGCGATGCGCCTACCGCCCGGCTCGCGTGGGACAAGCCGTCGGCAAAGGCCGTCCTGCACGAGAACGGCATCCCGACACCGGAGTGGGTCGCGCTGCCGCACGACCGGTTCTCCGAACTCGGCGCTGTCGCGGTACTCGACCGCATCGTCGACCGGCTCGGCCTACCGCTGATGGTGAAGCCGGCTCAGGGAGGCTCGGGGCTCGGTGCCGCCGTCGTACGCGATGCCGCGGCGCTGCCCGCCGCGATGGTGGGGTGCTTCGCGTACGACTCGACGGCGCTTGTCGAGCGGTACGTCCCCGGTGTCGACGTCGCAGTGTCCATCGTGGACACCGGTGCGGGGCCGGAGCCGCTGCCGGCCGTCGAGATCGTGCCGCACAACGGCGTCTACGACTACGCCGCCCGGTACACGGCCGGCTTGACGACCTGGCACGTACCGGCCCGACTCGAGCCGTCCGTCGCCAAGTCGGTAGCCGAGACCGCGGTCGCCGCCCACACCGCGCTCGGGCTCCGGGACATCTCTCGCGTCGACCTCATCGTGGACGAGGACGGGGCGCCGCACGTGCTCGAGGTCAACGTTTCGCCCGGGCTCACGGAGACCTCGCTGCTGCCGATGGCGGTACAGGCCGCCGGGCTCGATCTCGGCCAGCTGTTTGCGCGGCTCGTGGAAAGAGCCGCGGCCCGTGTTGGCACCGCGGCTCGTGTTTCACGTGAAACGGATGGGGTTTCCCGCTAGCGGCTTCTCCGGCCCGCCGTACGGGCTACCTTTCCGCTCGCCGGCTTCTCGGCCTTCTTCTCCGCTCGGGACTTGTCGACCGCTGCTTCCGCTGTCGGCGGTGCCGGCTGTGCGGGGACCGTTGCCATCTCGCCCTTCGGCTCGGCGCTCGGCGCGTTGGCGTCCGGCATCGGGGGAGTCGGCCCGGCGTCTTGGGCGACGGGGACCGGCGCCATCTCCGGAGTCTGAGCGGGAGCCGACTCGGCGGGCGCTTCCGCGGCGCCGGCGGATTCTGCGGTCTCCTCGGCCACCGGGCCAGAAGGCGGGGGTGCGGGCTCCTCGACGGGCTTCTCGGCGTCGTCCTCCAGGCGTACGTCCACGACGGACTGGGTCAGGGACGACGGCGCCTTCCAGTCGATCCGGGGCGGCTGGGCGAGCGGGGTCCCGCCGAATTCAGCGAGCCACGCCGCCACGAGGGCCAGGTTCTCCCGCCACTGCGCCTCCGAGATGACCGGCAGGATGTCGTCCCAGAGCGAGAGGAAGGTCCCCCGGAGCTGGAGCCTCCCGTACGGCCGGGCCAGGAACCACAGGTGCAGGTGGGCCGATCCGTCGCCCCACCGGTTCACATGGACCCGCGCCACGCCGTCGAGCGACCGGACGGCCCGCTCCAGCCGGACCGTCATCACGCCCAGCTCGGCGGCCAGCATGTTCGGCAGGTCTCCGAGGTCGAGGTGCGTACGGGACTCCAGGATCAGGACCATCGGCAGGCCGCTGGGCCGGTCCATCGCGCGGACGCGCCAGCGCTCGTTCACGTAGATGTACGCCTCGTCCGGGGCGGTGCAGGCGGGGCATTCGGACGGGTCCTCGCCTGTGCGGGCGGGCTCGACCTCAACCGGCGTCTCCAGCGGCTTTACCCGCAGATCGCCCTCGAACGGGAAGGATGGCCAGGACGTGAAATCGGGGAGTGCGCGGGGGGTGTCAGGCACGATCAGACCCTAGCCGAGAC
>DASRII010000581.1:0-2594 GCA_035650075.1 Micromonosporaceae bacterium | reverse complement strand
TGGTCGGCTGGTCCGCGACCGCGGATCGGATATCGCGCGTCCTCGAGGGGCTGGCGTGACGACCGGACAGGTCCGGCTGGCTCCCGAGTGGCTGGCGCTGCGCGAGCCCGCCGACGCGGCCGCGCGAGCGGCAGAGCTCGTCGAGGAGGTCCGCGGCTACCTGCCGCCTGCCGGCGGCACGACCGTCCACGATCTCGGTTGCGGCACCGGGTCGATGGCCCGTTGGCTCGCGCCGCGGTTGACCGGCGCCCAGCATTGGGTTCTGTACGACCGAGATGCCGAGCTCCTCACCCGCGCAGCCGCGGACCCGCCGGATGCAGCGGCCGACGGCGCCCCAGTCACCACGCAGACCCGCCTGCGCGACGTCACCCGGCTCCACCCGGAGGAGATGGCGGGAGCGAGCCTCATCACCGCCTCGGCCTTGCTGGACGGGATGACTTCGGACGAGCTCGAACGACTCGTCGCCAGCTGTGCTGGAGTCGGCTGTCCCGTGCTGATCACCCTCAGCGTCACCGGTCGCGTCGAGCTGACACCGCCCGACCCGCTCGACCGGTGCGTCGCCGACGCCTTCAATGCCCACCAGCGCCGCACCGTCGGCGCTCGCCGGCTGCTCGGACCCGACGCGGTCGACGCCGCGGTGGACGGCTTCACCCGGCTGGGCTTCGACGTCCTGGTCCGACCGAGCCCGTGGCGGCTCGGCGTCGGCCGGTCCGCGCTGGCGGCCAGGTGGTTCACCGGCTGGCTGGCCGCCGCATCCGAGCAACGACCCGAACTGGCCGAGGCCTCCTCATACCGACGAAGACGCCTTGCCGAGGCGGTCGAGGGCCGATTGTCCGTCACCGTGGGCCACGAGGATCTGCTGGTCCGGCCGGGCTGACCTCCTCCGCGGCTGATGAACCATTACGCCGCCACGTCCGTATGTACCTCCAGGACAAGACGGAGGTTCACCGGATGCGCAACCTGCGTGGAGACCGCATGCCGGGACCCAGCCGCGGCCGGTGGGCCTGGACCCGCAGGACGGTCGGCGCCGTGATCCTCGCCGTCCTGGTCTGGCGGCTGGGCGCGAGTCCGTTCCTCGAGCCCCTATATCGGCTTGACGCGTGGTCGTTGGCGGCCGCTCTTGCCATCGCGGTGCCGACCACGGTGTGTTGCGCGTGGCGGTGGCGGCTGGTGTCGCGGGGCCTGGGTTCAGGACTGCCGCTTGGCGCGGCGATCGGCGCGTACTACCAGTCCCAGTTCCTCAACACGGTCCTTCCGGGCGGGGTGCTGGGCGACGTACGCCGGGCCGTGCGCCGCGGTCACGAGGTGGGCGATGTCGGCTGCGCGGTTCGGGCCGTGGCTTGGGAGCGGACCGCCGGCCAGTTGGTGCAGATCGCCCTGACGATTGTGGCGCTGCTCGTGCTTCCATCGCCGATGCGCTCGTCCATGCCGGTCATCGCAGGGTCGGTCGTGGTGGTCGCACTGGCCGCGGTCGTTGTGGCCCGGACCCTGCCTGGTCGCGGACCCTCAGCGTTGGCGAGGGCGGCCCGCGCATTTGCCACCGACGTACGGGACGGCCTGCTGGCGAGGCGGATCTGGCCCGGCGTCGTGCTGGCCTCCGCCGTTGTCGTGGCCGGCCATGCGGCAACATTTCTGGTCGCCGCCCGGGCGGCAGGATCGACGGCATCACCGACTCGGCTCCTGCCGCTGGTCCTGCTCGTGTTGCTGATCACGGCGCTGCCCACGAACCTCGCGGGGTGGGGTCCGCGTGAGGGCGGGGCCGCCTGGGTGTTCCCGCTGGCCGGACTGGGCGCTGACCAGGGCGTCGCCACCGCCGTGACGTACGGCGTCATGGTGTTCGTCGCCACTCTGCCCGGCGCCGCCGTTATGGTCGCAGCATGGCTCCGTCGGCGTCCAGACTCCCACCGGGGCCTGCCAACCGCTGCCCAGGAAGGCGTCGCCCATGCCTGATCGCCCGTACACCCTGCTGAGCTGCGGCATGTCGATCGACGGCTACATCGACGGTGCCACCGGCGAACGGTTGCTGCTGTCGAACGCCGCCGACTTCGACCGGGTCGACGCCGTTCGCGCCTCCTGCGACGCGATCCTCGTCGGCGCGGCCACTGTTCGCCGCGACAACCCGCGGTTGCTCGTCCGTGCCGAGGATCGGCGCGATGAGCGGGTCGCGCGCGGGCTCCCACCCTCGCCGGTCAAGGTCACGGTGACCGGCAGCGCGAAGCTCGACGCCTGCGCGAACTTCTTCACCACCGGGAACACCGAGAAGCTTGTCTATTGCGCGAGCCCCACCATGGCCGAGGCCCGCGACCGTCTCGGGTCGGTGGCCACCGTGGTCGACGGCGGGCAGCCGGTCAGCTTGAGGCGGATGAGCGAGGACCTCCACGCCCGCGGTGTGCGACGGCTCATGGTGGAGGGAGGCGGGATGGTGCACACCCAGTACCTTGCCGCCGACCTGGTCGATGAACTCCACCTCGTCGTCGCCCCGTTCTTCGTCGGCGACTCACGGGCCCGGCGGTTTGTCGGTGACGGCCGGTTTCCGTGGAGTCCGGACCGGCGGGCAACGCTGGCTGAGGTAAGCCACATCGATGACGTGGTGC
>DASRII010000580.1:0-3866 GCA_035650075.1 Micromonosporaceae bacterium | reverse complement strand
TCGCCCAACTCGATCGCGAGCCGGGCCCGCACCACCTCCGCCTGTGACGGGGGGTCGAGGATCATCGGCGCCCGCTCGGCGAGCTGCCGGGCGCGGTCCACGTCGCCGAGCCGGGCCAGCGCGAGCGCGGCCACCAAGGGGCCACCGCGGACGTACGGGCAGATCGCGTACCAATCCGGACCGTCGAGCAGCTGGAGGTGCTCGTCCAGGTACGGCTCGATCTCCGACCACCGGCCGAGCGTCTCCAGCCAAGCCATCACGAAGAACGTGCCGTGCATCCGGTCGTGCGGGAACAGCTTCTGCGCCACGGCATGTGATTTGCGGGCGTGGGCGAGCGCCCGTTCGTGGTCGCCGCGGACGCCGGCCACGTACAGGCAGGCGATCGTGTAGGCCAGAGCCCGGTCCCGGTCCCGACCCTCCCGTTCCATGAGGTCGACATGCTCGAGGAACTGCGTCAGGGCCTTCTCGTAGTCGCCCTCGAGCAAGTGGGCAGTGGCCATGCCGCGCCGGGCGAGGCCCCGCAGCCACGTCGAGTCGAGTTCGTCGGCGATCTGGCTGCCGGCCTCGGCGGCTCGCCGGCGCTCGGCCACCGGTACCGGATCCGGCTGTCCGGTCCACGACCAGCGTGCGCCGCAGTACGCGCGCAGGATCAACAGGTGCGCCCGGGCCACCGGGTCCCGGACGACGGCGAGGCCCTCGTCGACAAGGGCGTCCCCCAGCGCGGGAGCCGCCGGTGCCCGGAACCCGCCCCACCTCGACACCGCCATCTGTGCGGCCTTCAGGCACAGCTCGGCCCGCCGGTCGGCCAGGTGCGGCAGCTGGCGCAGCAGCTCGAGCGCCTCCTGCCAGGCTTCGACCGCCGCGTCGCCATTGAAAGCAACCTCGTGGTCGTCGCCTACCGCCCCCATCGCCTCCGCGCGCTCGTCCATGTTCGCGGCGTAGTCGAGCGCGCGGCGATGCAGCTCGACCGCCTTGGCGATGGCGTACCGCCGGCGCGCGCCGACCCCGGCTCGAATCAGCGAGCGGAAGGCGTTCGCGGTGATGAGTTCGGCCTCGCCCGGGTCGCCAGGGACGGCATCCCAGCCGTCGGCGGCCGTCGCGTAGTGGTAGGCGACCAGCTCCATGACCTCCCCGACCCGGTCCTGGGAGACGTCCTCCAGCCATTCGGCGACATCGGCGTGAGCGCGTGCCCTGTGCGCCGCGGGGAGCGAGGCGTACGCGACGTCGCGCAGCAGCGCGTGCTTGAACGCGAACTCGACCTGCCCGGCGAGGCTGGATGCCGGACGGGCCAGAACCAGGCCGCGGGATTCCAGTGCGGCGAGCGAGTCCGCGATGTCGTGGCCGAGGCCGCGCAGTGGCTCGACCCAGAACACCCGGCCCACCACGGACGCCGCCTGCAGTAACCGCTTCTCGGGCACCGGCAGGGCGTCCACCCGCGCGGCCAGCAGCGCGTGCAGGGTGTCCGGCAGCGCGCCGGACCCACCGTCGGCGATGTGCGCGACCAGCTGGTCGAGGAAGTAGGGGTTGCCTTCCGCGCGCACGAGGATCTCCTCGTAGCGCTGGGCGTCGAGGGCGGACGCCTGCGGCAGGCTGTCGAGCAGCTCCCGGCTGGCCCGCTCGGTCAGCGACCGTAGCGAGATCACCGAAACGTCGGCGGATGCGGCTCCGAAGCCCGGACGCTGTTCGAGGAACTCGGGCCGGGCGGTGGTGAGCACCACGACCGGACCCGACGACCGGGCCACCAGCCGGACCAGCATGTCCAGCAGAGGTTTACCGGCCCAGTGCAGATCCTCGACGACCATGATGAGCGGCCCGCTCGCCGCGGCCGCGCTGGCGAACCTGGGCCAGGCATGCGCGAGCGCATCGTCGACCGTGTGCGGCGGCGCGTCGTCCAGCGGGCTGCCGGGCATCGGGATCGCGGCCGTGGCCGCAAGCGCAAAGACTGTCGCGTCCACTTCGGACTGATTGTTTCCATCCGAAGTGGACAGCAGTTCGAGCAGCCGGGTGTGCAGCTTCTGCTGAGCGCGTTCGCCGGACTCGCCCAGTGCGATGCCGCAGGCGTCCCGAAGGATCTCGCCGAGCGCCCAGTACGTGACACCGTCGCCGGCGGCCAGGCAGCGTCCGCGCAGAACCTGGATGTCGGGCCGGCGCTGGACAGCGGACGCGACCACCTCGCGTACCAATCGACTCTTGCCGACCCCCGCGGCCGCGACGATCGTGACCAGGCGAGGGCGGCCGCTCGCCGCCGCCTCCTCGATCAAGCTCAGCACTACGCGCGTCTCGTCCTCCCGCCCGACCATTGGCGGTTCGAACTGCGGCTGCGGCCGGCCGGCCGTCCAGTCCGCCGCGAGCAGCGGGCGCACGCCGACCCGACCGAGCCGCGCCGCACGGCCGAAGCGGAACTCGCCGTGCGCGGCCCGGCGGGCGCGGTCGGAGACCAGCACGGTACGCGGTTCGGCCGCCTCGCGAAGCGCGGCGGCCACATCGAGCACGTCGCCGCCGAGATCCGCCAGCGAACCGGACCCGGCGGCCGGCGCGATGACCTCACCGGTGTCGATCCCCAGCCGGACCGGTACCGGCACCCGCCGAAGGACTTCGAACCCGGCCCAGAGTGCGCGCGCCGCGTGGTCCTCGCGTGCCGCCGGATAACCGAAGACCGCCACCACACCGCCGCCGACGAGGCGCTCCACCGCACCGCCCCACCGATCCACAACATCGCAGAGGACGCCCGTCCACGTGGCGGTCTCCCGCCGGGCGCGCTCCGGGTCGGGGTCGCCCGGACCTTCGCGTACTCCCCGAAGATCGGCGGCAAGGACGGTGACCAGCTTCCGCTCCTCTGTGCGAGGCGCTTCGGCCGGTTCGGGTCGGACCGCCTCGGCCTGGACCGCCTCGTCCGGTGGGGCGCCCCGGCGTTCGGTCGCCAGCCGGCCGGAGACGATGTCGGCATACAGCTGGCGTACCTCGTCGTTGGGGGCGACGTCCAACTCCTCCCGAAGGCTCTGGACGAGCCGGCCGAACCAACGGACAGCGACGTGTCGCTGGCCCTCCGACGCAGCCAGGCTCATCAGGCGAGCGTGCGCCTCCTCGTGCACCGGATCGATATCCACCAGGCGCTCGTACGACGCGACCGCCCCCCGGCGGTCACCGCGCGACTCGCGCTCGCTGCCCTGATCGAGGAGAAGCCGCACCACACCCTCACGCACCTGCACGCGGCGCGGCTCGGCCCACTTGTCGAAGCGGTTCTCAGGAAGCAGGTCACCGGCGTAGACCGCGAGCGCCTGCTCGGTGTCGCCCCGCCGGGCGGCGGCCTCGAAGGCATCGACGTCGACCCACAGGCCGTCGGCCTCCAGGCTGACCAGGTCGTCCCGCAGCCGCACCTGCCCGGCGGCAAGCGCCCGCCGCGCGAAGTGCAACGCCTTGGTCAACCGCCTGGCACCCGCCGCCTGGTCGAGATCGGGCCACAGCACGTCGATCAGCTGTTCGCGGTGCATCCGGTGGCCGGGCGTCACGGCCAGCAGCTTGACCAGCGCCGCAGCGCCGCTGCGCCGCCAGGCGTCCTCAGCCACCGGGCGACCGCCGACCTCCGCCCGGAACCCGCCGAGCACAGAGATGCGCAGGTCACCGGCCACGTCGCGATTGTTGCACCGGTGGGAACACCGCGCCGACGCCAAGCCGACACATCTGTTGGGGTTAGCCACGGCATCGTGGCTAACCCCAACGTGAGGTCAGGCGCCGTTCCAGTCGCCGACGACCGGGATCATGCCGTTGTTGGGCGCACCCCACACGAACGCGGCATCCGAGGGACCGGAGTTGTCGTTCGTCAGATGCCACGAACTGTCACTGGCCCGGTAGAAGCCCACCGTGGT
>DASRII010000579.1:0-10658 GCA_035650075.1 Micromonosporaceae bacterium | reverse complement strand
GGTGAACTCGGTTGTCGCGTCGACGCGCTCCGGCGGTCCGATCGCGGCGGCCTGGGCCACATTGCGGCACATCGGGGACGACGGCTACCTGGAGCTAGCCGCCCGTACCCTCGAGTCCGCCCGCGCCATCGCCACCGCGGTGTCCACTGTGGGCGGTCTGCGGTTGCTCGGCGACCTCGGAGAGTCCACTGTGGTGTCATTCACGTCGGACGATCAGATGCTCGACATCTACGTGCTCGCCGACGAGCTGGCCGCGCGCGGCTGGCATGCCCAGCCCCAACCGCCGTACGCCGATCTGCCGGCCACAATCCACCTGACGGTGACCGCGGCCGTGGCCCCCTTGGTCGGCGAGTTCGCGACCGCCCTCGGGGCCGCGGCGGAGGCCGCCGTGGCGCACGGTCCGCCCCGGATCCCGGACGACGTGCTGGCCATGGTCGAGCTGCTCGACGAGTCACCTGAGGCGCTCACCCCCGACATCGTCATCCGCCTCGCGGCCAGCCTCGGCCTCGGTGGCGGTACGCCGCCCGGCAAGGTCGCGGCGGTCAACACGCTCCTGGCGGCGGCCACGCCGCGGCTCCGCGAACGCCTCCTGATCGAGTTCGTCAGCCTCCTGCAGCGCCCCAGCTGGCCGGCGCCCGGGCCTGGCGCATCTCCCCACGCGAGCTAAGCTGCGCGCATGGCGGCGTTGCCGGGTGTACTGGGGGAGCCGATCCGGTTCGTGCTCAACTGGGGCCGGCGGTACTCGCTCTGGGTGTTCAACTTCGGCCTGGCGTGCTGTGCGATCGAGTTCATCGCCACGTCGATGGGCCGGCACGACTTCATCCGGCTGGGCGTGATCCCGTTCGCCCACGGGCCGCGGCAGGCCGACCTGATGGTCGTGTCCGGGACCGTCACGGACAAGATGGCCCCGGCCATCAAGCGGCTGTACGACCAGATGCCCGAGCCGAAGTACGTCATCTCGTTCGGCGCCTGCTCCAACTGCGGAGGCCCGTACTGGGACTCGTATTCGGTGACGAAGGGCGTCGACCAACTGATCCCGGTGGATGTCTACGTACCCGGCTGCCCGCCGCGCCCGGAGGCGCTGCTGCACGGCATCCTGCGCCTGCAGGAGAAGATCGCCAAGGAGGAGTCCGGCCTGGGTGGCGTGTACCGGCCCGATCCCCTGGCGCCCGACGACGGCGATGTCGCGGCCCTGACGGCGCCGGTGGTGCGGCCCGGCGTGGTCGTACCGTCCGGGGTCGACTGGGCACCCGCCCGCCGCGCGCCGCAGGGACCGTCGGTCGGGTCGGACGGCCGGCTGCCGGTCACCGAGCTGACCGTCGACCGGCCCGGCGCGGGCTCACCGTACGGAGACGACCAGGAACTCCCGCTGCCTGTAGAGGATGTGGACTACCAGCACCCATCGCAGGCGGAGTCATGACGCCCGAAGAGGTGCAAGCGCGGCTGGGCCTGCCCTGTGCGGTCTCCGGTGGCGGCGACTTCGCCCGGGTGACCGTGGATGTCCCGGTGTCGTCGTGGTCGGAAGTCGCCCGCAAAGCGCGGGACGTGCTCGACTGCGACTTCTTCGACTGGCTGTCCGCAGTGGACGAACTCGATGAGGGGTACACCGTCGTAGCGCATGTCTGGTCGGTGGCTTCGCGGTTCGGCCTGTTGCTGCGGACCCGGTTGGCAAAGTCCGCACCAACTGTCGGGTCCATTGTGGACGTCTATCCGGGGGCTTCCTGGCACGAGCGGGAGACGCACGAGATGTTCGGTGTCGACTTCGAGGGGCACCCCGGGTTGACGCCGTTGTTGTTGCCGCCGGAGTTCGAGGGGTATCCGATGCGGAAGGACTTCGTGCTGGCGTCGCGGGTCGCCAAGGACTGGCCGGGCGCGAAGGAGCCGGGGGAGAGCGAACACGCCCCGACCAAGCGGCAGAAGATGCGCCCGCCGGGCGTACCTGACCCGACCGAGTGGGGTCCGGCTCGCCGACCGTCGCCGTCATAGGATCACGAGGTCCGAAGGAGGCGGTGCATGCCGACCTGGTTGGAGCTGACGATCCGGGTGCTCGGGGTGGTGGTGGCGTTCCTGCTGCTGCCGCTCATCGTGGGGCAGACCGAACACAAGGTGATGGCGCACATGCAAGGTCGGCTGGGCCCGATGTACGCCGGTGCCTTCCACGGGTGGGCTCAGCTCATCGCCGACGGCGTCAAGTTCGCGCAGAAGGAGGACATCACTCCGCGGGCCGCGGATCGGCAAGTCTTCCGGCTCGCACCGGTGATCGCGCTGTTGCCGTACCTCGTCGCCCTGCTCGTCATCCCGCTCGGACCGGGAGATCTGGTCGGACAGCCGCTGGACATCGGCCTGTTTCTGGTCCTCGCGGTCGTCGGGGTCGGGGTGGTCGCGGTGATGATGTCCGCCTGGGCGTCCGCGAACAAATACAGCTTGTTGGGCGGGCTGCGGGCCGCGGCGCAGCTTCTCGGGTACGAACTGCCGCTCGTGCTCGCCGCCGCCAGCGTGGCGATGGCGGCCGGCACGCTCAGCCTGCCCGGGATCGTGGCCGCCTGGCAGCCGTGGTGGCTGGTGTGGCAACTGCCCGCGCTCGTCGTCTTCTTCGTCGCCGGGCTGGCCGAGATCCGGCGACCGCCGTTCGACATGCCGATCGCCGACTCGGAGCTGGTGTTCGGCTACATGACCGAGTACACCGGGCTGCGATTCGCGTTCTTCCTGCTCGCGGAGTACGTCGGCATCGTCGTCATCGCGGCCCTCACGACCGTGCTGTTCCTCGGCGGCTGGAAGGGGCCCTTCGGTCTCGACGCCGAGTTGGGCTGGCTATGGACGCTCATCAAGGTGTTCGCGGTCGCCTTCGTCATCATCTGGTTCCGCGTGGCGTATCCCCGGCTCCGCGAGGACCAGCTGCAACGGCTGTGCTGGCTGGTCCTCGTGCCCGTGGCGCTGGGTCAGCTCGTGCTGACCGCCGGCGTCAGGCTCGCGCTGACCTGACGCCGCCCCCCTCCCCGTCGATCAAGGGCAAATCGTCGCGAGTCGATCTCTTGCGCGCGACGATTTGCCCTTGATCGACGAGGAGGGCGGGGGGTGCTCGCGCGAATCGGCCGCACGGGGCAGTATGTGCGACATGGGCAAGCGCAGTGAGGCGCTATGACGAAACTGCCGGGCGCGGGGCTGGCCAAAGGGCTGGCGGTCACCCTACGCACCATGACCAAAAGGTCACATACCAGGCAGTACCCGGATGTCGAGCCGGACCTGCCACCTCGTTCCCGGGGTGTGATCGCGCTGCTCGAGGAGAACTGCACGGTCTGCATGCTCTGCGCGCGGGAGTGTCCGGACTGGTGCATCTACATCGACTCCCACAAGGAGGAGGTCGTCGTACCGGGGGCGGCCCGACCGCGCCAGCGCAACGTCCTCGACCGGTTCGCCATCGACTTCTCGCTGTGCATGTACTGCGGCATCTGCATCGAGGCCTGCCCGTTCGACGCGCTCTTCTGGACGCCGGAGTTCGAGTACGCCGAGTACGACATCCGTGACCTCCTCCACGAGAAGGGTCGGCTCGGGGAGTGGATGGCGACGGTACCGCCGCCGCCCGCGCACGATCCCAACGGGGCACCCTCCAAAGAGGAGGGTGCGGTTTGACGACGGCCGACGTACTCCTGTTCGGGCTCGGCGCCGTCGCGGTTGGCGCCGGCCTTCTCGTGGTGACCACGAAACACGTCGTGCGCGCCGGGTTGTGGCTCGTGGTCACGCTCGGCGCGACGGCCGGGCTCTACCTGGTGCTGACCGCCGAACTGGTCGCCTGGGTGCAGGTTCTGCTCTATGTCGGTGCGGTCGTGGTTCTGCTGCTGTTCGCCGTCATGCTGACCCGCGCACCGATCGGCGTCTCGTACGATCTCGACCGGCCGGGCTGGCCGGCGCTCCTCGTAGGCGCCGGTTCGGGGCTGGGCCTCGGCGCGCTACTCGTCGACGCCTACCGCTGGTCCACTGTGGACCTGCCCGCCACCGGCTCGGCCGAGCGCCTCGGCACGGAGATCTTCCGCTCCTGGGTGCTGCCGTTCGAGGTGCTGTCCGTCCTGCTGCTCGCCGCTCTCGTGGGCGCCATCATCGTGTCTCGACCGGACATTGGGGAGCGCCGCTGATGCATCCGGTGATTCCGTACGTCACGGCCGCGCTTCTTTTCGGCCTCGGGGTGTACGGCGTACTGCGTCGACGCAACGCCGTCCTGCTGCTGATGTCGGTGGAGCTGATGCTCAACGCGGTCAACCTCGTGCTCGTGACCGCGGACGCGTCCGTCGTGGGTGCGCACGCTACCGGTCAGGTGTTCGCGTTGTTCGTCATCGTCATCGCCGCCGCGGAGGTGGGCGTGGGGCTCGCGCTCGTACTGCAGCTGTACCGGCTGCACCGGAACATCGCTGTCGACACAGTGGCGCTGGACGACGGGAGTCTGGACGACGAGCCGGTCGGGGTCGGCTGATGTCGATCGACACCCTGGGGCCGCTGCTGCCGGCCGTACCGTTCGTCGCCGCGCTACTCGGTCTGTTGCTGCCCCAGCGGTCCCGGACGGTAGCCGCGGTTCTGGGCATCGGCGGCGCGGCCGGCGCCCTGCTCATCGCCATCGACCTCGCGCTACGCGTGGACGAGCCGTACAGCACCTCCGTCGAGCTGGTGCGCTTCGGCAACCTGCCGGTGATGTTCGGCGTCCTCATCGACCAACCGACCCTGTTGGTCGCCCTCGCGGTCGGCGTGGTGGCGCTGGCGGTACAGGTGTACTCGGTCGCCTACCTCGCCGACGACGACCGGTACGCGCCGTACGCCGCCCAGGTCAGCCTCTTCACGGCCGCCATGCTGCTCGTCGTCGTCTCCGGTGACCTCATCGTGCTGCTGGTCGGCTGGGAAGTCATGGGCATCTGCTCGTACCTTCTGATAGGTCACGACCGCCGGTTGCCGGAGGCGCCGAAGGCGGCGGTGAAGGCGTTCATCGTGACCCGGGTGGGCGACGTGGGCTTCCTGCTCGGCATCGTGGTGCTCGGCGTGAACGCCGGCAGCTTCCAGATAGCCGACGTCGTAGGCTCTCCACTGTCCACAACGGAGGGTACGGTCGCCGCGCTGCTACTGCTGGCCGGTGTCGCCGGCAAGAGCGCACAGTTCCCGCTGCACACCTGGTTGCCGGACGCCATGGCCGGCCCCACGCCGATCAGCGCCCTCATCCACGCCGCGACGATGGTGGCCGCCGGGATCTATGTGGTGGCCCGGCTGTATCCGGTGTTCTCGGCAAGCCCTGTACCGCTGGCTGTCCTTGGTGTGATGGCGGCCATCACGATGCTGCTCGGCGCGCTCGCCGCTACCGCACAGGACGACATCAAGCGGGTGCTCGCCTGGTCGACGGTGTCGCAACTGGCGTACATGGTCGGCGCCCTCGCCGTCGGCGCGCCGGGGGTGGCGTTGTTCCACCTGCTCACCCACGCGGCGTTCAAGGCCCTGCTGTTCCTCGCGGCCGGTTCCGTCATCCATGCCGTCGGATCGAACCTGATGTCCACAATGGGCGGTCTGCGGCGCGGAATGCCGGTGACGTTCTGGTCGACGACGATCGGGCTCGGTGCACTGATCGGGCTGCCGCCGCTAGCCGGCTTCTGGAGCAAGGACGCGATCCTAGCCGCCGCGTCGGAGGAGACCGGCTGGGTGGCGGTGCTCGTGTTCGTGTCGGGCGTCGTGACCGTGCTCGTCACCGCGTGGTACGCGACTCGCCTGTGGTTGCGTACGTTCTTCGGGGAGCCCCGTTCCGATGCGGCGCGTCATCCACACGAGCCGCCGGGCGCGATGGCGTGGCCGGTGGCGCTGCTGGCGGTACCGAGTGCTTTGCTCGGGTTCGCGGCGTTCTCCGGCGGCTTCGAGACAAGGCTCGGCGTCCACGACCTGGTGCACCTCGACGCCTCGATCTTGGTTCCGCTGGTCGTCCTGACGGTCGGCGTACTGGCCGCGTGGCTCGTCTGGCGACGGGACACCGCGGCCGATCCGGCCCGGGTACTCGGCCCGCTGCGGCCGGTCTTCGCCAACGCGTTCTACATCGACAACGTCCAGGACGCCCTCGTCGTACAGCCGGTCCGGGCGCTGGCCCGTTCCGTGCGCCGGGTCGACGAGTCCATCGTGGACGGTGCGGTGGAGGGGACCGGCGACGGGACGCTACGGCTGGGTGAAGCGGTCGCCGGCGTGCACCGGGCCGGGCTGTCCCGCGCCGCGACCGCCGTACTCGCCGGGGCGCTGCTCATCGGACTGGCCGCGGTCGCGCTGGGAGGTGTCCAGTGATCCTCGTCGCGGTGCTCGCGATCCCGGCCGTCTTCGCCGTCGTCGTGGCGTTGCTGGGGGACCGCATCGGCCGGATCGTCGGTACGGCCGCGGCGACACTGACCTTCCTCACCAGCCTCCTGCTGGCGGTCCGCGACGACCCGGACCCGCTGCCCGTGGGCGGCCGCGCCATCCAGCCGTGGCAGGAGCTGAACGTGCCCTGGGTGCCAGGGCTCGACCTGCGCTTCCATCTCGGCGTCGACGGCATCTCGTACCCGCTCGTCGTGCTCACGACCCTGCTGACCCTGCTGTGCTGTGTCTACACACTGTGGATGGTCCCGGACGCCGGCCGGGGACGGCTGCTGACGGCGCTCCTGCTCGTCATCGAGGTCGGCATCGTCGGTACCTTCCTCGCTCTCGACCTCGTGCTGTTCTTCGTGTTCTTCGAGGTCGTGCTGCTGCCGATGTACGCGGTCATCGCCGTCTGGGGCGGGGAAGGCCGGCGGCACGCGGCGCGCAAGTTCGTCCTGTACACGCTGTTCGGCTCGGTACTGCTCCTGGTAGGTGTGTTCACGATCGTGGCGGCGACCGGCACGGCCGACATCATCCGCCTCACGGCCACGTCCGGCGCGGGCATGTCCAGGACAACGCAACTGGTGGCGTTCGTCCTGCTGGCCGTGGCCTTCGCGGTCAAGAGTCCACTGTGGCCGTTGCACACCTGGCTGCCCGACGCGCATACCGAGGCGCCCACGGTCGGCAGCGTGATCCTGGCCGGCGTACTGCTGAAGATGGGCACGTACGGCCTGATCCGGGTCGCGGTCGGCGTGACGCCGGACGGGGCGGCCCGGGTCGCACCCGTACTGGGTGTGCTGGCGGTGGCGGCGATCCTGGTCGGGTCGCTGGTCTGCCTGGCGCAGACCGCACTCAAGCGGCTCATCGCGTACTCGTCCGTTGGGCACATGGGGTTCGTCCTGCTCGGCATCGCCACACTGAGCGCGGTCGGCATCCAGGCGGCGCTGATCGGCAACATCGCCCACGGCCTCATCACCGGCCTGCTGTTCTTCCTCGCCGGAGCCATCAAGGATCGGGCGCACACCGGCGACCTCACCCGGCTCGGCGGGCTGCGGGAGACCGCACCCACGCTCGCCGGGATCCTCGGCTTCGCGGCGATAGCTTCGCTCGGCCTGCCGGGGCTCGCCGGCTTCTGGGGTGAGGCGTTCGCGGTCGTCGCCTCGTTCCAGCGAGGCGGTCCGCTGTGGACGGTGCTCGCGGTCGCCGCGGCGATCGGCGGGGCGGTGACGGCGGCGTACTTCCTGCGGTTGCTGCGCAAGGTGACGCACGGCCCGGCGGCTCCGTCGGTGGCGAGCATGCCGCGGCTATCGCCGGCCGAGTTCGTCTCGTGGGCGCCGCTGATCGTGCTGACGCTCGTAGTCGGGCTGCTGCCGGCGCTCGTACTCGGCATGGCGTTCGATCCGGTGTGGTCCCTGACCTACGACGGGAGCCTCGTATGGTTCAGTCGGTAGACCACGCGGCGCTGCTGCCGACGTACCTCGCGGCCGGTACCGCACTACTCGTCCTCCTCGTCGACCTGGCGATCGCCCGCCGGGCGGCGGTGCTGACCGTGGCGGTCCTCGGCGCGGCCGCTACCGGCGTCGCGGCGGTGGTGATCGGGCGCGGCGTGGACCGGTCCACGTTCTGCACCGCCGCCGGCTGCTCGTACGTCGCGGACGACACCGGTGCCCTGCTGGCCGTCCTGTTCGCCGGGCTCACCCTCGTGGTGCTGCTGCTGTCCGTCCCCGCGCTGCGGAGCCTGCCCGCCGGCGAGTACTGCTTCCTGCTCGCCTGCGCGATGACCGGTGGTGTCGCGCTCGGCTTCTCCCGGGATCTCATCACGCTGATCGTCTCGCTGGAGACGCTGACGCTGCCGCTGTACATCCTCGTCGGGCTGCGTCGCCGGTCGATCGGCAGCGCCGAAGGCGCGGTGACGTTCTTCGTCATCAGCGTCGTCGCCACGGCGGTCACGCTGCTCGGCGCCGCGTTCCTGTACGCCCTCACCGGCTCCGTCCACTTCGGAGGATTGCGCGCGGCATTGGCAGACAACGCGGCGTTGCGGGACATCCCGCTGACCGCCGCCGCCGTCGTACTGGTGCTCGTCGGGCTCGCGTTCAAGGTAGCCGCCGTCCCGTTCCACGCCTGGGCGCCGGCCGCCTACGACGGTGCCCCGGTACCCGTTGCCGCGTACCTGTCGACCGCATCGAAGCTCGGCGGTGTGGTGGCGATCCTGTACGTCGCCGTCGACGCGTTGCGCCCGTGGCTGGACGTGGCCGGCCCGGCGCTTGCCGCACTGGCCGTGCTCACGATGACCGTCGGCAACCTCGTCGCGCTGCGCCAGCGCCGGATGGTTCGACTGCTCGCCTGGTCCTCCGTGGCGCAGGCCGGGTACATCCTCGCGCCACTGGGCGCGTTCGCCCTGGCCGGCGGGCGTACCGACGAGGCGCTGTCCCTCGCGGTGGCCGCCACCATCGCGTACACCGTCTTCTATGTGGTGATGGAGTTGGGCGCGTTCGGTGCGGTGATCGCGCTTCGGCCCGGTGATGCCGATGGCGGTGAGATCGCCGACTACCGTGGCACCGCCCGTACCCATCCCTGGGTGGCCGGCGCGTTCGTGCTCGCGCTGGTCGGCCTCGCGGGCCTGCCGCCCGGCCTCGCCGGCCTGTTCGCCAAGGTGGTCGTGGTGCGGTCGTTGCTCGGCGGCCAAGCGGGCTGGCTGGCGATCGTGGTCGCGCTGAACGCCGTCGTGGGCCTGGCCTACTACGTCCGGGTGGCGGCCACGCTGTTCGGGCCGACGACCGAGACCGAGAAACGGGTGCGCGTTCCGTGGGCGGTAGCCGCCGCCCTGGGCGCCGCCACGGCCGTGGCGCTCGTGGTCGGCTTCGCGCCCCAGCTGGTGCTCGACGCCGCCGCGCTGAGTCAGCTCGGGCGGTGAATGGCGTTCTCGGCGGCCTCGAGGGGCAGTCCGGTGGCGATGAGGAAGTTCAGGATCGCGGCGTCGGCGTTGCCGGCCACCGTGGCGGCGGCCATCCCGAGCGGCTCCTTGCGCATCACGACGACCCACTGCGCCGAGGAGATCAACAAGCGCCTGGTCTGCTCCAGCGGCCCTTCCTGACGGATCTCGCCGCGCAGCACCGCGATGCCGTCGGCCATCGCGTCGAGCATCGGCGGTAGCGCCGCCGGCACGTGCTCGCCGCCGCGCAGCACCCCCCACCACGCCTGGACGGCCATCGCCCGGGTATGCCGGACCGCGTGCCCGATCTCGGTGGCGGTGGTCGTGGCCCGGGGTAGATCCTGGCCGCGCCGCCAGTAGGCCAGCAACATCGACCGGCGTACCGCCACGAGCGTCTCATCGAGTCGGCGCAGGTGCGCCTCGCAGTCGTTGAGCGCGTAGACCGCCTCTCCGGCGGCGGCCATGTCGCCCGTGCGCAGCGCGGCGGCGACCGTGCGCACCCGGTGCGCCACGAGGGCAAGCAGTGGGTCGATCGTCCGATACACCTCGGGTACCGGGTTGCCCGGCGTCGTCGCGATGGCCACCACGACCGCCACGAACGAACCGGCCGCCGCGTTGGAGAGTAGGTCCGCGGCCGGCCAGTCGGGGTTGAACGCCGCACCGGCTACGAGTCCCAACCCGCCCGCGAAGATCATTTCGACGATTCGCCGGTGGTGCCGGGCGCAGATCACCTCGACAGTGGCGACGGCGACCAGCGGCGCGACGAAGGGCGCGCGCAAGCCGGCTACCAGGGCGATCGCCAGCGAGACCACGGCGGCGAGTCCGATTTGTACCGTAATCGGCTTGATGATCGGCCACGACCGTCGTACAGTCTTCGACCAGCTCTCTTTGGGCGTTTCCTCCACCTGCGCCAGCCGCCCCCCGGTTGCGACAGCCATGTCATTCCCCCTTTGACTGGCTTTCCTCAAGTGTCCAGATTTGTCGGGACCTGGTCGAGGGGGTGTGGCGTGTACCTCACAGTCAACTCCCAGTCAACTGTCCAAACTGTCGGGAAGTTCCACCTTGAGCCGGGCGTTTGATTCACCGTGCACAGCCATAACGGACTCAAGACCGCAGCCCTACTCGGGCTGCTCACTGGCCTGATCCTCGCCGTCGGCTACTGGCTCGGCGGCTCGTCCGGCCTCGTCGTCGCCGTGTTCCTGTCGCTGGCCATGAACGCCGCGACCTACTTCTGGTCCGACAAGATCGCTCTTCGCGCGATGCGCGCCCAGCCCGTGAACGAGGCTCAGGCGCCCCAGCTCTACGCCATGGTGCGCGAGCTGGCGACAAGGGCCGGCCAGCCCATGCCACGGCTGTACGTCTCACCCGCGGCCCAGCCGAA
>DASRII010000578.1:0-24543 GCA_035650075.1 Micromonosporaceae bacterium | reverse complement strand
GAGCGTGGTCTCGAGGCCGACCTCCACCTCGAAGAAGTCCGCCCGCTGGGCGAGCTGGTACCCGGGCTGTGAACCGTCCTGGCCGATGCCGACCCGGCCGGCGCCGCAGACGATCTGCCGGGTCACGAAGAACGGTGTCAGGTACGTGACAATGTCGGCGAACGGGGTCTGCCGGCGCATCAGGTAGTTCTCGTGGGCGCCGTACGACGCGCCCTTGTTGTCGGTGTTGTTCTTGTACAGGTGGATGGGCTGGCTGCCGGGGATCGTGGCCGCGCGGCGGGACGCCTCGGCCATCACCTTCTCCCCTGCCTTGTCCCACTTCACGAGGTCGAGCGGATTGGTCACCTCGGGTGTCGAGTACTCCGGGTGCGCGTGGTCGACGTAGAGCCGGGCTCCGTTGGTGAGGATGACGTTGGCCAGCCCGAGGTCCTCGTCGGCGAGCGCCTCCGCCGGGTCGTACGCCGCGCCGGAGTACGTGAACCCGCGGGCGTCGCGCAGCGGCGACTCTTCCTCGTAGTCCCACCGGGCGCGCCCACCGCGGGTCAGCTCGGGGCGGGCGCCGTAGGCGTTGACAACCTGCGACGAGGTGACCATCGGGTTCGCACCCGGCTGGCCGGGCACCGAGATGCCGTACTCGATCTCGGTACCCATGACCCGTCGAACACTCATGAAGTGAGCTTAATCGCTCAGAGGTACTGACCGGTGTTGGTGACCGTGTCGATAGAGCGTCCGGACTCGGCCCCCTTGCCGCCGGAGACCAGCGTCCGGATGTAGACGATGCGCTCGCCCTTCTTGCCGGAGATGCGCGCCCAGTCGTCGGGGTTGGTCGTGTTCGGCAGGTCCTCGTTCTCCCGGAACTCGTCCAGACACGCCTCGAGCAGGTGCTGCAGGCGCAGCCCCTTGCGGCTCGTGGCGAGGAACTCCTTGATGGCCATCTTCTTGGCCCGGTCCACGATGTTCTGGATCATCGCGCCGGAGTTGAAGTCCTTGAAATACAGGACTTCCTTGTCTCCGTTGGCGTAGGTCAACTCGAGGAACCGGTTCTCCTCGGTCTCGGAGTACATCCGTAGCACGCCCGCCTGGATCATCGCGGCGACGCAGGCCTCGGCCGAGCCGCCGTGTTCGGCGAGGTCGTCCTCGTGTAGCGGCAGGTCGGACGTGACGTACTTGGTGAAGATGTCCTTGGCCGCCTCGGCGTCGGGCCGCTCGATCTTGATCTTCACGTCCAGCCGACCCGGGCGCAGGATCGCCGGGTCGATCATGTCCTCCCGGTTGGAGGCGCCGATGACGATGACGTTCTCCAGGCCCTCGACACCGTCGATCTCCGACAGCAGCTGCGGGACGATCGTGTTCTCGACGTCGGAGGACACGCCGGAACCGCGGGTGCGGAAGACCGAGTCCATCTCGTCGAAGAAGACGATCACCGGCGTACCCTCGCTGGCCTTCTCCCGGGCCCGCTGGAAGATGAGCCGGATGTGCCGTTCGGTCTCGCCGACGTACTTGTTGAGCAGTTCCGGGCCTTTGATGTTGAGGAAGTAGCTGGTGTGCTTCTCCTCGCCCTTGCGCGCGGCCATCTGCTTGGCCAGCGAGTTGGCCACGGCCTTGGCGATCAGCGTCTTGCCGCACCCGGGCGGGCCGTAGAGCAGCACGCCCTTGGGCGGGCGCAGCTTGTGCTCGCGGAACAGGTCGGCGTGCAGGAACGGCAGCTCCACCGCGTCGCGGATCTGCTCGATCTGCCGGTCGAGGCCGCCGATGTCCTCGTAGCCGACATCCGGCACCTCCTCGAGCACCAGCTCCTCGACCTCGCTCTTCGGGATCCGCTCGTACGCGTACGCCGAGCGGGGCTCGATGAGCAGGGAGTCGCCGGCCCGCAACGGGGTGTCGAGCAGCGTGTCGGCGAGGTGGACGATCCGCTCCTCGTCGGCGTGCGAGATGACCAGCGCCCGGTCGCCGCCCTCGAGGACCTCCTTGAGCATCACGACGTCGCCGGCCCGCTCGAAGCCGAACGCGTCGACGATGTTCAGAGCGTCGTTGAGCAGGACCTCCTGGCCGCGCCGCAGGGTGCTGGCGTCCAGCGCGGGCGAGACCGCCACCCGCAGCTTGCGGCCGCCGGTGAAGACGTCGACCGTACCGTCCTCGTGCAGGGCGAGGAACACGCCGTAGCCGCTCGGCGGCTGGGCGAGCCTGTCGATCTCCTCCTTGAGCGTGATGATCTGCGCGCGCGCCTCTTTGAGGGTCGCCACGAGCCGCTCGTTGTTCTCCGTCAGGCGGGCCAGCTGCGCCTGGGTGGCGGCCAGCCGCTCCTCGAGTTGCCGCACGTGGCGTGGGCTCTCGGTCAACTTGCGCCGGACGAGGGCCAACTCCTCCTGCAGGAAGGCGACCTGAGTGGAGAGGTCGTGTGCTTCCCGCTCCCAGCGCGCGGCGCGAGCTTCCGCGTCCTCGCTGCGTGCCACGTCCCACCTCCCCGGGGGGCTATACGTCGTGCCCTTAACCCTAACCGCTCTTTGTTACGGCGCAGCAATCGTTAACGGGGCGAGTCTGGGGCGGATCTGGGACGGGGTAGGTTCGACTTCGGAGGTGCGCGATGTCCGAGCCGCTACGGGTCTGGGTGGACCAGGAACTGTGTACCGGCGACGGGCTCTGCGCGCAGTACGCCCCGGAGGTCTTCGAGTTCGACATCGACGGCCTGGCGTACGTGAAGGACGCCGACGGCACCCTGCTGACCGCTCCGGGCAGCCGCGCGGACGTCCCCGAGCACCTGCGCCTCGAGGTGATCGACGCCGCGAAGGACTGTCCTGGTTCGTGCATCTTCGTGGAAGCGGTCTCGTCAGAGCAGGGGTCGGCCCACTAGCGAGGCGATCAGGCTCGCGAACTCCTCGACCCGGGCGATCTGCCCGGACCCGCCGTCGTCCAGGGTCTTGCCGAAGCGCAGGGCGTCGTGGCGTACCGACGTGCCGTGCTCGTCCCGCTCCATCCCCGGCCCGGCCTCGTCGAGGGTGGACAGCAGCAGGTAGACGTCCACGCTGTCGACGCGTACCTGCCCGGTGGGCGTCCGGGCCAGCCGCCGCCGGCAGCCGACCTCGGTCACCGACGAGAGCGGTACCACCCGCAGCGACGACGTCATCGCGCCCGGTGGGCCGTCCTCCGGCGGTACGTCCTCGCCGTGCCAGAGCACCAGCCGGGCACCGTCGCAGACCACGACCTCCTGCCAGACGCCGTTGACGTCGTTGACGAACCGCTCGAGGGTGAACCCGAGCACGGTCGCCCCGCGCAGCACGCTGGCCAGCGCGTCGAGGGCGATGTCCGGGTCGCGCAGGTAGGCCCGCGCGGCGGTGTCCAGGTCCGGGTACGGCGACCAGTCCGGGAACACCGCGGGCAGGTCCCCACCGGGCAGGGTTGGACGCGTCATGCCGGGGTTACCTCGCCTTCAGTTGTGCGTAGGCCTCGGCGCCCTTGCTGGGCTTGCGCCGCCGTGGCGGTGCCACCACACCGGGCGCGAGCCGCCGGGTCGTGACGAGGAACGCGGTGTGCGCGATCATCCGGTGGTCCGGGCGGACCGCCAGACCATCCGCGTGCCAGTCGCGCATCAGCGTCTCCCAGGCGCGGGGCTCGGTGAAACAACCCCGGGCCCGCAGCCCCTCGACCAGCTCGGACAGCTGCGGCGTCGTGGCCACATACCCGACGAACACCCCACCGGGTACGAGGGCACGCTCGACCAGGTCGAGTGCCTCCCACGGCGCCAGGAGGTCCAGCACGATCCGGTCGAAGCCGGTCTCCTCGCACTCCGTGACGTCCCCCACATGCAGCGTCCAAGGAAGCTGCGGATGTTCCCCCCTGAGCCAGATGCTCGGCTCGCTAGCTGCGCCGAGGAAAAAGTTCTCCACGTTCCGCCGGGCGATGTCGGCGAAGTCCGGCCGCAGCTCGTACGAGACGACGCCGCCCTCGGTACCGACCGCGCGCAGGAGTGAGCAGGTCAGCGCGCCGGAGCCGGCTCCCGCCTCGAGGACCCGGGCACCGGGGAAGACGTCTCCCATCGCGACGATCTGCGCGGCGTCCTTGGGGTAGATCACCTGGGCACCGCGCGGCATGCCGAGCACGTAGTCGGCGAGCAACGGGCGCAGGGCCAGGTACGCCGTACCACCGGCCGACGTCACCACGCTGCCCTCGGGCGCGCCGATGACCGCGTCGTGCTCGAGCGCCCCGCGATGGGTGTGGAAGGTACCGCCGCTGCGCAGCACGATCGTGTGCGCCCGGCCCTTCGGGTCGGTCAGCTGCACCCGGTCACCGGGCAGGAACGGGCCGGTACGCGATCTGGTCCGTACGGTCAACGGGTCCTCGTTCTGGGTTCGAGCACTTGGGCAAGATCGGAGAGGCGCAACACGCCGATCACATCATCGCCCGACGTCACGAGGTACTCGCTGCCCGGGTTGGCCCGAACCACGTTGATCACGGCTTCGCCGCGCAAGTCGACCGGGATCGCGCTCATGCCGGCGATGGTCTGGGCCACGGAGTCGACCGCGATCCAGGGCCGCCGGTCGGCCGGTACCGCCGCGGCCGCCTCCGGCTTGACGAGCGCCACCAGCCGGCCGGACGAGTCGGCCACGCCGAGCGCCTCCTGGGCCCGCCCGGCCTCGGCCGCGCGCCGCTGCGCCTCCGCGAGCGGGGTGCCGGTCGGTACCGCGAACACGCCACGGACCAGCCGGCTCGGGTCGACGAGCGGGAACCTCGAACTGATCTTCGCCAACCGGATCGCCGAGCTGGCCCCACGCCACAGCGTGAACGCCACGAGCAGCATGAACAGGAAACCGAAGGGCTGGACGCCGCCGGCCGTGTAGAGCAGCGTCGCGACGGCCAGGAAGGCGACCGCGACGACGCGCCCGGTCCAGCCGGCGACCAGCGTGCCGAGGTGCTTGTCGCGGCTCAGCGCCCAGACCCCCGCGCGCAGCGCGCGACCGCCGTCCAGCGGCAGGCCGGGCAGCGCGTTGAACACAGCCACCAGGATGTTGCTGACCGCCAGCTGGACCGCCAACTCCTGGACGAGCGTGCCGCTCGGCAGAGCGAACGCGCCGCCGACCGCGGCCAGGCCGAGGACCAGCGACACGATCGGTCCGGCGATCGAGACGGCCAGCTCGACGCCGGGACGCGGGGCCTCGCCGTCCATCTCGGTGTAGCCGCCGAGCAGCTCGAGCGTGATGCCCTTCACGCCGACCCCGAACCGGCGCGCGGTCAGCGCGTGGCCGAGCTCGTGCAGCAGCACGGAAACCACGAGGCAGATGACGAACAGGAAGCCGACGGCGTACGCCGCCTGGGGCGCCAATTGCTGGGTGCGCTGGACGAGCTGGCCGTACCCGATAGTGACCAGTACCGCCAGCAGCAGCCACGAGGCGTGCAGGAAGACCGGCACACCGAGAACCCGCCCGAGCGGGATACCGGGCCGGCGCGGGGCGTCCGCGGGGCCACGGTCCGAGGTGCGGCGGTCAGCCATCCCCCCGATGCTACGGCCGGTCGGCACCGGGTGACCGTCCTCGCCCGATGCCGACCGGTGTCAATTACCTGGATGTCACCGCCAGCCGGTGATGTCCAGGACGACGCCGAAACCCGTCTTGTTGTGCTGGACGCTCACGTAGAAATGCCGCCCGGACGCGTCGAAGAAGCCTCCGGTCCACTCGGCGGTCAGGTCGTTCAGCGACGCGATCCGCAGGCAGCCGTCGCTCTGCAGGTCGTCGTCGCGCCCGTCGTCGAGGCAGGACCAGAGGTCGTTGTTGTGCGGACGGTCGAACTCGGTGTCGCCGTCCTCGTGGACGATCCAGTTGCCGCGGCCGGGCTGGTACGCGATGTTGTCGGGCATGTTGATCTCGGGCGAGCCGGGCACGAGGACCCGGACCTCGGGCACCGACGTCCCACCGGTGGCGGTGGCGACCGTACCGTCGGACACGCAAACGGCCTCGCCGTAGTAGCGGGCCTCCTCGCGGCCGGTGTTGTTGCCGCAGTACCGGACGTTGCCGGCGGCCAGCGCGCGCCGGTCGAGCGACAAGTCCTCCGGCCGGTAGAAACCTGTGGCGAACACGGCCCGGGCCGGCGGCCGCAGCGAGCCGGTCGCCGCGTCCGGCGTGATCGCCAGCCACGCCCCGATGCCTTGTGCCATTCCCTGCCCGGTGTTCGTACCCTGACCGACCCGCAGCACCGAGATGCTGCCGGCGGCGTACGGCGAGTCGGCCAGCGACGTGATCGGCCCGCCCCCGGCGAACGGCTGTGCGGGGACGAACTTGTAGTACGCCCCACCCGGTACGCCGTTGATGGGTCCCAGCTCGTCGCCGTAGTACGTCACGCCGTTGGGCAGGGTTCCGATGCCTTCGAAGGCGACCGCGCCGAGCGCCGGTCGTTGCACGATCTTGGGGGTACTGGTCGCCCCGGTGAGGCGGTCCAGCGTCGCGTTGGTGACCGACAGCGGATCGATGAGCTCCCAGACGTGTCCGGTGGTGGTCTCCTCGCCGAAGATGACCGTGCCCCACGGGGTCACGTGCAGCGGGTCGCACGACTGGGTGCCGGACACGATCGTCGCCGCCACGCCGGTGGCCAGGTCGATTCGCTGTACGCCGGCCTGAGCCGGCCCCTGCTCGTTGCACGCCAGCAGGTGGGTGGGGTGGTCCACCGGCCAGAGCGCCATCATGTCCAGGGCGGGTGCGGCGTTACCGGCGGTGACCACCCGCGCCCGCAGTCCCCTGGCCAGCGTCGCCAGGCGCAGCGGGTCGGCGGTAGCGGTGGCGGCGTCGATGTCCTCGGTCGAAGAGTGGTCCAGACCCTTGACGACGCCGAAGTCTCGCAGCGCCGACCCGGACGTGTCGTTGTGGTCGCCATCCCGATCAGCGGACGCCGCGAAGGCGCCGACCAAGGCGATGGACAACCCGACTCCGACAGCGGCCAGCAAGGTGCCTCGTTTCACGATTTCTCCTCCCACGGGTACGGAAACGGGCTTACCTCGGCAGCCAACGCCGGAAAGGTGAACGTGTACTTGCGGGCTGATGTCGTACCCGTGCCCTAGCGTGTTTGGCATGACGGTCGAGACGCAGCCCATCGATGGCCCGGAGGCGCCCCCGGCGCTCCCGATCCTGCCGTCCCTATCCCCGTCCCGGGCCGCCGACTTCAAGACCTGCCCCCTGCTGTACCGGTTCCGCACGATCGACAAGCTGCCCGAGCAGCCGACCGGCGACCAGGTCCGCGGCACGCTGGTGCACGCCGTGCTGGAGCGGCTCTTCGATCTGCCGGCGGCCGAGCGCACTCCGGAGGCGGCCGCCGCGCTCGTCGAGCCGCAGTGGCAGCGCCTGCTCGAGGAGCACCCCGAGCTCGGCGCGGTGCCGGAGGCGGAGGACATCCCCGGGTTCCTCGGCCAGGCCGAGGAGCTGCTGGGCGGTTACTTCGCCGTCGAGGATCCGCGCCGGCTGGAGCCGGCCGAGCGGGAGAGCCTCATCGAGACCACAGTGGACGATCAGCTGGTGATCCGGGGGTACGTGGACCGCCTCGACGTGGCGCCCGGCGGCGAGCTGCGCGTCGTCGACTACAAGACCGGCGGCGCCCCGCGCGAGGCGTTCGAGGCACGGGCCCTGTTCCAACTCAAGTTCTACGCGCTGGTGCTCTGGCGGGTCCGCGGGGTGGTGCCGCGGGTGCTGCGCCTGCTCTACCTCAAGGATGCCGAGATCTGCGACTACACGCCGGATCCGGAGGAGCTGGTCCGGTTCGAGCGGACGCTGATCGCGCTCTGGCGGGCCATCGACCGGGCAACCGCCGAGAAGGACTTCCGGCCCCGGCCGAGCCGGCTGTGCGGCTGGTGCTCGCACCAGGAGCGGTGCCCGGCGTACGGTGGCACCCCACCGCCGTTCCCCGAGCGGCCGACGGTCGTCGACGATCCGCTCCCCGACCTGCCCCGAGCCGCCGACCAGTAGCGGCTACCGTCCTAGTCATGACGCCGGGACACCGCCTGTGGGAGACGCTGCAGCGGCGCCCGCTGCTCGCCGACACGGTCCTGGCCGTCGGGCTGTACGGGTGCGAGATGCTGCTCTGGGTCCTGGCACCGCGGCAGGTCTGGCCGCAGTCGTGGCCGGTGGCGCTCGTCTACAGCGCCCTCGGCGTGGTGCCGATAGCGCTCCGCCGGCGGTGGTTCTGGCCCGCGGTGATCCTGCTGAGCCTGCACAGCACGATTCCGTACATCGGCTTCGCCTCCCTGGCCGACCAGGGGTTCGCGCTGGTCGTGCTGACGTACACGGCGGCCGCCCACCGGCGGGCGAAACCGGCGGCACTGGCGACGCTGCTGATCTGGGGGCCGGCGCTGACCGCCGCGACGCTGCTGATGACGCCCGCCGCGGCGCCCCTGGACATCGCGCCGCCGTACCTGCTCGTGTTCAACGTGATGGTCGCGCTGCTGTGCTTCCTGTTCGGCCGAGCGGTGTACAACCACCGGGCGTTCACGGAGGCGTTGCGGGTGCGGGCCCAGGCGGCGGAGGAGAACCAGCATTGGATCGCCGAGCAGGCGGTAGCCGACGAGCGCCGGCGCATCGCCCGCGAGCTACACGACGTGGTGGCCCACCACGTCAGCGTGATGGGCGTGCTCGCGACCGGGGCGCGGCGCGTGCTGCGGCGTGACCCGGACGCCGCCGACGAGGCCCTCGCCACTATCGAGGAGACCGGGCGCACGACGCTGCGTGAGATGCGGCGCCTGCTCACGGTGCTGCGTACCGAGGCCGAGCCCGCCGCCGAGCTGACGCCACAACCCGGCCTGACCGGGATCACGCAGCTGGTCGACCAGCTCCGCGAGGCCGGCCTGCCGGTGACGCTGACCGTGACCGGTGACCCGGGCGCGATCGATCCCGGGATCGCGCTGACGCTCTACCGGATCGTGCAGGAGGCGCTGACCAACACGCTCAAGCACGCCGGGGACGCCGTGGCCAAGGTCCACCTCGCGTTCGCCGACGGGCACCTGACGCTGGACATCTCCGATACCGGCCGCGGTCCCCGGCCGGACAACCGCCTCGGCCACGGCCTGCTGGGCATGCGCGAACGCGTAGCGCTGTACGGCGGCACGCTGCGTACCGGCCCGCGCGCCGGCGGCGGTTTCCGCGTCTCGGCAAGGATTCCCGCCGCATGAGCAAGCCCATCACCATCTTGCTGGCCGACGACCAGCCGCTGTTGCGGACCGGGTTCCGGATGGTCCTGGGCGCGGAAGATGACTTCGACATCGTCGGGGAGGCCGGTGACGGCGTCGAGGCGGTGGACCTGTCCCGCCGGCTGCTGCCGGACGTGGTGCTGATGGACATCCGCATGCCGCGGATGGACGGGGTGGCCGCGACGCGGGCGATCGTGGAGGCGCGGTTGCCGGTACACGTGCTGATCCTGACGACGTTCGACCTCGACGAGTACGTGGTGGGCGCGCTGCGGGCCGGCGCGGGCGGGTTCCTGGCCAAGGACGTGCCGGCGGAGGACCTCGTCGCCGCGATCCGCACGGTCGCCGCCGGCGAGGCGGTCGTCGCTCCGCGCATCCTCAAGCGGCTGCTGGACCGGTTCGCCACGACCCTGCCGGATCCGGCGGCTAGCCCGCCGCGGGTGCTGGACGTGCTCACCGAGCGGGAGCGCGAGGTGCTGGTCCAGGTCGCCCGTGGGCTGTCCAACGCCGAGATAGCCAAGGAGCTGTCGGTCAGCGAGACCACGATCAAGACTCACGTCGGGCATGTGTTGACGAAGCTGGGACTGCGGGACCGGGTCCAGGCCGTGGTGCTCGCATACGAGACCGGATTGGTACGCCCCAGTACATAATCGGGCTATGACGGCAAATGGGACGGCTGCTCGGGCCGACCAGATCTGGAAGGTGTACGGCACCGGTGAGGCTCAGGTGGCCGCCCTCCGCGGGGTCAGCGTCACGTTCGCCCGGAGCATGTACACGGCCATCATGGGTCCGTCCGGCTCCGGCAAGTCCACTCTCATGCACTGCCTCGCCGGACTGGACACAGTGGACGCCGGTACGGTCTGGGTCGGCGACACCAAGGTCACCGGCCTGGGCGACGCCGGCCTGACCCAGCTGCGGCGGGACCGGATCGGGTTCATCTTTCAGCAGTACAACCTGCTGCCCACGCTGTCGGCCGAGGAGAACATCACGCTGCCGCTGGCGATCGCCGGCCGCAAGCCGGATCCGGAGTGGTACGCCACGGTCATCGGCACGGTCGGGCTCGAGGACCGGCTGCACCACCGGCCGAGCGAGCTGTCGGGCGGCCAGCAGCAGCGCGTCGCCTGCGCGCGGGCACTGGTCAGCCGGCCCGAGGTGATCTTCGCGGACGAGCCGACGGGCAACCTCGACTCGCGCTCCGGCAACGAGGTGCTGACGTTCCTGCGCGACTCGGTACGCCGGTTCGGCCAGACCATAGTGATGGTCACGCACGACCCGAACGCGGCGTCGTACGCCGATCGCGTCGTCTTCCTCGTCGACGGCCAGATCGTCGACGAGCTCGCCTCCCCCACCGCCGCGGCGGTACTGGACCAGATGAAGCGGCTGGACACCCATGCTTAGGGCGATGCTGCGCGGCCTGCTCAGCCACAAACTGCGGCTGCTGCTCTCGGCGCTCGCGGTGGTGCTCGGCACGATGTTCATGTCCGCCGCGTTCGTCGCCGGCGACACCATGGCCAAGGGGTTCGAGCAACTGTTCGCCACCGTCAACGAGAACCTCGACGTCCAGGTGACCGCCCGCAACGACGCGCCAGAGTCCGAGCAGGGCAGCGAGATCGTCACCGCGTTCGTCGACCGGGCCACCGCGGACCGGCTCGAGAACGTACCGGGGGTCGCCGACGCCACGCCGCACGTCTCCACGGACGGCGCACGCGTGGTCGGCAAGAACGGCAAGGTGGTGGCGTCCAACGGGCCGCCGCGGTTCGGCATCGGCTGGGTCGAGGGTGACCCGCTCATCCAGTTGCGCGACGGCGAGGCACCGGACGCGCCGGACGAGATCGCCATCAACGCCGGGCTGGCGAAGACGACCGGGTACCGGGTCGGCGACCTCGTCGACGTCATCACCTTGCAGCCGCGGCGCACGTTCCGGCTCGCCGGCATCTTCGGCTACCCCGGCGGGCGCGACTCGCTCGGCGGCGAGACGACCGTCGCGTTCCCGATGGCCACGGCGCAGCAGCTGATGCTCGGCGCGCCGGGCAAGTACACCAATGTGGACGTTCAGGCCGACCCCGGAGTGTCCGATGTGGACCTGAAGCGGCGGGTCCAGGCCGAGGTCGGGCCCGGGTACGTCGTCAAGACGCGCGAGGAGACGGCCCGGGACCAGGCGAGCGACGTACAGGGATTCATCACCGTCCTGAAGGGAGGGTTGACCGGGTTCGCGCTCGTGGGCCTGTTCACCGGGGCGTTCCTCATCTTCAACACCTTCTCGATGCTGGTCGCCCAGCGCACCCGGGAACTGGCGCTGTACCGCTCGTTCGGCGCCGGCCGGTGGCAGGTCAACCGGGCGGTCCTGGCCGAGTCCGTCCTCTTCGGACTCGTCGCGTCCACGGTCGGGCTGATCCTGGGCATCGGGGTGGGCTGGCTCCTGCGCAAGCTACTGGAGTCGTTCGCCAACACGAGCCTGCCCGTCACCGGCGTCGTCGTACGTCCCTACGTCGTGGTCATCACACTGCTCGTCGGTACCTTGTTCACCGTCCTCGCCGCTCTGATCCCCGCGCTGCGCGCGTCCCGGGTGGCGCCGATCGCAGCGATGCGGGACGCGGCCACCCCGGACCGGCCCCTCGGCCGGCTCACCGCCATCGGCGCCGTTGTCTTCGCGGTTGGCGTACTCCTGCTGGGGCTGAAGCTGACCGGTACCACGAAGGGCGCGCTGTGGCCGATGCTCGGCGGCGGCGCGGCCCTGGCCTTCCTCGGTGTCGCGATGCTGGCGCCGGCGATCAGCCGCCCGGTGACCGGTCTGTTCGGCCGGCTGTTCGGGCGGTCGATGCCCGGCCGGCTCGGCACCCGCAACACCGGCCGCAACCCGCGCCGGACCGCGGTCACCGCGGCGGCGCTGATGATCGGGGTGACCCTGGCCACCGGCGCGGGCGTGTTCGCCGCATCGGCCAAGTCCGGCATAAGCGACGTGTTCGCCAACGACCTGAACGCCCAGCTGATCGTCGGCGTCGACTTTGCCACCGGCGGTACGGGCGGCTTCCTACCGTCCAAAGTGGACCAGATGAAGGCAGTACCCGGAGTGGAGACGGCGATGGCCCTGCAGGGCGACAACGTACTCCTCGGGGACCGCAACGCGTTCGTCTCCGCGACGGACCTCGCCGCCGCCCGCGTCATCTTCGAGATGGAGCCGGAGGGAGGAGAACTGCGCCCGCTGTCCACCGGCGAGCTGGTGGTCGACGAGGACACCGCCCGCACCCGCGGTTGGCAGGTCGGCGACACGGTACCGATGCGGACCGCCCGCGGCGGCGACTACACCGAACGCGTGGTCGGCATCTACCGGAAGAACAACGTGGTGTCCGGCGCGCTGGTCAGTCCCGCCGACGCCGCCACGTTCCGGACACCGTACGCCCAGCAGGGTTTCGTCAAGGTCGCCGACGATGGCCAGGTCGGCGCGGTCGAGGCGCGACTGGACAACCTGTTCGCGGACAACCCGGAGGTGACGGTATCCGACCAGTCGGCACTGATCGCGCAGAGCTCGCGGTTCCTCGACGTGGTCCTGACGATCCTCAATGTGCTGCTCGGCCTGACGATCCTGGTCGCGGTGCTCGGTGTGATCAACACGCTGCTGCTGTCCATCTTCGAGCGCACCCGGGAGATCGGTCTGGTACGCGCCATCGGCATGAGCCGTACCCAGCTCGGTCGCATGATCACCGTGGAGTCCATCCTGATCTCGGTGTTCGGTGTGCTGCTGGGCATCGTGGCCGGGGTGGCGCTCGGCATCGCGATCGTGCAGGCGGTCGGCGGTGAGTTCCTGCACCTGACGATCCCGTGGTGGTACCTGGCCGTCACCTTCGCGCTGGCTTTCGTCGCCGGTGTCCTCGCCGCGATCCTGCCGGCGATCCGGGCCGCCCGACTCAACGTCCTCGAAGCCATCGCCTACGAGTAGCCCCCTCCTTGATCGACGGAGAGGGATCGGTCAGGGGCAACCCCGACCTGACGTAGGGGCCCCCCCGACCCGAAGATGGGCGGTCTTGTCCATCCACCGGTTGATGCATTGTGGACCGTCGCCGCCGACGATCGAGTTTGCCGGTCGGGGAACCCCCACGGCCGGTCCAGCACTCGACAGGAGGACTTCGGTGACGACGGCTGCTGCGGCTCGTGCGGTGGACGTGTGGAAGGTGTACGGCTCGGGTGAGGCACAGGTGGTCGCCCTGCGGGGCATCAGCGTCGACCTCGCGCGCGGGCAGTTCACCGCAATCATGGGGCCGTCCGGCTCCGGCAAGTCGACCCTCATGCACTGCCTGGCCGGCCTGGACTCGGTGACCCGCGGCCAGGTGTACATCGGCGGTACCGAACTGACCGGCCTCGGGGACGCCGGGCTCACCCGGTTGCGCCGCGACCAGGTCGGCTTCGTCTTCCAGCAGTTCAACCTGCTACCGACGCTGTCGGCGCAGGAGAACATCACGCTGCCGTTGGCCATCGCCGGCCGCAAGCCGGACCCGATGTGGTTCGACACGGTCATCGACACGATCGGGCTGCGTGACCGGCTCGGCCACCGGCCGTCCCAGTTGTCCGGCGGCCAGCAGCAGCGGGTGGCCTGCGCCCGGGCGCTGCTCGGCAAACCCGAGGTCGTCTTCGCCGACGAGCCGACCGGCAACCTCGACTCGCGTTCGGGTGCCGAAGTGCTCGGCTTCCTGCGCCGGTCGGTACGCGAATTCGGGCAGACCGTCGTGATGGTCACGCACGACCCGAACGCGGCGTCGTACGCCGACCGGGTCGTGTTTCTCGGCGACGGCCAGATCGTGGCCGAGCTGGCCGACCCGGACGCCGAAGCGGTACTGGACACGATGAAGCGGCTCGACGTCCTGGGGACGGTGGCCTGATGCTGCGCGCCACGTTCGCCAGCCTCCTGGCCCGCAAGCTGCGGCTGATCCTGTCGGGTCTCGCGGTCGTGCTCGGCGTGATGTTCGTGTCCGGCGCGTTCGTGCTGACCGACACGCTCGGCCGCAGCTTCGAGGGACTCTTCTCCACGGTGTACTCCCAGACCGACGTTCAGGTGGCCGGCAAGCCGAAGATCGAGGTGGACGAGCTCGAGGGCGCGCCGATACCGGCTAACGTCCCGGCGGACCTGGTGGAGCGGATCGAGGACAAGGTTCCGGGAGTGGCCGACGCGGTCGGCCTCGCGGAAGCCGACGGCGCCCGGGTGATCGGAAAGAACGGCAAGGTCATCGCCTCGCTCGGCCCGCCGCGGCTCGGCGCCAACTGGACCGGCGAGTCCGACATGATCACACTGCGGCCGGGCTCGAAGGCCCCGACCGCGGAAAACGAAATCGCGATGAACGCGGGCCTGGCCAAGACCGGCGGCTTCAACGTCGGCGACGAGATCGCGGTACTGACGCTCGAGCCCAAGAAGACGTTCAAGCTCGTCGGCATCTTCGGCTACAGCAACGACCGGGATTCGATCGGCGGGGCCACAGTCGTCGCGTTCACCACCCCGGTCGCCCAGCAACTCATGCTCGGCGAGAAGGACGTGTACAGCGCGATCAGGGTAAAGGCGGCCGCCGGCGTGACTCCGGAGGAGCTGCGCGACCGGATCGCCGCCGAGCTGGGTCCCGACTACGTCGTGAAGACCGGCGACCAGTTGGCCACCGAGACGACCGACTCGTTCCGGCGAGGGCTGGGCTTCTTCAACAACATCCTGCTCGGCTTCGCCGGCGTGGCCCTGTTCGTGGGCATCTTCCTGATCCTCAACACCTTCTCGATCATCGTGGCCCAGCGCACCCGCGAGCTGGCGCTTATGCGCGCCGTCGGGGCGAGCAGACGTCAGGTCATCGGCTCGGTTCTCGTCGAGGCGTTGGTGATCGGCCTGGTCGCCTCGGTGCTCGGGCTCGGTGCCGGTATCGGCGTCGGCGCGCTGCTGGCGTTCGTCTTCGGCCAGATGGCCGGCGGACTGGCGCTGGCCGGCATCGGCGTACCGGTGGCGGCGGTCGTCTCGGCGTTCACCGTCGGCCTGTTGGTCACGCTCGTGGCGGCCGTCCTGCCGGCGATCCGGGCCTCCCGCATCCCTCCGGTGGCGGCCCTGCAGGACTCGGCGATCCCCGACAAGCCACTTACCCGCGTGACGATCGCCGGGGCACTGACGCTCACCGCCGGCGGCGCGGCGCTGGCGCTGGGCCTGTCCGGCAACGCGGGCGACGCGACACTGTGGACAGTGCTCGCCGGCGTCCTGGTCTCCTTCGTCGGAGTCGCGTTGCTCACGCCGTTGCTGGCGCGACCGGTGGTATCGGTGCTCGGCCGGCTGTTCTCCTGGTCGGTACCGGGCAAGCTCGGCCGGCTGAACTCCGGCCGCAACCCGCGGCGGACCGCCATCACCGCGGCCGCGCTGATGGTCGGCATCGCGCTGGTGATCGGGGTGAACGTGATCCTCACCTCGGCTACCAAGAGCTTCGACCGGCTCGCGGCCAACCAGGTACACGCGGAGATCTACATCAGCGGCGAGCAGTCCGGCCCGCTGCCACCCACGTTCGACGCGGCCGTGCTCGACCGGGCCGGGTCGACGCCGGGCGTGGCGAAGGTGACCGGCGCCTATCTCGACCGGGCCATCGTCAACGGCACCAAGCCCGACTTCGTGGTCGCCGTGCACGACATCGCGGCGGCGCGGGACATCTTCGCGCTCACCCCGGCCGAGGGCAGCCTGGACACGCTCGGCGAAGGGCAGCTGGTACTCGACGCGGAGTCGGCGACCCAGATCGGCGGCGTCCACGCGGGCGATCGGGTGTCGATCCAGCTCACCCGCGGCGAGGCGGAGACCTACACGGTCGCCGGGATCTACCAGGACAACGACGTGATCAGCGGGATCTTCGTGCCCGAGTCGGCGGCGAAGAACTTCGCGGTACCCCAGCCGTTCCAGGCCTTCGTACAGCTGGCTCCGGGTGCCTCGATCACCGACGTGCTGCCGCGGATCGAGGCGCTGCTGGCGGACAGCCCGGAGGTGTCGGCCTCCGACCGGTCCGCGTTCATCGCCCAGCAGACCAGGCAGTTCGACACGATCCTCACGATGATCCAGATCCTGCTGGCGCTGGCGATCCTCATCGCCGTGCTGGGCATCGTCAACACGCTGGCGCTGTCGGTCCTCGAACGCACCCGGGAGCTGGGCCTGCTGCGGGCGATCGGGCTGCGCCGGGCGCAAACGATGCGAATGATCACCGTCGAGTCCATGGTGATCTCGGTGTTCGGCGCGCTTCTCGGGGTGGCCGTCGGCACCGGACTGGGTACCGCCGTGGTCCGGGCGCTGCGCGACGAGGGGTTCACCGACCTCGCGTTCCCGTGGAGCCAGATGGCCTTGTACCTGGTGCTCGCCGCGCTCGTCGGCGTGGTGGCCGCTGTCCTGCCGGCCATCCGGGCGGCTCGCGTGGATGTCCTGAACGCGATCGCCTACGAATAACGGGGGCTGCGGGGTGGCGCGTCGCGCGCCACCCCGCTGTCACACCAGCGCGCGGAGGAAGGCGAGGTCCACGTCGGCCAGGCTCCGCACGTGCGTCACCCCGGCAAGGCCCGCCAGGTCCACTTCGGACGGTACCGCGACCACGACGGCACCCGCGGCCACGGCACTGCGTACCCCGTTCGGCGAATCCTCGATGGCCACGCACCGGTCGATGGGGACCGCCAGTCCCTCCGCCGCCGCCAGGTACGGCTCCGGATGGGGCTTGGTCCGGTCCAGGTCGTCTCCGCACACGACGAGGTCGAAGTTCTCCGCCCCGATCGTCGTCAGCGCGACCTCGACGAGCGGCCGCCGGGTCGCGGTCACCAGCGCGGTCGGTACGCCCGCGGCCCGCACCTCGGCCAGCAGCTCCCGGGCGCCGTCCCGCCAGACCAGGCCGGCCGCGAACAGCTCCCCCATCCGGGTCTCCAGCCAGGCGGTGCTGGCTACCGGATCACGCCACGGCTGCGCGAGGTCGTCGTGCAGGATCGTCATCGTGTCGATCATGGAGGTACCGATCATGCTGGCCCGGGCCGCGGCCGACAGCTCGCCGCCGTAGTGGGCGGCCAGCTCGGCCAGACCCACATCCCACACCTTCTCGCTGTCGACGAGCGTCCCGTCCATGTCGAACAGGACCGCACCCAGTTCCGCCACGCCGCAAAGGTACTCGAGCCGCCGCCGTCAGCCGACGTCGCACGCCGTGAGCGAGCGCTCGTAGCCGCCGAAGAACGCGTCGGTCCGCTGTTCCGCGCTGCCGTGGGCGTCCTCGGCGAACCACGGCTGGCCGGGGTCGTCGGCCACCGCGATCAGCCCGGCCCGCAGCTCGTCGAGGTCACCGTCCTCCAGTTGCAGGCGACCGGCCCGTACCGAGTCGCCGATGTACGCGCCGGCGAAGCAGTCGGCCTGCAGCTCCTGCTGGATCGACAACTGGTGCTCGATGCCGAGGCGCAACTGGATGCCGTGCCCGTACTCGTGCCCGAGCAGGTAGTAGATGAACGCGTCCCCGAGCCGGGTGAACGCCAGCCGAGCCCAATCGACGTCGTACGCGATGACGTCCTCGGCGACGCAGTACGCCGCGTTGTTGCGCGGCAGCGGCTCGCCGCTGCAGATGACCTCGCCGTCACGCCGGTACGGGACGATGTCCCGGATCGGCTGGAACCGCTCGTCCGACGCGGCGAACTGCGCCTGCCAGTACTCGCGCGCCACCGTCGCCGCGGCCTCGATGTCCTGCTGGAACTCGTTGGGATCGGGCACCGGCGTGGTGGCGGAAGGCGAGTCCGGCGGCGGCCCGGTCGGCTCGTCGCCACCGCGCGGGCCGGCCGCGCACGCCAAACCGGCGACGAGCGCGACCAGGAGCGCGACAGACCCTCGTCTCACAGGGTGCGCAGTAACCGAGGGCTCAGTCCTTCAAACTCCCGGTGATCTTCTCGTTGGGGTTGCCGATGATGCAGGTCACCTCATGGTCACCCCGCGACCAGGACTGCTGGGTCGGGTGGAAGACGTACAGCTCGATCGAGTCGTCCTCGACGGCCTTGTTCGAGTAGTCGGCGAGGCGGTCGTTGCAGCCCTTCTCCGCCTGGTCGAAAACTGCCTGGTCGCCCGGAAACGCCGTACCCGTCAGCGAGAAGACCGCGAAGACCTCGGCGTCGTGCGGGTCGGCGCACGGTACCGCGTCCACGCTCAGCACCGTGCCGCTGTCGGTCAGGCCGTTGAAGCAGTCGCCGGCCTTCAGGTCGTTCACCGATACCGTGCCGCTGTCGACGATGTCCCCGGCATCGTTGCGGTTCGCGCTGTTGGCCGCGGCGAAGATGACCGCCGCCACGATGCCGAGCACCCAGAGCGCCGACAGGACCAAGCCGGTGACGGCCAGACCCTTGCCCTTCTGTCGCCGCTTCGGGATCTGGACCAGGGCGACGATTCCGAAGATCACACTCAGCAGGACCCCGCCGAGGATGCCGAAGATCAGTGAGGCGACTGCCCAGCCGTTCGTACCGGCCGGCGGTGGGGGCGCCTGCTGGTAGTACGACGGCTGCTGGTAGTACTCGGGCTGGTACTGCTGCGGGTACTGCGGTTGCTGATACTGCGGCTGCTGGTACTGCGGTTGCTGGTAGCCACCCTGGTCCGGATAGCCGGAGTTCTGGTAGCCGTACGGGTCGTGGGGTGGCTGCGTCATGTGCCGGCACGTTAGCAGCCCACCAGCCAGTTCAGCACTCCGTCGGGTACGCCTGGCAGATCCGCTGCACCATCCGGTCGGCGAGGTCGGCGTCGGTGGCCATCCGCAGGAACGCAACGTAGCGGCCGACCCGGACGATCGTCCAGTACATGTCGTCGTTTTCGTCCCGTCCCCCGCCGCGTTCGACGAATCGCAGCGACTCGTCGCCGGCGAACCCGGTCGACGTGATGGTGAACCGCGCGTACGCCGCGCAGTGCTCGACCACGGCCCGGGCATCCGCCACCGATTTGGCGGCGTTCGCCTCGTTCGCGTGCCGCTCGACCCAATGCCCGTTCGCAATCCATTTATGCGAGTAGTCCACGCCGTCCCGCCAGAAGCTCCGTACCGTCCGGGTCTCCTGGATCCGGTAGGCGGTTACGGCGGGGAACGTCGGACAGACATCGAAGCGCATCAACGGCCAGTCGGCGAACTGAGCCAGGTAGCCAGGCCCCATGAAATGGTCCATCATGCGGCTCTCGTCGGTGGTGAACCCCGCTGGCGCGTCACTGTTGTCGAGGAGGGCGGTACCGACGATCGGGTCCACTGCCTCCTGTGGTGAGGCGTCCGGCGGTATGCTGGGGCGCCGTAGTACATCGCCTGTTGTGCGGTTGATAGCGGCAGGTACGCGGCGCCGGCAGCGTCCCCACCTTCAGTCTGCGCCGTCATCCGTTCCACTCACCTGGGACAGGGCTTGGGTCAGCCGTGCAGGCTGACCGGCAGCGACAGCAGACCGCGCAGCGTGGGGTTCGAGTCGCGGACCGGTGAACCGACAAGCCGCGTCCTGGGAAAGCGCCGCGAGAGGTAGGGCAGCACCGCTTGAGCGACCAGCAGGGCGAGCGGGGCGCCAAGGCAGGTGTGGTGGCCGACTCCGAAACCGAGGTGCGGGTTAGGCGTGCGGTCGAGCACGAGCGCGTCCGGGCGGCCGAACACCGCCTCGTCCCGATTCGCTGAACCGAGAAGCACGACGACAAGGTCGCCGCGACGTAGCCGGCGACCGCCTAGCTCGGTGTCGGCCAGGACCATCTTTTCCTGAGCCTGAACCGGGCTGTCGTACCGGGCTAGCTCGTGGAGCGCTTTGGTCGGAGCCATGCACCGGCCCAGCGCTCTGAATGCGTCCAGGTTGGACAGCAGCGCCAGGAGACTGTTCGCGAGAAAGCGTTGGGTGGAATTGATTCCGGCTAGCAGAAATACCCGCAACGAGTTGACGACGTAGGACCGCGGCAGCTCTCGGATGCTGTCAGCTTCGGCCAGGTACCGCGTCATGCCGTCGGCACCCGGCGACTCGAGTAGTCCCTCGATCGTCTCGGCCAGTTGCTCGCGGGCGGCCTGACCGGGGCCGGTCGCGCCGGGCTCCAGCCCGGACATCATGTCGCGAACAATGGCGGCCGAGCATTCGAGAAGGTGTCGACTCTTTATGTCCACGCCAAGCAGTCGCAGCGTGACTTCAAGGCTCAAGGGAGCCGCCACGTGATTCACGAAGTCGGTTGTTTCGCCGCGTTCAGCGGCGGTGCTGAGCAGCTTTTCGGCGCGCTCCTGGGTGAGCGCCCGCACGTCGGACGTCAACGCCGCATGAAAGGACGAGTTGAGCAGCCGTTGGACGACGGTATGATCCGGTGGATCCAGGGACTGAATGCTTATCGACGCACCGTGATCGTCACCTCCCATCGGCCTACTATCGGCGCAGTACGTGTCGTACTCGACAAGCACCCGACGGGTATCGTGGTAGCGCGAAACAACCCAGGACCGGAGCTGTTCGCTCCAGTGAACGGGATCCTCGGCGCGTAGCTTGCGGAAGGTCGGATACGGGTCTTCGATGAACTCTCGCGAAAGCGGATCGAAGAGCGAAGGACCAACCTGGATGGGCGCTGGCATATAGGACTCCTCACCGTGGCGGTTGATGGTCGACCTCGGTGTTCGGATTTGGCCGCCGAGGCAGTTCGGGCGGTTTCCCAACCTTCCAGTCGGAACTCGTTGCATTTCCGAGGTGGTGGATCGCATTCCGACGTGGTGGATTTCCGGCGCACCGCTGCGGTCGAGGTACCAGTGAAGTATTGCAGGGGAGTGTCGACCGCCGCCGCAGACGGCAACTGGTAGCCAGCGTAGGCCGCCACGAGGCTTCCTAGATGTCCCAGGTTCATGCGACGGCGTCTCCCCTATTCCACACCAGGGGCTTTCGGTAGCGTCGACTTCTCCGCGCCGGTCTTCGGTACCGTCATAGCCCGACATGGTCGATGTGGAGGTCGCATGCAGGACGACTCTGTGGACAAACGAGTGGTAGCCGAGCGGTCGACGCGCTCGAGAGTCGAGGTGGAAAGAGTCGAGTATGGACGACGACGTATGCTCCGTCGATGCCGAATCGGTGATCAACCAAATCCGCATCGCTGAGGTCGTCCGGCAAGTGGGTCGGCGCGCTTGCCCCGGATCCCGTAGACCGCGTCGAGCCGGAGCACCTCCTTGTCCGGGATCTCGGCTATTACTCCCTCCGGCTGGTCGAGCTGTCTTTGCGTTGGAGGAGCTATTCGCGTTCGAACCCGACGCGAGTAGCGAGTTTCCGCCCGTAGGTTCGGTCGCAGAGCTACAGGCATACGTCGCCTATCTTGTCGCGACCACGATACCCACAGACGACAACGTCAAAGCCGTACTTGATGGTTTGGGCCAGCCTAGGTACCCACGTCCGGCCGTTGGCGCTGGATGGTCAACGCGACGCGTGGATGGTGGGAAGGGAGGTGTTGTACATGGTTCACAAGTACTGACAGCAGATGAACCCTGATCCACAACGTCGTCACGCCAGCCAGGGGCTGGCGTGACGACCCCCTCGCCAGGTCTCGGCAGTCCGACACAACCGTTGTGACCGGCGGGAAGGACTTCACGTCGCTACCCGGCCCAGGCTGCCGGGCTACCAGGTAGCTGTCTCTGCGTTGGAGGAGCTATTTGCGTTCGAATTCGACGCGAGTAGCGAGTTTCCGCCCGTAGGTTCGGTCGCAGTGCTACAGGCATACGTCGCCGATCTTGTCGCGGCCACGATGGCCGCGATACCCACAGACGACAACGTCAAAGCCGTACTTGATGGTTTGGGCCAGCCTAGGTACCCACGTCCGGCCCGTTGGCGCTGGATGGTCAACGCGACGCGTGGATGGTGGGAAGGGAGGTGTTGTACATGCGTCACGGTTACTGACAGCAGGTGAACGTGAACCCTGATCCACAAACGTCGTCACGCCAGCCGTAGGCTGGCGTGACGACCCCGTCGCCAGGTCTCGGCAGTCCGACACAACCGTTGTGACCGGCGGGTAAGGACTTCGCGTCGCTACGCTCGACGGCGAGCCACGAACCGTGCCGCTGTACTTGACCGTGCCGACCGGTGAGGCGCTGTCTCGCAACAGCTTCAACGTCCCAGTCTGGAAACGCGCTCTCCGGGCCGCCGGGATCGCGAACGACCGTCGCAACGGGATGCATGTGAGACGGCCTGATCATGAAACTCAGCCGTTTCGAGAATCGTTTCCGCAGGTCAGTGCGGGTGCATCGACTACTTGGCGTTGAAATGCCTATACCGCCGGGCGTAGTCGGGCGAAAGTGGCGCATCGCCTGCCTGACCTGGACTTACGTCTGTCATCGATGGTGGTCGCTAGTCGCTGGCGGCCACCGTCGGACGGCCTGGAGACGGCCTGATCATGGGCGATCGCGACCTCTTATCCCCCCAGCAGCGTCAACGGGTCTCCCCCACCTCGTCGGCCATCGATCTGCGCTGGTGGCACTGTGGCAAGATACTCGGCGTGCCCTTTGAAGTCGTAGATCTCGGTCCGACGGAAGTTGAACAAGCCCTAAGGACGGAGGAAAGTCATACGGTTGACCTAAAGGCGATCGAGGTGTCCCCCGCCAAGCTGACGCGCGCCCTGTCTGCATTCTGTAACGCCGAAGGGGGCGAACTTCTAGTAGGCGTCGATGAAGACAAAGCAACCAGCACGAGGAAATGGCGTGGATTCAGCGACCCAGAAGCGGCCAACGGCCACGTCCAGGCGCTGGGGAGCCTCTTCCCTCTCGGAGGGTTTATCGATTATCAGTTCCTCAGGCAGGCAAATGACCCTGCCGCCGGATTGGTACTCAAGGTTACCGTTCAGCGAACTCCGGATATTAAAAAAGCGAGCGACGGCAAGATCTACGTTCGTTTGAGCGCGTCCAGTCAGCCATTACAGGACGTCGAGGGCATTCGACGTTTGGAGTATCTGAAGGGTACCGCTAGCTTCGAAGCTAACACCATAGATGTCCCCGTCGACTTCGTCGCCAACTCACTAACTATTATCGGATTCATGTTAGAGATTGTCCCGACAGGGGAACCGGAGGCGTGGCTCACAAAGCAGTTACTCATCCGGAGCGGAAAGCCAACAGTCGCATCGGTGCTACTATTCTCGGACGATCCACAAGCGGCTTTGCCTAAGCAATCTGCCGTAAAGATCTACCGTTACGCGACGACGGACGCGGTGGGTTCCCGGGCGCATCTTGTCGGCCAACCGCTTACGATAGAAGGACCGATCTACGACGTTATTCGCGAAGCGGTCCGGACTACGGTCGATCTCGTCCAAGGGATCCGCGTCCTTACACCCAATGGGTTCGAGGATATCTCCTACCCTCAGGTGACGCTACACGAGATCATCACAAACGCCGTACTGCATAGGGACTACAGTATCGCCGACGACGTACACGTGCGGATATTCGACAACAGGGTAGAGATTGAAAGTCCAGGTGGGCTTCCGGGCCATTTGACGCCGGAGAACATCTTCGAGCAGCGCGCGGTGCGTAATGGGCAGCTTGCTCGATGGGTTTCTAAATTCCCCGATCCACCCAACAAAGATGTCGGTGAGGGACTTAGAACCGCATCGGAGGCGATGAAAAGCCTTAGACTCAAGCCGCCGGAGATTGAGGACAGGCGGACATCGGTTCGTGTTGTCATCCGCCACCAGCGTCTAGCCAGTCCCGAAGAGATGATTACAGAGTATCTTCAGACGCACAGCGAGATCTCCAACTCGGTTGTCCGTAAGCTTGCGGGAATCGGCTCCGAAAACACCGTCAAGCGAATCTTCCAACGAATGATTAAGGCGGGTGAGCTAGAGGCAATCCCCAATAGACCCCTACGTGATGCGGCATATCGCCTCCCGTCTACTGAAGGCAAGAGTGAATGATATGGTCGAGTTTGTCCACGTAGGCGGTGGTGCTTCCCGTCGCGCAGGTGCAACCCCGCTCGGGTTCTGCCCCCAGCGCAAGGGGTCGCCTTGGCGACACGTGTGCCTGCCCCTTGCGCTGGGGGCAGGTTCCGGGCCGCCCTTGGGGTGCGTGGCGGGCAGTGCCGTTGGTGTGGTGCCTCCCGGAGCGCCGATGCCAAGCGCCCGTGGTTCGACACGCGGCGACGTTGCCCCCGTCACCTCGACCGCTACGGACCCTGTTGGGCGCTGCTACTCGCCGAAGGTGAAGCCTGCCGGCTTTGGAGGCGGTCTTTCTCGGGCCGAAGGCTCGGCCTGCCGGCGAGGCATCTTGTTCTCGGGACGCGTGGCGCAACCGGCCGTCACCTACCCGGTTGGCGTCGGGATGGGCCGCTGCTGCCGTCCTGTCATGAACTCGGCGCACGCCCGGCCGCCGTGATGGCCGCGCTGTCCGGGTCGTGCTACTCGGCGTCCGCCTGGTCGTGGGCGTCGGGCTTCGTGCTGTCTGCGGCCC
>DASRII010000577.1:0-10141 GCA_035650075.1 Micromonosporaceae bacterium | reverse complement strand
GGTCGACCCGGTCTTCGGGGTGTCCAAGGATCCGGCGGTCGAGTGTTGCGACCACGGTCTCGCCGCCACCATCCAACTTCATCGCGGCGAGCCCGAGGCGGTGCAACACATCGCCGACGCCGAGGAGTTCGCCGATCGGCTCGGCAACCGCATCGTCGGATCGCTCGCGTTGGCCAAGAGTCTGCAACGGGAACAGGCGGACGAGCCGGAGGAGGCGCTCGCCGTCCTGCTGGAGGGTCTGTCCGAGCCGGTCGAGGACGCCGAGGAAAAGGCGGACCTGCTGGCGGACGCGGTCCGGTTGGCGGTCAGCGTGGGCGACAAGATGTCAGCCGGTACGCTGGTGCGCCGCGCGGAGGCGGTCTCCCGTACCTCGGACGTGCCGCACCGCAAGGCGGTCGCACCCCACTGCCGCGGGCTGATGGACAGCGATCCGACATTGCTGCTGCGGGCGGCCGACCACTACCGGACCGCGGGGCGAATGCTGCCGCGGGCGCAGGCGCTCGAAGCGGCCGGGGTGGCTTTGGCGGAGCAGGGAGACATCGCCGGTGCCCGTACCTGGTTCACCGATGCTTTCTCCCTCTACACCACCCTCGGTGCGGGCTGGGACCTGGCTCGTACGCAGGCGAGGTTCCGCGCGTACGGCATCCGGCGCGGCCCCCGCGTCCGGCACCGGTCGTCGCATCAGGGTTGGAACAGTCTCACGCCGACCGAGCTGAAGGTTGTCGCATTGGTCGCGAAGGGAATGTCCAACCCGCAGATAGCCGCACAGCTGTTCCTGTCGAGGCGTACCGTGCAGACTCACGTGTCGCACATTCTGGCCAAGCTCGACCTGCATTCGAGAATCGACATCGCGCGGGAGGCGAGTCTTCGGGGCGTCGGTTAGCTCGCCTTGCGCAAGAAGCTTTCCGTCGCCGGTGCACGGCGCTGGCGGGGGATTCGTGGCGTGCGACGTTCCACCATCGGATCCATCTGCACGGGACCGCCCATCGTCGTCAGATGCTGGTCGAGGTGAGCTCGCACGCCCGCTTCCCAGACGCTCTGGTCGATGTCGGGTGGCGCGATCCAGCGGTGTGAGTTGTCGCTGTAGTGCAGATGGTCGTCACCCGGACGTACAGTGCTCATGGCCCACCAGACCGATGCATTCGTCGCCTCCCCCGGCCGGGTCAGCGCCTCAATGCAGCATCCTCGAGGTGGCACGGCGAAATAACCGCCACCTCACGTACATTCGAAGACCCACCACGCCGACGCTGGCGTAGACACGACCTACCACCCGAGAAACTGCGCGGCCTCGCTTCGCGAGTCCCCGCAGTTCGAGCCGGCTGGTTCGCTCGCAAGCTCGCGAACTGCGCAACGTGGCGGATGTCTATTCGTGTCTGGTGAGTGACGATGGGTGCCTACGACGACATCCTTGCCGGCGTACCGCCAGAAGGGCTGCGACGGTAGGTGATAAGGGAGCATCGCCCCCCGCCGATCGTGGTTTGTCCGCGCCTCTCGCCGGTGGTGCGGACAAGCCACGGTCATCTGGAAACGGCCGGCGGGCGGTCGCGCACGGCGTCGTACGCGGCCTTCGGCGCGGCGAGCCAGTCCCGCACCGTGTTGCGCAGCACGATGATCCGACGGCAGCCGGTACAGCCGGCCGCGACCCCCTCCGCGTCGATGCCCAGATGCCGGCACAACGTGACGGCGCGCGCGAGGTGGAAACCTTGGGTCACGAGCAGTGCCCGGGTCACGCCGTAGACCTGCCTGGCTCGGGCGCAGGTGTCGTACGTGTCGAGGCCGTACGGGTCGGACCGGATGCGCTCCGCTGGCACGCCGTGATCCTCGAGATAGCGGGCCATCGCGGCTACCTCGTCACCGGTCGACCCACGGGCGTCCCCGGAGACCAGCACGTTGTTCACCCACCCGCGGCGAAACAGCTCGGCGGTCGTGTCGAGCCGGTTCCCGAGCACCAGCATCGGCTGGGTACCTCCTGGTGCCAGTTGAGCGCCGAAAACGATCGCCACGTCCGCCGACGGCGTATCGTCTACTGTGGACGTATGGCCGCCGGCGCTCAGCTGGACCCACGCCACGCACCCGACGACCAGCGCGGCACCGAGCGCGGCGAACACGACGGTGCCGCGAACCAGGCGACGTACCCAGGTACGTGACATTCGACCCCCTTCGCGGCGTCAGAGTAGGACACGCGGCCGACCCGGCTGCCGTTGCGCCGGCGCACGCGGCAGGATAGGGGGCATGCCGGGAAAGATCCGTGACGAGGACATCGCGTTGGTCCGCGAGCGCACCTCGATCGTGGACGTGATCTCCGAGCGGGTCACGCTCAAGCCCGCGGGCGGTGGCAACGTCAAGGGGCTGTGCCCGTTCCACGACGAGAAGACGCCGTCGTTCAACGTGTCCTCGGCGCGGAACGTGTGGTTCTGCCACGGTTGTGGCAAGGGCGGCGACGCGATCAAGTTCGTCATGGACGTCGAGCACCTCACGTTCGTCGAGGCGGTCGAGCGGCTGGCCGGCCGGGCCGGCATCCAGTTGCGGTACATCGAGGCCGGGCCGGCGCCGGTCCGCACCGCGTCGGGCCAGAAGCAGCGGTTGCTCGCGGCGAACGCCGAGGCGGCGCTGTTCTACGCCGGGCAGCTCGGCACGCCGGGGGCGCGCGCTGCCCGCGAGTTCCTCGCCCAGCGCGGCTTCGACCGGGCCGCCGCTACCGACTACGGCTGCGGCTACGCACCCGACGCGTGGGAGACGTTGACGAAGCACCTGCGGCAGAAGGGCTTCACGGGCCAGGAGATGGTCACCGCCGGTCTGGCCAAGGAGGCGCGCAGCGGTTCGCTGATCGATCGGTTCCGCAACCGCCTGCTCTGGCCGATCCGCGATCTCGCCGGCGACATAATCGGGTTCGGCGCCCGCAAGCTGGACGAGTCCGAGGACGGGCCGAAGTACCTCAACACGCCGGAGACCCCGCTCTACAAGAAATCCCACGTGCTGTACGGCATCGAGCGCGCGAAACGGGAGATCGCCCGGCAGGGCCGCGTGGTGGTCGTCGAGGGGTACACCGACGTGATGTCCTGCCACCTGGCCGGCGTGCCGGTCGCGGTGGCTTCCTGCGGCACGGCCTTCGGCGCCGAGCACATCGGCGTCCTGCGCCGGTTGCTGATGGACACCGACACGTACGCCGGCGAGATCATTTTCACGTTCGACGGAGACGCGGCCGGGCAGAAGGCGGCGCTGCGGGCCTTCGAGGACGACCAGCGGTTCGTCGGGCAGACGTACATCGCGGTCAGCCCGGACAACATGGACCCCAACGAGCTGCGGCTGGCCAAGGGAGACGCCGCGGTGCGCGACCTCGTCGCCCGCCGCGAGCCGCTCATCGCGTTCGCCCTGCGGTCCGTGCTGTCCCGCTTCGACCTGGACACCGCCGAGGGCAGGGTGGCGGCCCTGCGGGCCACCGCGCCCCTCGTGGCGAAGATCAAAGACAGGGCATTGCGACCCGAGTACGCCCGCAAGCTGGCCGCTGACCTCGGCATGGAGATCGAGCAGGTGACGAAGGCCGTGGCGGCCAAGGGCGTCCCGGTCGACGCCCCATCGGTCACATCGGCTACTGTGGACAGTCCGCAGTGGATAGTCGAGCGCGAGGTGCTGAAGCTGGCGCTGCAGGTACCGGTACTCGCGGGTCCGATGTTCGACGCCCTCGGCGCGCATGTGTACGTCGATCCGGTCCACGCCGCGGTCCGCGAAGGCATCGCGGAGGCCGGCGGGGCCGCGGCCGCGACCACCGGGGCGGTCTGGATCGAGCGGGTCCGGGACGCGTGCGTGGACCTGGCCGCGCAGGCACTCGTCAGCGAGCTCGCCGTGGAACCGTTGCGCCTCGACGGTGAGCCCGAGCCGGGGTACGTCGCGGTGACGCTCGCCCGCCTGCAGCTCGCCGCGGTCCGCGGTCAGATCCGGGACCTGAAGTCCAAGGTGCAGCGGGTGAACCCGGTGACCAACCAGGACGAGTACCTGGCGCTGGCTGGAGAGTTGTTTTCGCTGGAGCAGCACGCGAGGGGCCTACGGGAACAGGCCGTCGGGGGGTTGTGAGGAATGTGGCGGATCTTCCGCCGGAAGCCGAGGCTGCCGGCGGAGCGTCGGCCCGCGCTCGATCGCGACGAGCGGGTGGTGGCGTGGGCCGCGGTCGACCGGGGCGACGTGGTCGTGGCGACCGACCGGGGACTGTTCCTGCCCGGCCGGTCCCGGCTGGGCTGGCACGAGATTCACAAGGCGACGTGGTCCGGGCGGGCGCTGTCGGTACTGCCCGCGGAGGTGGTCGCCGAGGAGCCCGGGTACGCCGTCGTCGAGGACCTGCCGGCGGTCACCTACACGTTGCTGGAACCCGGGGACGTCCCGCACCAGGTACGGGCCCGGGTAACCAAGTCCGTCGCGTACACGTCGCATCACCCGGTACCGGGCGGTGGCCTGCGCGTCGTGGCGCGGCGGGTGAGTGGCGTCGACGGCCTGTGGTGGACGGTGCGGTTCGATCCCGGCACGGACCGTGACCGCCCCGAGACATCGGCCCTGGTCGCGGCCGCGCGCCTCGACGTAGGTCCAAAGCCTTGAGAGAAATCGCTGGCGGGCGTGTCGGACTTCTGAGTTAGGGTCGGCCCGTGCCACTCATTCAAGCTCGCGGTTTGGTGAAGCGGTTCGGCGACTTCACCGCTGTCGATGGCATCGACGTCGATGTCCACAGCGGTGAGGCGTTCGGCTTCCTCGGTCCGAACGGGGCGGGCAAGAGTTCGACCATGCGGATGATCGGCTGTGTGTCCCGCCCGACCGACGGTGCACTGACGATCCTCGGCATGGACCCGCGGACGGACGGGGTCGCGATCCGCGCCCGGCTCGGCGTCTGCCCGCAGCAGGACTCGCTCGATCCCGAACTGACGGTCAGGGACAACCTGACGACCTACGCGCGATACTTCGGCATCTCCCGCCGCACGGCTCGGGCGCGCGCCGACGAGCTGCTCGAGTTCGTGCAGCTCGCCGAGCGGGCGACCAGCAAGGTCGAGCCGCTGTCCGGCGGCATGAAGCGACGGCTGACGATCGCCCGCGCGCTGGTCAACGAACCGGAGATCGTCCTGCTGGACGAGCCGACGACCGGTCTCGACCCGCAGGCGCGGCACCTGGTGTGGGAGCGGCTGTTCCGGCTCAAGCAGCAGGGCGTGACGCTCGTGCTCACGACGCACTACATGGACGAGGCCGAGCAGCTGTGCGACCGGCTCGTCGTGATGGACGCCGGCAAGATCGTCGCCGAGGGCTCGCCCCGCGCGCTGATCGAGGAGCACTCCACGCGCGAGGTCGTCGAGCTGCGCTTCAACGGCGACCCGCTGGAGGCGATCGCCGAAAAGCTGGTCTCGCTGGGGGAGCGGGTCGAGGTGCTGCCGGACCGGATCCTGGTGTATGCGGCGGATGGCGACTCGGTCGCGGACGAGGTTCACCGTCGGGGGCTCGCGCCGGGCAGCGTGCTCGTGCGCCGCAGCACGCTGGAGGACGTCTTCCTGCACCTCACGGGCCGGACGTTGGTGGATTAGATGCTCGCGGTGCTCGAGTTCGACCTCGTTGGGTACAAGCGCACCTGGCGCGGCTCGTTGCCGTCGTCGTTCGTGCTGCCGGTGCTGTTCGTGGTCGGCTTCGGCTTCGGCGTGGGGCAGTTCGTCGACGCGGGCGGCGCGCTGGGCGGCGTCAGTTACCTCGACTACATCGTGCCCGGCATGATCGCGTCGACGGCGATGCAGGTGGCGTTCGGCGAGTCGAGCTGGCCGATCATGAGCCGGTTCATGTGGATCCGGACGTACCACTCGATGGTCGCGGCCCCGCTGCGGATCGTGGACATCGTCGGTGGAGACCTGCTGTTCGTGCTGCTGCGGATCCTCGCCGCCACCGCGGTGTTCCTCGCCGTCACGGCGGCCTTCGGGGCCGTGCACTCGCTCTGGGCGGTCGCCGTCGTTCCGATCGCCGGGCTGCTCGGGCTGGCCACCGCCGCGCCGGTGTTCGCGTTTGCGGCCCGCGTGGAGACCGACGGCTACTTCCCGCTGTTGCAGCGGTTCGTCGTGATCCCCATGACGCTGTTCGCGGGGGTGTTCTTCCCGATCGAGTCGATGCCGGCTGGGCTGCGGCTGCTGGCGTACGTGTCTCCGCTTTGGCACGGCGTCGAGCTGTGCCGGGCGGCCACCTTCGGCGTCGGCGAGTTCTACCCGATCGTCGGTCACCTGGCCTATCTCGGCCTCTGGGCGGCCGGCGGGTTCTGGCTGGCGCTGCTGTCGTTCCGCAAGCGGTTGGTGGTGTGAGCATGCTCGCCACAAGCTTTGCGCCGGGCTTCTACGCGCGGGCCGATGCCTCGGCCAAGCGCGCCGGGTCGGTCACCTATCGCAACGTCGCGGCGCTGCGCTCGGCGTACTGGTTGGTGCTGCTGTCCGGGTTCTTCGAGCCGTTCCTCTACCTGCTCTCGATCGGCGTCGGGGTCGGCAAGCTCATCGGCGACATCACGCTGCCCGGTGGCGAGGTCGTGTCCTATGCGGCGTTCGTCGCACCGTCGATGCTTGCCGCGTCGGCGATGAGCGGTGCGTTCTCCGAGTCGACCTTCAACTTCTTCGCGAAGATGAAGTACATGCGGCTGTACGACGCGGTGCTCGCCACCCCCGTGCGGCCGATGGAGGTGGCGCTCGGCGAGCTGCTGTGGGCGATGGCCCGCGGGTCGCTCTACTCGGCGGCGTTTCTCGTGATCATGGTGGCGATGGACCTCACCACGGTCGGGTGGGCGATCGCCGCGTTCCCGGCGAGCCTGCTCGTCGGCTTCTCGTTCGGGGCGCTGGGCATGGCGCTGTCGACGTTCATGCGTAGCTGGCAGGACTTCGACCTGATGGGCGTGGTCCAGTTCGCGCTGTTCCTGTTCTCCGGCACATTCGCGCCGGTGTCGGGGTACCCACCGGTGTTCGAGCTGATCGTGCGGGCGACACCGCTCTATCATTCGGTCGAGCTGATTCGGGGGCTCACGACCGGCTCGGCATCGGTGAGCCTGCTGGGGAACGTCGCGTACCTGACGGCCATGGCCGTCGTCGGGCTGGTGGTCGCCGGCCGGCGGATGGGACTGCTGCTGTTGAAGTGACTCTCAGGCAACGTGTCGCCGCCATCGTGGCCGCCGCCCTGGCGGTGGCTCTGCTGGGCTGTACGCAGCGGTCGGAGGTCAGGACTGTGCCGGGGTCGTACGAGGTGCTCGTGTTCTCGAAGACGGCCGGGTTCCGGCACGAGTCGATCGCCGCCGGCGTCCAGGCGATCCGGGAGTTGGGAGAGGCCCACGGGTTCGCCGTGACCGCGACCGAGGACGCGGCGACGTTCACCTCCCGCGGCCTGCACCGGTACGCGGCGGTGGTGTTCCTCAACACGACCGGCGATGTGCTCGCTCGCGCGCAGCAAGCGGCGTTCGAGGAGTACGTCCGGGCTGGCGGTGGCTTCGTCGGCGTGCACTCGGCCGCTGACACCGAATACGACTGGGCGTTCTACGGCGACCTCGTCGGGGCGTACTTCGCGTCGCACCCGGCCATCCAGCGGGCGACGATCCGCGTCGAGGACCGGGCGCACCCGGCCACAGCGCACCTCGACGCGAGCTGGGTGCGTACGGACGAGTGGTACAACTACCGCACCAACGTGCGGTCGACCGCCCGCGTGCTCGCGTCGCTGGACGAGTCGACGTACACCGGCGGCGCGATGGGCAGGGATCACCCGATCGCGTGGTACCGGGAGTTCGCGGGTGGCCGGTCGTTCTACACCGGCGGCGGACACACCGTCGAGTCGTACCGCGAGCCGGCGTTCCGGGCGCACCTCCTCGGCGGGATCCGGTACGCCGCGGGGCAGGAGTAGGGAGCCGCCCGGGGGCTCGGCAACGCTGCCTCGCCCCCGAACGTCGCGGTCAGCTCAGCGGGCCGGTGGTGCGGCCGGGGGTGATCGCTTCGATGCGCTCTTCGGTCGTGGCGGTGCCGTTGCCGTGGCTGGACCGCAGCCGCTCGCCGACCTTCGTGTTACCGATCTTCTCGGTAACGACTTCCTTGCCCTCCTCGTACAAGCGGGCGGCCTGCGCCTGAACGACGCCCTTCGCCTCCTGCACGGTCGGGTGGTCGAGCAGCTGGCGGGCCTTGCGGACCATCATGTCGTACCGCTCGCGGCCTTCCCGGGTGCCGAGGACGAACCCCACGGCCATCCCAGCAAGGAATGCCATCTTGCCGCGCATAACGCGCTCCCTTCTGCCTGACGTCGACGGTACGGGTCCGATATGCCGGCCCAATGCTCCCCGCCTGCGTCGTCTGTCCTCCTGCGATCCTCATATTCCCCCCAGCGGGCGCGCCCACACGGCCCGGGGTGAGGATTTTGGGGATGCCCTGCCACCGGATGCCGGCAGCCGTCCGGTACTCTTGTCCACGCGCACGATCCCCCGTAGCTCAATTGGCAGAGCGCCCGGCTGTTAACCGGTAGGTTATAGGTTCGAGTCCTATCGGGGGAGCTGAATATAACCAGGTCAGACGGCCCTTCGGCGAAGAGGAACGATCTTCGCCGCGGGGCCGATTGCATGATCAGCCGAGGATGTCCATCACCACCCGCTCGGGTACACCCTTGACGATCATGAACAGGCGAGTGGCCAAGAACCGATACTGAAGTCTATCGATCTCACCGTACAATCGCGCCATGCCGCACATGCCGGCACCGAGCGAGGCGACTGGGGGTGGCGTTGGCTACCGATCGGGAGATCCGTGTCGAGTACGACTTCATCTTCAACCAGCGGACCCGTTGGCGAACCGAGATGCTCAGCGAGCTCTCGGCCCTCACGGAAGGGGCTGGATCCGGGGCCGCCGCGCCGCACATAGACGGCCAGAACAGTCAGGGCGTGTTTCGGGGTTTCTCATGGAGGGGGACGAACAATTTTCCCCATTCGCCCGGCACGTTCCGGATCCGTCCGGGTCAACGCTATATACCCGAGCTGAACTGGCCCCGTCTGGACAATCCATTTAGTCGCCGGCAGGCGGAGCCGGCGTTGGGAATCCTCCGCCCGCTCATGCGACTGCACGAACGGGCACTCGTCCATGCCGAGAATCTCATTCGGCAGGGCGTCACCGCTAACGAGAATGTGATCGCCCGGCTCGGTTCCGCTTGTATCGGTAACTGCACACCCGACGTGCAGTCCGACGTGGGTATGACGATCCGATCGTTCGAACGCACCCTGTACCGGGCCAGCGGCTACTTCGACTGGTTCTCGAACATCGAATACCGCTACCCGGAGATCGCGTTGGACTCGACAAGACGATGGCGGCTGATCCGTGAGGCCTGCGACCGGTACGCGCGGGCGGCGAATCGGCGGGTGCAGGATGCGGCGTTCTCCCAGGGTCGAGCCAAGCCCTGGTCCGGCCCGGCCGGTGAGGCCTACGCGGCGCATCTTCCTGACCAGGAAACGGCCGCGAGAGCGATGGTGGACTTCGCCGACAAAGTTATGGCGATGCTATTCAGCACGAAGCAGGGTTTTCAGGGTGTGCTGAACGCACTGCGTACCCTCGGCGCGACATTGATATCCGCGGCTTCCGGCATAACCGGTTCGATGACCACGCTTCCCAGCCCAATACGGCGACCCGACGGAGTGGGCTTCATCCTCGGTGTCCAGGCGTGGCTGCACGGGTCACTCCCCGCATTCGATGGATACCAGACCACCCTGAGCCGCTTCGAGGACGATATGCAGGAGAAGATAAGGGACCTGACCTACGTCATGGAAACCCCGACAACGCATTTCCCGGAGGCAGGTGGCCCGACCCGACGGGATCTCGTCCGGTGGCGCCAAACGTGACCGAGCGGCCGACGTTCCCCTACGTGTATGCCGATGAGCATTCAATAGATATCAGCGTTCATGACCCGTTGGATATCCATCGATGACCGAACCCGACGAGGATGACGACGACCCGGCGTTCTTCGAGCGAGTGCGTCGCGGCACGGCGGCGTTGCGGGCGTCGATGACTTCGCCGCCGCGATTACTCAGGCATGCGGTGGTGCCCACCAGGCGCGGTTCGACGCGACGGATGCGGATTCGGGCTGGATGGCCGAGGTATCGGCCGTACTCGCCTATATCGACGGCGAAGGACCC
>DASRII010000576.1:0-11164 GCA_035650075.1 Micromonosporaceae bacterium | reverse complement strand
ACGCCGAGCCCCTCGTGGTTGACGAAGTCGGTCACCTCCGGCAGCGGGCCGAGCTCGGCCGCGGCCTACGCGATCGCCTGGGCGATCGGGTGCTCGGAGGCGTGCTCCAGCGCGCCGACGAGCCGCAGCGCCTCGTGGCGGTCGACGCCGTCGGCGACCGTGGTCCCGACCAGCGACATCTTGCCCGTGGTCACGGTGCCGGTCTTGTCGAGCACGACGGTGTCCACGCGGCGGGTGGACTCGAGGACCTCGGGGCCCTTGATGAGCAGGCCGAGCTGGGCGCCGCGGCGACGTCGACGAGGGTCATCCGCCCGGTCGTGACCGTGCCGGTCTTGTCGAGCACGACGGTGTCCACGCGCCGGGTGGACTCGAGGATCTCCGGGCCGCGGATGAGGATGCCGAGCTGCGCCCCGCGTCCGGTACCGACCAGCAGCGCCGTGGGCGTGGCCAGGCCGAGCGCGCATGGACAGGCGATGATGAGCACGGCCACCGCGGCCGCGAACGCCGACGCCGCCGAGGCGCCGCCACCGAGCCAGAAGCCGAGGGTCGCCACGGCCAGGACGATGACCACCGGTACGAAGACCGCGGAGACCCGGTCGGCCAGCCGCTGTACCTCCGCCTTGCCCGACTGCGCGTCCTCCACGAGCCGCGCCATCTGGGCGAGCTGCGTGTCGGCGCCGACCCGGGTGGCCCGTACGACCAGCCGGCCGCCCGCGTTGACGGTGGCCCCGACGACCGGGTCACCGGGGGCGACCTCCACCGGTACCGACTCACCGGTCACCATGCTGACGTCCACCGCCGACGAGCCGTCGACCACCACGCCGTCGGTGGCGACCTTCTCCCCGGGGCGGACCACGAACTCGTCGCCCACGACCAGTTGCTCGATCGGGACGCGTACCTCCCGCCCGCTCCGGAGCACCGCGACGTCCTTGGCGCCCAGTTCCAGCAGGGCCCGCAGCGCGGCACCGGCCCGCCGCTTCGCGCGGGCCTCGAAGTACCGCCCGGCGAGGATCGCCGCGGTCACCCCGGCAGCCACCTCGAAGTAGATGGTGTCGGTGGCGTCCGTCCGCCCGACCGTGAACGAGAACGGGTGCGTCATGCCCGGCTCGCCGGCGCTGCCGAAGAACAACGCGTACATCGACCAGCCGAACGCGGCCAGCGTGCCGACCGAGATCAGGGTGTCCATCGTGGCCGCGCCGTGCCGCAGGTTCGCCCAGGCGGCCCGGTGGAACGGCCAACCGCCGTACACCACCGCGGGCGCCGCGAGCATGGCCGACAGCCATTGCCAGTTGCGGAACTGCCACGCCGGGACCATCGCCAGCAGGACCACCGGTACCGCGAGCGCCACCGTGATCCACAGTCGCGCGCGCAACCGCCGTACCGTCGCCTCTTCGGGATCGACCTCGGCGGGCCTCGAGGTAGCCGACCGCGGTGCCGGGACGCGGGCGGTGTAGCCGGTCTGTTCGACCGTCGCGATCAGGTCATCCGGTGTCAGCGAGACCGGGAAGGACACCCGGGCCCGCTCGGTCGCGTAGTTGACCGTGGCCGAGACCCCGTCGAGCCGGTTCAGCTTCTTCTCGATGCGGGCCGCGCAGGACGCGCAGGTCATCCCGCCGATCTCGAGCTCGACCAGGCCGGCCAGGGGTTCAGCCGACGAGTTCGTAGCCCGCCTCCTCGACCGCGGCCCGCACGACACTCGCGTCGAGCGGTCCGGCGCTGGTGACGGTCACCGTGCCGGTCGGCAGGTCGACTGCGACCTCGCTCACTCCGGGCAATCCGCCTACCTCCTGCGACACCGCGCTGACGCAGTGTCCGCAGGTCATGCCCTTCACGGTGTACGTGCTCATCGCCATGCCCCTACCTTACCCCCCTAGGGTATAGAGGCAATGGTCAGGTTAGCGGACTGCGCGAGGCGTGCTGGGACGACTGAAGAACCTGGCGGCCAGCCAGACGAAGAGGATGGCGAGCGCGATCTGGATGATGTGGCGCCACCAGTCGATGCCCTTGGTATCGCCGACGCCGAGCCAGTCGGCGATCAGGCCACCGATCAGCGCGGCGGCGATGCCCACGAGAACGGTCATGAGCGTGGAGATGTTCTGCCGGCCGGGCAGCAGCAGCCGGGCTAGAAGCCCGATGATCGCGCCGCCGATGATGCCCCACAGAATCGTGCCGATCACGGCGTACCCCCGTTCGCTAGATCACTTCCGTAGCGTAGCCAGACATGGTGAGTCCGGGGTGAAATCGGGCGATTCAGGCTGTCATGGCCGGACGGCGCACCATGTCGTCCGCCTTTGCCACGGGCAGCCGGGTCGCGATGAGCAGGTTGAGCACCGCGGCGTCGGCGTCGGCCGCCACCGCCGCGGTCGACATGTCGAGGTGCTCCTCGCGCATGACGTCGATCCATCGTGAGGCGGACACGAGGTGCGGACGGGCGGTCCCTAGCCGGCCGCCCCGCTCGAGCTCGTCGCGCAGCAGACTCAGCCCGTCGGCCAGTGCCTCGAGGCCCATCGGCAGCGCCGTCGGTACGTGCTCACCTCGCCGGAGAACACCCCACCACGCGTTGCGGGCCATCACCCGGATGTTCCGGACGGCATACCCGACCTCCTGCACGGTACGGGCGTGGACGTCGAGGTCCTGTCCGGTGGTCCACAGCGTGATCCGCGCCGACCGGCGGGCCGCGACCAGGACCTCGTCGAGCCGGCGCAGGTCGCGGTCGGTCTCGCCGAGGGAGTACACCGCCGCCTGCGCGGCCTCGGTGTCCCCGTCCCGCAGCGCGGTAGCGACCGTGCGGACGCTGACGGTCAGCTTGGTGAGTACCGGCGTGAGTGCCTCGTTGACCCGCCCGACCGCGTTGCGCGGCGTGGTGGCGAACGCCACGCCGACAGCGACGACGAAGCCGATGACCCAGTCCACGATCACGTGGTCGAACGTCCGGTAGCCGGACGCGACCGCGGCGATGCCGAGGCCGATCGTGACGCCGAAGCCGAAGATCGCCCACGAGCGGCGATGCCGGGCGCTGACCATCTCCAGCATCGTGATGGCGAACAGGGGTGCCCCCACCGGGTGGTCGTGCCCGATCAGCAGCGCCAGGAGCGCCGCGATGGTCCCGGCGATCGCGAGGTACAGCACGGGCAGGCCGTACCTGCGCAGCCGCCCGGCCTTGGGCCGAGGGTCGCGGATCCTGCCGAGCTTGAACCGTGAACGCATCAGAACAGTCTCCCGGCGTACCTACGCAATAACCACTATATGTGAAAAATGCCCTGATCACATAGTGCGCAGGGCGTCCGTCGGAGCGAGGCGGGCGGCTCGCACCGCGGGGTAGAGGCCGGCCACCGCACCGATCGCGAGGGCCGCGGCCAGGCCACCCCAGAGGGCGATCGAGGGTACGCTCGCCGTCCAGCCCCGGTTCGCCGCCACGGCCGCCGTGACCCCCGCGCCGAGGACCAGTCCGGTGATTCCGCCGACGCCGGCGAGCAGCAGCGACTCGGTGAGGAACTGGGCGGCGATGTGCACCCGGGCGGCGCCGAGAGCCCGCCGGAGGCCGATCTCGGTACGCCGTTCGAGCACCGCGATCACCATCACGTTGGCGACGCCGATCGCACCGACGAGCAGCGCGACCGCGCCGAGGCCCAGGAACAGGTTGGTGCCCGAGCGGGCCACCGCGAGCCGGGCGGTCAGCACATCCGAGGGCCGGCTCGCCTCGACGCCGGCCGGGTTGGTCGGGTTGGCGGTACGCGCCAGCCGGGTGGCCACCGACTCCACGCTGTCGTTCTCGGTACGCAGGTAGATGCGGCTCGGGTGGCCGTCGTAGCGGTACAGCCGGGCCGCGACGGGGAAGCCGATCAGCACCGAGCGGTCGATCTCGGGGGCGAGTGGCAAGGGCTGGAGCACCCCGAGGACGCTGAGCCAGTGGCCACCGACCCAGATGCGGTCCGCCGCGCCGAGCACGCCGGCCGCCTCGGCACCGAGCACGGCCACCGGCAGGTCGGCGGTCGCCTCGGTCAGGAACGCGCCGCCGGCCAGCGGAGCGTCCAATGTGGACAACAGGTTGGCGTCGGTCGCCCGGACGGCGAGACTGCCGGTGTGCACGACCGGTATCAGGTCGTTGCGGTACGCGTACACCGCCCGGATCTCGGCCGTGGCGGACAGCGAGACCACCCCGTCGATGCGGCCGAGCATGGCTGGAGCGGTGTCCGGCAGCGGTACCGGCGTCCCGGCCACGTCCCGCCCGTCGGACACGGTGAGCAGGTTGGTGCCGAGCTGGTCGATGCGGGCCAGCAGGTCGGCCTGCGAAGAGGCGGTGACGCCGAGCACGGCCACGATCGAGCCGATGCCGATCGCTATACCGAGTGCGGACAGGGCGGCCCGCAGTCGCCGGGTACGCAGCCCGACCGAGCCGAGCGGAAGCAGGTCGGCCACGCGCAGCCGGGACCTCACGAGTCACCCACGATGCGACCGTCGCGGAGTTCGATCCTCCGGTGCATTGCGCTGGCCACCGACGTGTCGTGGGTGACGACGACGAGAGCGGTACCGTCGCCGTTCAGCTCGGTCAGCAGCGCCAGGATCGCGGCTCCCGTGGCCTGGTCGAGGTTGCCGGTCGGCTCATCGGCGAGTACCACGGCCGGCTGGCCCACCACCGCCCGCGCGATCGCGACCCGCTGGCGCTCACCTCCGGAGAGCTGGCCCGGGCGGTGGCGCAGCCGGTGCGCCAGCCCGACCCGTTCCAGCGCACCGGTGGCCAGGGCACGCCGGCGGCCCGCCGGGATCCCCCGGTAGAGCAGGCCGGTGGCGACGTTGTCCACCGCGGTCAGGCTCTCGACGAGGTGGAACTGCTGGAACACCACACCCAGGTGGTGGGCGCGGATGCCGGCGACGGCCCGGTCCCGCAGCCGGGCCACGTCCGACCCGGCGATGCGTACCGCTCCCGCGGTCGGCCGGTCGAGCGCGGCCATCAGGTGCAGCAGCGTGGACTTGCCGGAGCCGGACGGGCCGACCACGGCCACCAGGTCTCCACTGTGGACGGTCAGGTCCACGCCGGCGACCGACTCCACGGGCGGGTGGCCGGGGTAGACCTTACGCACGCCTACGAGCTCGAGCACGTTCACCGACGCGGCACCTCCACCCGCATGCCCTCGGTGAGCCCGCTGTCGCCGGTGACCTCCACGAGACCGGCGCGCTCGTCGACCAGACCCGGCCGGACCGGGACGCCCCGGCGGGCGGTGCCGTCGACGACCACCACCTGGTACCCGCCAGCGGCCGCGGCCAGCAGCGCGGTCAGCGGTACCGCCAGCACCCCGGTACGCCGGGCGGTGGTGACGGTCACCTGCACCGGCGCCTGGTCCAGCAGGTCGCCCGGCACCGCGCCATCAAGCGTCACAGTCACCGCGATCGTGGGCGGTCCACCGTCGCTCTGCATGGCCACCCGGCCCACGTCGGCGACGGTCGCCGGAACCAGCCGCCCGCCCGGCAAGGCCACCTCGACGGCACCGCCGGTGCGTACCTGGCCCTGCCGGGAGGTGGGCAGCGCCACGGTCACGACCTGCCGGGTCGAGCTGCCCCGCAGTACGGGTCCACCGCTGATCCGGCCACCGATCGGTACGAGGACCTCGACCACCCGTACCGGCTCCGGCGCGAACACCACGGAACCCAGCGGCAGTCGGCCGGTACGGGTCAGCCCTAGCCGGCGCTGCCAGTCCGACACCGCGTCGGCCGTGGCGGCCGTGAACCGACCGTCCACAGTGAGCCCGCCGAGCCCGAGGGCCACGAGGTTCGCCTCGAGCTGCCGGACGTCCTCGCCGGGAGGCATGCCGGACCGGAACTCCCGCCATACCGGCCGGTTGCCGAGGAGCAGCCACACCGGGGCACCGTCCACTTCGTACAGTCGCTGCCCACGTCGGACCACTGTGGACGGTGGGGGCGCCGCGGTGAGTACCCCCGGCGGTCCAGAGTGGACGATGGGCCAGTCCCCGGCGTAGCCCAGGGTGCCCGGCACCTGCTCCCGCGCGGTGAGGTCCGCCCGGACGACCGGCGCGGTGTCGACGGGATCGCCGCTCTGCTCCGACGCCGCCCGGCCGGAACCGGCCAGCCACCGCCAACCGCCCACCCCGCCGGCGGCGACCGCGACGGCGCCGGCCACCAACGCCGTGCGTCGCCTCGTCACGGCGTTCCCGACGGGCTCGGGTTCACGAACGGGTCGAGGATCGGGTAGCAGTTGGGCCGCACCTTCTCGTTCCAGATCCGTACCAGTTCCGGGTCGATCGGGTTCTCGGAGTACCGCGGGGGCGTCTGCCATTCGCCGTTCGAGTCGGGGTCGGGGAAGTCGGTCAGCCCCTGGTCCCGGATGCACTGGGCGTACCGCTGGCGCGCCGCCAGGTACTCCGGCGTCACCGCCGGGCGGCCGAGCGGGTTGGCGCCCGGCGGCAACTTCTCCAGGATCGTCCCGCAGTCGGCCTGGACGGCCTGCACCGCGCTCTTCGGCTCGAAGCCCTGCACCTCCGGGAAGGACGCCCGCCCGGAGTCGTCGACCACCGCGTCGGGCATGTTCGGCTGGCCGTGGGCGCGGGCGCAGGCGACGAACTCCCGCCACACGTCGGTGGGTCTCGTCGACGCGGGGTCCGGTGCGGCGGCGGGCGGTCCCGAAGTGCAGCCGGCCAGCAGCGCGCACAGTACAAGAACGTACGGTCTCACTTCGGAGTCCTTCCGGTTGGATGCGGTTACCGGGAAACGATCGCGATCTGGCCGTCGAACGGGCCCGTCACCGAGGTCACCTCGCCGGTGCTCGTGTTCCACGCGACGACGCCGTCCTGGTCGGTGCGCAGCAGCACGGCGTCGGAGTCCAACCAGCCCAGTGCGGTGGCGTCGGCGCGACCGGCGGCCGGGCCGAGGACGAGCAGCCGAACCACGGCTCCGGTACGCACGTCGACGACCGCGACATTCGTTCCGCTGTAACCGCGGCTCGGACCACCTACCCGGATCCCCACCTCGAGGTTGCCGTTCCGCCACCGCGGACCGGACCACTGGAAGACCGGATCCGGTACCAGCGTGTCGGTCGGCCGCGGCGCCGCGGTGACCGTGCGGCGGGCGACGTCCACAATGGACGCACTGGCGGACTGCTCCACGAGCACCGTGTCAGCGGAGAGCCACCGCACGGACACGTTGAAGCCGGGTACCCGGAACGTGTCGGGCCTGCCGGTGGTCAGGTCCACGACGACGAGCTCGTCGACTTGCGGGAACGCGGCCCGCCGCCCGTCCGGTGACAGCGACGTCGGCTGCAGCGGCGCCTCGTCCACGGTGAAGTCCAGCCCGACCCCGTCGAGCACCCGCAGCGCGCCGTCGGAGCCGAGCACGAACACCGGTTCGGGGTCGGGTGCTCCGGGCAGCGAAGCGCGCTCGTAGAGCGCGACCGCCCGCTCGACCGGTCGCCCGGACAGCTGCTGCTGCGCGGTCGCCCGCAGGTCGGGGGAGCGCGGCAGCCCGAGCACGGCCCGCGGGCGCGGCGTGTCCGGCATCTCGTCGGCGGTGACCCCCGGCACCGGCTTGGTCTCCGTGGGCACTGGCGCGGTCCCCATGTCGCCGACAGTGCCGCCCAGGGGGATGCCCACCCCGAGGGCGAGCACCCCGACCGCCACCGACACGGTCACCGCGCCCGCCAACTGCCGCCTCCGCCGGACCCGCACGGCCCGATCCCAGGCGGCCTCGGCCAGATCCGGTACCGGTACCTCCGCCGCCGACTCCCGCAACAGCTGGCTCAGTTGGTCGATGCCCATCGCTAGTACGCCTCCCGTCCGGCGTGCAGCAGCTCCTTCAGCTCGGGCGCCAGCTCGCGCAGGCGCTTCAGGGCGGCGTTGGTCTGGCTCTTCACGGTCCCCACGGTCACGCCGAGCACCTCGGCCGTACGCGCCTCGGTGAGGTCGTCGAGGAACCGCAGGACCAGCACGGCCCGCTGGCGCGGCGTCAACCGGCGCAACGCGTCGACGAGCACCAGCCGAGTGGAGGTGTCGTCCGCCCCGTCCGGCCCGGACACGGCCGGCGGTGCCGAGGTCAACCGCTCCCGCCGCCGCCGGCGCCACCAGGACACCGCGTCGCGGTAGACGACGGTACGCAGGAAGGCCGCCGGATCCCCTTCGCGCACCTGGCGCCACCGCAGCGCGAGCTTGACCAGCGCGCCCTGCAACAGGTCCTCGGCCAGGTGGTGGTCGCCGCAGATCAGGTACGCCGACCGCATCAGCCGGTGCTGGTGCGCCCGGACGAACGCGACGAACTCGGCCCGTTCGTCCGGCTCGTCGGTGGATGCGGCGCTCACAGGTTACGAACGTCTGGCGGGTACCGAATGGTTGGGACCCGCGATATTCCGGTGCGGCGGGACCGCGAGCGCGGCTAGCGTGCGCGCATGCCGTCGACCGGACAACTCCTCGCCTTCACCGTGGTGTCGCTGGTGTTCGTGGCCATCCCCGGCCCGAGCGTGCTGTTCACGATCGGCCGCGCCCTGACGCTGGGCCGCCGCCCCGCGCTGCTGACCGTGGTCGGCAACGCCGCCGGCGTCTACCTGCACATCGTGGCGGTAGCGGTGGGCATCGGCCCGATCGTCGCGCGGTCCGTGGCCGCCTTCACGGTCCTGAAGCTGGCCGGTGCGGTGTACCTCGTCTACCTCGGCGTGCAGGCGGTGCGCCACCGCCGGGCGGTGGTCGAGCTGCTCGACCGGCCGGTAGCGGAAGCGCGGAGCCGGCGGGTACTCGCGGACGGATTCGTCGTCGGTATCACCAACCCGAAGAGCATCGTGTTCTTCGCGGCCATCCTGCCGCAGTTCGTGAACCCGGCCGCCGGCCACGTACCGCTGCAGCTCCTGCTGCTGGGCGGCATCTCGATCGCCGCGGCGCTGGTCTCGGACAGCGTCTGGGCGGTCGCGGCCGGCGCGGCGCGCGACTGGTTCGGGCGCTCGCCGCGGCGGTTGGCGGCGATCGGAGGTACGGGCGGGATCGTGATGATCGGCCTTGGCGTCCAGCTCGCGCTCACCGGCCGCAAGGACTGACGTGATCGCGAAGACTTTTCCGTGTCCTGGCACGGAAAAATCGACCGGATCATGATTTCCGGCGGGCCCGGGCGCGGCGCTTGCCCTCGTGCATCGCCTGGACCCGGGCGATGGGGATGGCGTGCCCTTCCTCGACGAGTTCGGCGCCGAGCCGTTGCGGCGCGGGCATGTGCTCGGCCCACGGGTCGCGGTCGCCGATCAGCCCAGGCACCGTACGGATCGTGAAATCGGCCGGGGTCACGTCGTCGAGGTCGGCCCAGGCGAGCGGGAACGACACCGGTACCAACGGTCGCACCCGTGGGCTGTACGCCGCCACGACCGTTGCCCCGCCGGCTCGCGTGGAGTCGAGGAACACCTTGCCCCCGCGGTCCTCACGGATGAACGCGGTCGTGGCCACGGCGGGGTCGAGGCGTTCGGCGCGGACCGCGATCGCCCGGGTCGCCGCGGCCGTGTCCTCGATGGACACCTCGATATCGACCGGTACGAAGATGTGCAACCCCTTGGCGCCGCTCGTCTTGACCGCCCCGGCCAGGCCCGCATCGGCCAGTGTCCGCTCCACGAGCCGCGCGGCGCGGACGACCACCGCGAAGTCCTCGCCCGGCGGTGGGTCGAGATCGAGGACCAGGTGCGTCGTTCGGTCCCAGCGGTCGCCGTGTACGAGCGTCGGGTGGTACTCCACCGCCCGCTGGTTGGCGAACCACAGCAGGGTACGGCGGTCGTTGCAGAGCGCGTACGCCACGTCGCGTTTCGAGGTCTCCGCCCAGACCGAAACGGTGCGTATCCAGTCCGGCGCGTACTTGGGCACGTTCTTCTGCATGAACGGCGGCTGCCCGGGGCGTACCCGGATCACGGACAGCGGCCGGTCCCGCAGCACCGGCACGATCCGGTCGTGGACCGCGTCGAGGTAGTCCACCAGGTCCCGCTTGGTGGCGTCGGACCCGTCGAACAGCGGCTGGTCGAGGTTCGTCAGCGATACGCCGTCGCGGGTCTCGTCCTCGGTCACGGAGGAGCCTTATCCAACCCCGCGCGGCGCAGGGCGTCGGCCATCGCACCGATGGGCTCCGGCTGCCGCGGCGGACGTGGTCCCCGGCCCCTACGGTCGCCGGCGGCACGCGCCGGTGCCGGCGCTGCCTCGTCCTCCAGGCGCAGGGTCAGCGAGATGCGCTTGCGCGGGATGTCCACGTCGAGCACCTTGACCCGGACTACGTCACCGGGCTTGACAACGTCGCGCGGGTCCTTGACGAACGTCTTCGACATCGCCGAGACGTGCACGAGCCCGTCCTGGTGTACGCCGATGTCGACGAACGCGCCGAAGGCGGCCACGTTGGTGACCACGCCCTCGAGCACCATGCCGGTACGCAGGTCCTCCAACGTGTCGACCCCGTCGGCGAAGGTGGCGGTACGGAACGCCGGACGCGGGTCACGGCCGGGCTTCTCCAGCTCGGTGAGGATGTCCGTGACGGTCGGTACGCCGAACCGCTCGTCGGCGAACCGGGCCGGGTCCAACCCGCGCAGCAAGGACGCGTTGCCGATCAGCGTGCGCAGGTCGGTGCCGGCCGATGCCAGGATGCGCCGCACGACCGGGTACGCCTCGGGGTGCACGCTCGACGTGTCGAGCGGGTCGTCGCCACCCGGTACCCGCAGGAAGCCGGCGCACTGCTCGAACGCCTTCGGCCCGAGCCGGGGCACGTCGCCCAGCGCCCGCCGGGTGCGGAACGGCCCGTGCGCGTCGCGGTGCCGCACGATGTTCACGGCCAGCGACTCGCCGATGCCGGACACGCGGGTCAGCAGCGGTACCGACGCCGTGTTGACGTCGACCCCGACCGCGTTGACGCAGTCCTCGACCACGGCATCGAGCGACCGCGACAGCTTCACCTCGGCGAGGTCGTGCTGGTACTGCCCGACGCCGATCGACTTCGGATCGATCTTGACGAGCTCCGCGAGCGGATCCTGCAGCCGCCGGGCGATCGACACCGCGCCTCGCACCGATACGTCGAGGTCGGGCAGCTCCTGGGAGGCGTAGGCGGACGCCGAGTACACCGACGCGCCCGCCTCCGACACAACCACCTTGGTGAGCTTCAGCTCCGGGTGCCGGGCGATGAGGTCGCCGGCGAGCTTGTCGGTCTCGCGCGACGC
>DASRII010000575.1:0-14038 GCA_035650075.1 Micromonosporaceae bacterium | reverse complement strand
GCGCCTGCGGATGCCGCTGCGCCGGGTGCTCGGGCCCGCCCTGCTGGTCGCCGCCGGCCTGGAGCTGCTCAAGACCCTCGGCCGGCTCTATGTGCAGCGCATCGAGGCCAACGCCACCTACCTGGTCGTCGCCGGCGCCGTCGGGCTGCTGGTCTTCCTCAACATCGTCAACCAACTGGTCCTGTTCGCGGCAACGCTCACCGCGACCAGCACCACCGGCCAGGTCACCGACCTCGCTGCGGGTCAAAGGCGCGATGACCGACCACCGTAACCATGTGTTAGCCGTCTGACGCTTCGATGTCCGATGTGGACACCACCGACGGAGCTCGTGGACGTGCCTACCACCTGGCCGCGGCTCGTCGTGACGCCGGCCCATCCGAGCCGTGCCGTGCTACCGCCGTCGGGGTGTCGATCAGCGCTGCGGTTGGTGGCCGCGGGCGCGTCGAGACGGTCGTCGCGACGCGTCGAGTCCGCCGACAAGAACGTCAAGGCCAGCCGCGAACCGTTCGTCGCGGTTGTTGAGCCAGACGTGTTGGCCGAGGGCGACAAGGGTAGGGAAGCGGTCGGCGGGCAGGGACCGAAGGAACGCGTGGAGTTTGTTTCTGGTCGCGGGATCCTGTACCCGCTGTTCGTTGACGGAGGTTGGGCCGCTGAGCGCGAAACCGAGGGTGTAGTCGAAGACCAGGCAGAAGGCCAGGCCGGTTCGCCGTCCGGGTCGGCCGCTCGCGTTCAGTGCTGCGAGAAACGCCTCGGCGAGGGCAAGTGAGTGCGGCCCGAGAGGGTCACGGGTCTTGAGCAGTCCGGCGATGCCGGGATGGGCCTCGAGCACGGTCCGCAGCCGGTGCGCAAGTACCTTGACCCGCTCGGTCCAGGCCAGGCCGTCATCGACCTCGTGGTCGACCTCGGCCAGCACCCCGTCGAGGACGAGGTCGTGGAGTTGCTCCTTGTTGCGGACGTGACGGTACAGCGCCCCAGGAACCACTCCTAAACGTGTGGCAAGAACGCGCATGCTCAACGCGTCCACACCGTCGGCACCGATGATCGCCAAGGCCTCGGCGACGACGTCCTCGCGGGTGAGCACACGGCGTCGCTGCGCAGCGCCGGCCGGGGGGATGAACCACAGCGGGCGCGAGCCCGCATCCTCATCGGCTGCCGGTCGTCGCTGCACCACGCTCGCCTCCACATTGACTGTGAACAGCGTTCACTGTATCGTGAACGCTGTAGCTCGGAAGCGAATGTCGTTCACTTAGCCGTTTTCTGCCGGGCCGCCGGGCCGCAGGTCCGGCCAGACGCAAGGGAGGACGACATGACAGTTGTTACGAGCTGGGATCTGTTCGAAGACAGGCGTGAAATGCAGGACGAGATGCTGCGCCTGAATCGAATGCGGGCCTTGAGGTTTGGTCAGCTTGGTCAGCAGTACGACGACGGCACCACCAAGGCGGCGTGGGCGCCGATGGTCGACATTTCCGAACGCAAGGACGCCTACCTGGTGATGGTCGAGCTGCCCGGCGTCGGGCTCGACGACCTCGAGATCACATTCCAGGATGACCTACTGACGATCCAGGGCGAGCGTTACGACGCGCACGACGCTGCCACGGAAAAGCTTCATCGAGTCGAGCGCCGATACGGCACCTTCCGTCGCTCGATCACGCTCCCGAGCCATGTCATGGCAGACGGGATCGAGGCCACCACACAAGACGGCGTGCTGCAGATCCTGGTGCCCAAGGCGGCGGAAGTCGTCGCCAAGCGCATCCAGGTACGCGTCAGCCAGAAACACGCCAACCCCGCGCCAGCCGCAGAAGGCCAAACCAGCAGCTGACCACCCACTACCCAGGAACAGACGTCTCCCGCCGCCGACGGTGGCGGGAGACGTCCGCCCGTGCGTGCGGTGACGGGCTAAACCCCGTCCTGGGCCGTCTCCCGCTCGAGTGCGCCGAAATCACTTTCGGCTGCGGTTGTTTGTTCGGGGGTCAACGTCTCGTGCCTTACGCCGGCGATCCATCGTCGTAGGCGCGCCACCGAAATACCCTGGCTCCGTTCCAGTCTCTCGACAACCCGACCCAACCCGCCCGCCGGAACGTTCATGCCGGGTTCTTGGACCTCAACCAGCCGGGAGTCCAGCTCATCCAAATGAGCGCGCTCGTGAGGATCGGGTCGCTGTTCCTGACGATAACGCACCACCGCGGCCAAGGCTGCCGTGGCGAGGGCGGCAACGGCAACACTTGCCAGCACCTCCGTGGTCGTTCTTGTCACAGCGCCTCCTCTCAGCTGGACAGAGCGTCGCGCCGCACCGGACTCTTGGGTCCAGCTTGGGGCGTTGTCCAAATCCGCCTGGGAGATGTCGACAACCGCCACCAGGGTCCCGAGCGACACCACTTCATCCTTACGCTGCTCGGACCGGACTGGTGGGCGCTCGGCGCGGTGCACGCGAAGGCTCGGCGAGTATGCCGGCACGCAGCTGCGTCAAGATGCGGACCAGCAGGCGGGAGATGTGCATCTGCGACAGCCCCAGCTGGCCGGCGATCTCGGCCTGGGTCAGGTCGCCGAAGTACCGCATGGCCACGATACGTCGCTCGCGGTCGGGCAGCGCGGCCAGCAGCGGGCGCAGGACGTGCCAGTCAATGACAGCATCGAATCGGGCATCGACGACGCCGATCGCGGCGATGACAGGCTGCCGTCGCTCCCCGTCGGTTGCCGACAGGGCGTCCAACGACTCGGGGTGGCGAAACGACCAGGAGTTGTGCGCTAACGCGACATCGCTCTCTGCTGCGTCGAGGTGCACAGCCAGCTCGGCCACCGACGGAGTACGGCCCAGCTGTTGGCTGAGCGTGGCAAAGATCGGGCCGAGGCTGACGGCCAACTCCTGGATCCGCCGCGGCACCCGCACCCGCCACGTGGTGTCGCGGAAATGGCGCTTGAGCGCGCCGATAATGGTCGGCACAGCGTAGGACGTGAACGCAACCGCCCGGGCCGGGTCATAGCCGTCGACCGCCTTGACCAGGGCGAAGGCGGCAACCTGGTACAGGTCGTCCAAGGGTTCACCACGGCCCTGGTACCGGATGGCCAGCCGCCACGCCAGCGGCAGGCTCGCTTCGATACCGCGTATGCGCAGCCCGGTGCGGCCGGGATGACCGGCGGGCAGGCCGGCGCGTCGACGCAACAGCTCCTCGGTGGTGGTGTCGCCCGCCAGGCGCATCGCCAGCGCATCGCCCCGGGTGCGGTGAGTGGTTGCCGCGCCGCTGGCGTCCCACACCGCTGACCGTGATCGGCCGCGGGTGTCGGTGCGATGGAGCGACGAATCGACGGCTGCCGCGGCCGCTTGACCGGGAACGATTCTTGTATCGGCAATGGGGGTGGCGGTCATGGCGTGTCAACGCCTTTCGGGTCGCCGCACCGATGACCACCGTGCCGGTCCATCCCGGGCCCGAGGCCGGACGCGGCGCACGCGTCGCCGACGGGACCGGGCCTGGCGGGGGAGGGCACTCGTGGTACGTCGATGAGAAACCTATGGCGCTCCATGCCGGAGGCGCCCTCGGAATGCACAGGGCAACCGCGGGGTCCAGACGGCGAGGGGGTGACTGGGCGCAAGCCCGGCCGAACCCATTCGGCCACAGTCGTGTCGGCCGTAGGAACTCACACTACGCCGTTACCGCGCCACCGCCACAGACAAACCGGACGATCGCGCCGCTCATCGGCGCGTCGTCCTCCCCGAGGCGCTCCCGCGACCGTCGCCCTCCGCTACCTGGACGGTGCGTTCCACCTCGCGAGGGACGAGCCCACGCCCCTGCTCGGATCTGGGCGGCCCAGTGTCGACGGCGACCGGGTCGGGTGTCCACAAAGGTCGATCAGCAGGTGGCGGGTCACTCTGACGGTTCCGGTAGGTCGCAGTTGACCTTCGGATTGACGCCGATGTAGTTCAGCGGCCCAGCAATGACTGTGATGATGGTGTTTCCGGCTTTTGCGCAACTACTCGACCCACCGAAGTATCCGCGCTGGCCGGCGGCCACCAACCCGATGATCAGCCAGATGACAATAACGACGGCTCCTATACGCACGGTACCTCCAGATGCAGATCCCGACGACGCGGTTCCGCGGTGGCCTCCCGCCGCGGGCGACACTGTGGGCATACCCATCCGACGATTTCCCTAACGGCAGGCGCGACGGCGCCACCGCCCGAGCCGACCAGACCTCCTACTCCCGGCGTCGCACCACCTGCGCCGCGAGCGTCTACCTCGCGCCGGCCGTGGCGTGCGTCGCGTTCGCCATCCGGCGGTTCTCTCCAAAACTGGCGCGGAGAAACTGATAGGAACCCACGGATGTGGGAACGACATCGGTATGGGTATTGGTGTAGGCATTTTCCTCATCGTTGTGGGCGCGGTCCTGACCTTCGCGCTCGACGCGAAGCTCGCCGGAATCAACCTGGACGTAGTCGGCTGGATCCTCATGCTCGCCGGCGCGGCCGGGCTGGTGCTCTTCTTCTACTTCTGGCACCGACGCCGCGCCCCCCGCGCCGCCGTCACCGAACAGCGCAGCTACGACGACACCGGCCAGCCCCTGGTGTGATCCCCGCAGGTTATTCGACGGATCCGCTGGCAAGCCGACCTTCGGTCGGGCCGCCAGATTGATCGGCGTCGTCGGCGCCGCACATCGCCTGCCGGCGCCTGGCGCGCGACGGTTGGAGGCCCAACGGTTCTCGCTTCCTTGGTCGTCCCGCCAACCGACACCGACTCGGGCGTGCGGTACCGCCGACGCATGGGCAAGGGCCTGAAGGGTCAGGCCAGGGTATCCGGAGGAAAGCACATTGACAGTACCGGCGACCGTCGCGGACCAATCCGCCACACACCCTCACGGAGCCAGCTGGATCGTGGCGCTCGGAGAACGTACCAATAACGCCGTGCAGCGACGCGCGGGCCGGTTCCGGGTGATGCTGCTGGTGTTCGTGTTGCTTCTCCCGCTGTTGCTGACCTCGCTGCTGGATGGGCGTTGACGGCTGACCACGATCTCGACCCCGCGCGGGCACGGGTTGGGCCAACCAACTCGGCGGACGCGGTTGCTCCGGACGGCACTCGGTGCGGTCGCCGCGGTTCGGGTCGCCTCGCGGGCGGGTAACGAAGGGGTATGTCGGGTCGGTGGAGCGACGTGGCGCGAGGAGGCGGATGCTGTGGCGAATTGGATAGCGCAAGCCCGGCAACGGGCGCGGACCCGTCTGGTCAATGCCCGGCAAGGTGGCGCATTACCCCCGTTGCGGTTGGATCGGTCGCTGAATGATCCCACCGGACACGTCATGGTGGCGGAGACCGTACCCACCGTGGACGATGGGCTTCCCCGTGGCGTACGCGTCGCGGGGGCGTGGGCGTGGCGGCTGATCCTGTTCGCCGCCGCCGCCTACCTCCTGCTCCGGCTCATGGGGGTCCTCCGAGTGGTGGTTATCCCCGTGGTGGTGGCGCTGTTGTTGGCGGCATTGCTGGAGCCGGCCGCTGCGGCGCTTCGTAGGCGGGGCGTGAACAAGTCGCTTGCGGCCGGGGTCGTCCTCGTCGCCGGGCTGCTGTTGGTGTTCGGCGGCCTCGGTCTGATCATTCAAACGTTCATCTCGCAGTTCGACGACCTGTCCCGACAGGTGACCGAAGGCATCGCAAGGATCGAGACGTGGCTGGCGCAGGGGCCGCTCCACATCTCACAGGCCCAGCTGACCAGTGGGATGGAACGTCTGCAACAACAGCTAGCCGACAACCAGGGCGCGCTGACCGCCGGTGCGCTGAGCACCGCCACCACGCTGGGCGAAGTCGTGGCGGGGTTCTTCCTCGTCCTGTTCACCCTCTTCTTCTTCCTGCGCGACGGCGGCCAGATCTGGCGGTTCCTCTGCCGCTTGCTGCCCCGCCCGGCCCAGGTGCCGGTGGCACGAGCCGGCCACTACTCGTGGTTCACGCTGGTGTCCTACGTCCGCGCAACGGTGCTCGTGGCATTCGTCGACGCAGTCGGCATTGGCATCGGGCTCGCCGTACTCCGCGTCCCACTCGCGCTTCCACTCGCCGCACTGGTGTTCCTCGGCGCATTCATCCCGGTCATCGGCGCGACGCTGACCGGCGCGGTCGCCGTTCTGGTCGCGCTCGTCACCAACGGCCCGGTCAGTGCACTCCTCGTCCTCGGCGTCGTGATCGCGGTACAGCAACTGGAAGGCCATGTTCTGCAGCCACTCATCATGGGCCGCGCCGTCTCGCTGCATCCCCTTGCTGTCATCCTCGCGATCGCAACCGGCGTAGTCGTCACCGGCATCGTCGGCGGTCTCGTCGCTGTGCCGATGCTCGCCGTGGCCAACACCGCCGTGCGGTACCTGGCCGAACACCCAACCGGTGAGCCCACCGCTGACCGGACACCACCCGGAACCGAGCCCACCGACGAGCATCAAGCCAAAGCCGAACAGGCCGTCGACGAGGCAGCCGAACGATCCGACCCCGACGCGCCGCCACCAACAGACAGTTCCGTTGAACCGGCGGACCAAGCGCCACCGAGCGAAGGCTCGGAAGCGGCGACCAGGTGAGAGCCTCGGCAACGCCGCGCTGAATCACCAGCGTCAACGGCGCTCGTGAACAGACCGCCGGCCGGGTAACCGCCTCCGAACGTTCGGGTGGCACCGGCCGCGTCGTCCCATGCAGTGCCTCTATGAAACGGCGGCGAGTGCCTCGGTAGGAGCCAGGCGGGCAGCGCGGATCGCGGGATACAGGCCGGCAAGCGCACCGATGACGAGTGTGGCTGCCACACCGCCGGCACTAGCCCACGGGGGTACGACGGCGGGCCACTGCTGGCTCGCGGCGTACGCACCGGTGACGGTGATGCCCAGCAGCACCCCGCCACCACCGCCCAGCGCTGACAGGAGCAGGGACTCCGCGAGGAACTGGAGCCGGATCTGGCCGCGGGTGGCGCCTAGTGCGCGGCGTAGCCCGATCTCGGCCCGCCGTTCCAGTACGGAGATGACCATGGTGTTGGCGACCCCGACCCCGCCCACGAGCAGAGCTACCGCGCCGAGCCCGAGCAGCAGGGCGTCGAACGTAACCTCGGTGGCGCGCCGGGCGGCCAGCGCCTCCGACGGCCGGGATACCGCCACCTCGTTGGGGTGTTCCGGGTTGGCGGAGCGCGGGAGCACGGCCCGGACGGCCTCGATGGCTTCGTCGCGGCTGCGGGTGTAGACCGTGGTGGGGTAGCCGTCGAAGCCGAGGCGCCGCTCGGCTACCGGCCAGCCGACGAGGGCTGCCTGGTCCAACTCGGGCGCCAGCGGATTTGGGTGCAGGACGCCGACGACCGTGAACCATTCGCCACCGAGCCACACCTGTTGCTCGGGCGCCGCGTTGCCGACACCGAGTCGCCGTGCTGCCGCGTCGCCGAGGACGACCGCCGGATAGTTCACGGTGGCGGCGTTGAGAAAGGCACCGCTGCGGACCACCCCACCGACGGTAACGAGCAGGTCCGTCCGCGCGGCCAGCACGGCAATGCCGCCGGACTGGCCCGGCGGGATGTGGTCGTTGCGGTACACCCGGGCGTCGGTGACCCGTCCGGTCGCGGTGACCGACAGCACGGGTCCGATCCGGGCGATCATCCCGACCGACTCCTCGGGCAGGTGGGCCGCCTCGCCGGTGAACGTCTGGCCGGGGCCGACGGTGAGCAGATTCGTACCGAGCGCGGCGAGCTGCCGGTCCAGGTCGGCCCGGCTCGACGCGGAGATCCCCACGACGCATACCATCGCGGCGATGCCGATCGCGATGCCCAGCGCGGAGAGGACGACCCGCGCTGGGCGAGTACGCAGTCCGGCGCCGCCGACGCGGATGACGTCGCCCGGCCGCAACCGAGCCGGCCTTAGCAGGTTCATGAGGTCACCACCGCACCGTCGTGCAGCTCCACCCGGCGGTGCAGGCCGGCGGCGACGTCCCTGTCATGGGTGATGACCAGTACGGTCGTGCCAGCCGCATGCAGCTCGCGCAACAGGCTCAGGACTCCCGCGCCGGACGCGGAGTCGAGGTTGCCCGTCGGCTCGTCCGCGAGCAGCAATGGCGGATCGCCGACCACCGCACGGGCGATCGCGACGCGCTGGCGCTCGCCGCCGGACAGCTCGTGCGGGCGGTGGTCGAGCCGGTGGGCCAGCCCGACGCGGTCGAGTGCGGCCTCCGCGTGCCGGCGCCGCTGCCGCAGCGGGACGCCCGCGTAGAGCAGGCCGTCGGCCACATTGTCCACAGCGGACACTCCAGCGGCGAGGTGGAACTGCTGGAACACGAACCCAACGGTACGGGCACGCAATGCCGAAACCTGCCGATCCGAGCAGGCGGCAATGTCGTATCCAGCAATGTGGACAGTGCCGGACGACGGCCGGTCCAACATGCCGACCAGGTGGAGCATTGTGGACTTGCCCGACCCGGATGGCCCTACGATGCCGACCAGCTCACCCGGCTCGACGCACAGCGACACCGCACGGAGGGCGACCACACCTCCCGGGTACTCACGGCCGACGTCGTTCAACCGCACGATCGGTGTCATGCCGGTACCCCGACAGTCATGCCTTCCGCGATGTCGCCACCCGAGACCTCCACCCTGCCCCCGGCGAACATGCCGACCTCGACCGCCACGTACGTGGTCGCCCCGCCTTCGACGACCTGCACCCCGTACCCGCCTTCGGCCAGCGCGACGAGAGCGCCGACCGGCACCGTCAACACATCGCGCCGCTCGGCGACGACCAACGTCAGCTGGACCGGTGCAGCGTCCAGCGTTCCCAGTGCGGCCTGGTCGGCGACGATCACCACCACCTGTACGGTCGGCTCGCTCGCCGGCTGACCGCCCGGTGCGTCGTCGTTGCCGGCGCTGGCCACCGTGCCGATGCTGCGTACCGTGCCGGTGACCGTCCGGCCGTCGGGCAGTGTCACCGTCGCTCGAAGGCCGGTACGCACCAGGTGCTGCCGGGTCACCTCCAGCGGCACGGTGACCACTCGTGTGGTACCGGTGTAGGTCAGCACCTCGCCGGTGGCCTCGGACCCTGCCGCGGCCTTGTGCTCGACCACCCGCAGTTGACCCGCCGCCACCGCGATCTGGTTGACGTCGACCGTTCCGGTCTGCTCCAGGCCGAGCGCCTTCTGCCACCTCTTCACCGCGGTGGTGGTCGCCGACGTGAACGCCGCGTCCACAGTGAACCCCGAATACCCCAGCGCGCGCAGGTTCGTCTCCAGCAGCTCGACGTCCGACCCCTTCACATCGACCGCGAGCACTCGCCACAGCGGCTTCTCACCGATCAGCAGGACCACCGGCCGATCGTCCACTGTGTACACGGGCTGGCCTCGCTGGACCACAGCGCCCACCGGCGCGAGCCAGGTCAACGTCCCCGGCCCGCCGTCGCCCGCTGCGGCGCTGGCTCGAGCCACCACTGTGGACGGTACGCCGTACCCCAGCATGCCGGTCACCCGCTCGGTCTGGGTCAGCGTGGCCCGAGTGACCATGGCCGTCGCCGGTGGCAGGTTGCCGCTCACCGGTTGCCCGGGATCACCGCCGCCGAAGCCGCGGGCGGCCACGGCTCCCACGACGAGCACCAGCAGCACAGCGCCGATACCTCCTGCGGTGCGGATGAGCCGCAGACGCCGGTACCGCCCCGCGCTCACCTGGTCGGTCCCGCCGTCGATGCCGCGAGGGCGTCGCACGAGCGCATCGCACGTTCGACGTCGACCATGGTCGAGTCGGTACTCCGCGGCACCGGCCGGCCACCGGCCACGTTCGGATCCGGGTCGTTCATGTCGATCCCGTTGTCCCGCATGCACTGCGCCCATCTCCGCCACTGCTCGACCTCGGCCGGAGTCAGCTGGCGGTCGAGGTCGTCGGGCGTGTCGTACTGCTCGCACGCCGCCACGGCCCGCTCGAAGGTACCGGTGTCGAGCCGCTTGTCCTGCGGTCCCACGGGCTTTCCGTCGACGATCTCCGCGCCGTGCTCGGCCATACACTGCACCCACGTCTGCCGGTCGTCGGCGGGGGACGGGCTGGGTGCGGTACCGGCGATCGACCCGGGCGTGGTGCATCCTGCCGCGCCCAACGCGATTGCCAGCGTCCACGCGATGGCCTGTACCCGCATCAGCTCTTACCCCCTGGAAACTCGGTCGTGGCCACACCAGGCACCGTGTCGGCGCACTCCCTCAGCGCCTTCTCGAACTCCACCCCGCTGGGAGTCCGCTCGCCGGATCCCGGTTGCGACGGCGGTGCCGCCGGGACCGGCTCGTCGGGCATGTCGATGCCCCGGTCGCGCATGCACTGCGCGAACCTGCGGTACTGGTCCTGCTCGGCGGCGGTCATGGGCTGCTTCGGTTGACCGAAGACCGGGTTGAACCGACGACAGTTCTCCGTCGTGGTGCGGAGCGTCTCCGGGGAGACCAACTCCTCGTGGATGTTCGGTTTCTCGCTACCCGGCTCGGGATCGTCCACGGTGAGCCCTTGCTCGCGCAGGCACCGGATCCACCCCTGCTCGTCGTAGGTACCGCCCGCGCCTGTGCTGAGGTTCGGCGTCGCACCGCCGGCCGTCGCGACGCTGTCGTTCCCGCTCGTCGTGCTGTCGCACGCGGCCGCGCCAATCGCGAGCACTACGGCGATCGTCCATCCCGCTAGTCGCATCGAAGCCACCTCTCGTTCCCTCGCTGTGACTGGCGGGCCGGGAGGCGTAGGCCGTTACATCCAGGGCCGCGAATCAACCGAACGGCTGACCGCTCAGTCGACGAGCGCGGCCATATCGGTACCGAGCAAAGTCCGCAGCCGGCTGAGCGCGCGCATGCTCTGCGTCTTCACGACGCCGGGAGTGGTGTCGAGCATCTCGGCGACCGCGTCGACGCTGTGGTCCTCCCAGTACCGGAGAACGACGATCGCCCGTTCCCGCGGCGCCAGCTGCCGCAGCGCCTCCAGCAGGGTCAGGCGTAGATCGGGAGTGCTCGCATCAACCTGTTCCGGTACCGAGTCCGTCACGATCTCGCCCGAACTCTTGCGGCGCTTGTGGTCCAGGAAGGCGCGGACCATCACCTTCGCGGCGTACGCGTCGATGTTCTCGACCTTCGTGATTCTCCGCCACGACGCGTACAGCCGCGCGAGCGTGATCTGGGTCAGGTCCTGTGCCAGATGCCAGTCGTGGCACAGCAGGTAGGCCCGCTGGCGCAGGCGCGCCACGCGGGCCTCCGCGTACGCCACGAAATCGCTCTCGCCCCTCACCCCGGCGTCGCCCCCGGGATGTCGGGCAGATCGGGAAAGTGGATCGCGCCGGCCGTCACGAGGTCCGCTGGCATGGTCGGCGCCCACCGAGAATCCGACACGATCGCGACCGCGGTACTGGCCGGCAGGCCGACCTCACCCGGTACCTCCTCGGGCCCGCCGGGTGTGGGGCAGCCTCCGGTGACGATCCGGACCGAAACCCCGTCGGGCCGGTGCACATCGAAGCCGGTCCGCTCGGCACAGTTGTCCGGCTCCTCGAACCGCTGGATGTACGAGCCGTCCGCCCGCAGGTCGCAGATGCCCGGCGCGGCCAGTTCGGGCGGCAGTTCACTCGAATCCGGCCGCGGAGTCGACCCCAGCGTCGGGTCGGACCGGGGCGGCGCGCTCACGCAGAACGGCGGGCTCGGCGACAGACGTCGCGCGACGCTGATCTGGACGATGTTCTGGTTCAGGTAGACCCGAGCCGCGATCCAGTCACGGTCGACCCGTCCGGCGTGGCCCGACACTGTGCCCTGAGGCAGCAGGCTGGTCAACAACTCCAGAAGCGCCTCGGGCGTGGCCGGCAGTTCGTCCGTTCCAGCGGTCACCACCCCGCTCGGCGACTGGTGAGGAGGCGGCGGTTGGGCCAGCAGTAACGCGCCGCCGGTGACGACGAGCACGACAGCCGCGGCGACCGAGCCCACACCCAGGGCACGGCCGCGGCGGATCCGCCGCCCGTCGCCGACCGCCCGAGCGACGAGCCCGTCCAGCCGCGGTGGCTGTTGTGCGGACAGCTCCTCGTCGACCAGGCGACGAAACTGCTCACCCATCGCCATCCCCTCCACCCTGACAGACGCATCGGAGCGGCGGTCGCGTCACAAGACCGTCAACCGACGGAGATGGTCCTGTCGCCGCCGGGCAGGCGCTACCACTGGGCGACACCGCGGTCACGGTGGGCTGAGCCGCGGCGGCATCACGCGTTAGCCCAGACGCGCAGCGGCCCCACGGTGACGAAACCGGCCCGGCGGGCCGCCGACAGGCTCGCACCTCGCTCGTAGCCGACCAGCGGTAGCCCGGGGAACCGAACGGCGATCGCGTCGCTCGCCCCGACCCATACCTCGTCGGGATCGGCTCCGACCGAGAACAGGTTGGAGAGTCCGACCGCACCCGCGCTCCGGTTGGCGATAGCGCCGGCAACCGGTACGTCGCCATCCAGGGCCAGCAGGAAGGCAACGGCGGCATTGTCCAATAGGGACGGATCGAAGTGATGACCGTCGCCGCGCGCTGCCGTCCACACTGCCAGCCCTTCGGCGGTCTGCATCGCCGCCCAGCGCAAGCCGCTGCCAATCCTTTGAGGTGTCGGCTCACGATGGATCCACTCCGCCTCGAACAACAACCCGAAGCCATCACCGGACAGGTCCACGGACGCGAAACTGTCCTTGATGGAGCATCCGGGTGAACTGTCGATTCGGGGCAACAGGTCGCCGGCCGCCAGCCCCTCGCGCAGCGTCACCGCATCCGGGTAGAACCTCGGGGTACGGCGGCCGGCGAACCACCCATCCTCATCGAACACTGTCCCGATACCGTGCGCGCGGCAGACCAGATCACACCACTCGGCATTGTTCCGAGCGGCCAAGTCCGCGCGCGGATCCATCTACTGTGGACGCCAGGGCACCAACGCCGGCACCCGCCTCATGTGGTCGGCATAGCCAGGCCGGCGATCCAGCGACCGGCGATCCATCAGCGGGATGCTGACCGTGACGAAGAGCACCACCATCGCGAGCGGCCCGACCACGGTCCACCACCAACTCGGCGCGGCAGCGAGACCGAAGAGCCACATCCCCCACCAGAACCCGATCTCGCCCAGGTAGTTGGGATGGCGAGAGTACCGCCACACCCCCCGATCGACGATCCGGCCCTGGTTGGCCGGGTCGGCCGCGAACCGGTGCAACTGCGCGTCGGCGGTGGCCTCGAGAGCGATAGCGCCCAGCGTGACGACGACTGCCACGATGTCCACTATCCACAGTGGCCGATCGCCGACGGTCAACGCCGGCCAGACCGGAAGCATGCCGACGAACACGACCAGCGTGGGCATGAGCTGGATGCCGCCGAGGTTCACCACCCACCACGGCACCCGTCCGCGCGTCTGCTCCCGCAGTTGCCGGTACCGCCAGTCCTCGTGATCCAGCCCCCGCCAGGTCGACGCCCAGTTCGCGGTGAGGCGGACCCCCCACAGCACGATCAGCGCGACGACGAGCACCTGCCGCACCGGATTCCCGCCGCCGGCCAGGGCGACCCAGGCGACCGCGATCACCGGCGGTGCGACACTCCAGTACGGATCGTAGACGCTGGCGTTGCGGACGACCATCGAGACCGCGAAGACGACGACGGTAGCCACGACGTCCGCGACGAGGGTGGTGGCCAACGGATGCCAGTCTCCACCGGCGATGGCCGCCAACGCGGCCGCGACTCCGGCGAGCACGTACGCGCCAGCCACGACAAGAAACGCCACGGGAGCACAGTAGCCCCGACGACCGGTACTTGACACCCGGCCCGCGAGCGTCTTCCGTAGCTTCCATCTATTTCCATACAACGATGGATGGAGGCTCGTGATGCAGACCCACAAGGTCGGCCGCACAGTGTTGGCGCTCGCGCTCGCGGTACCGGTGTTCCACGCTCCGTCGACCGCAGCGACGCCGGAGCCCGCGCCGCTGGTGCGCCAGATCGGCGAGGAGCGGTCGACGTCGATCAGCCTCGGCGGCATGACCGGATCCGGTAGCCGGAGCGCGGAGGTACGGTACCCGGGCGCCGCCTACATCAAGGTCCACTTCGCCAGCCTGGGTCT
>DASRII010000574.1:0-12077 GCA_035650075.1 Micromonosporaceae bacterium | reverse complement strand
CGGCGACCACTGAGTTGGCGCGCGCACGGCGGCGTGCTCGGCCAGCCGGTGACGCCGGCGGAGCTGGCGGACCTGGGCCCGCTGCCGGCCGACTACCGCGCGTTCCTGCTCGGCGTAGCCGCGTCCGGCGCCGGGCCCGGCTACGGTCTGGTCCGCCCGCGCCGGCACAACGGGGTCATTCCGCTCGCCCATGCCGGATGCGGCGTGACGTCGCCGTCGGGCCGCAGTACCCACCGACTGGTACCGGGCCTGGCTGGACGCCGCAGTCCGCCAGCGCGGGCCGTGGGCGCAGTGGGACAACCGTTACTGCGCCACCAGTTCCGTGCTGTCCCAACTGCTCGACTCCATGCCGGAGGCCGGCGAGCATCCGAGTCTCGCCGGCCGGGTCGACGCCGGCGGCATCACGTTGACGAGCGGGGGTGGTTACCTGCCGGCCGGATCGGCCCTCGATCCGTGCCATCCGTGCGTCGCTCTCGTGGCCAACTTCGACCTTCCTCCCGAGGTGTTCGCGGCCGGCGTCCTTTCGACATAACGGCTACCACCCGGCCGGTGGCGTCTTCTTGCCCGGGAACGGGCCGAGCGGACCGGTCGTGAACGTGAGGAGGCCGCGCTCCCCCCACCCGCCGCCGAACCCGTACCACGGCGCCTGGAAGACGTTGACCATCCGCCGCCAGGTACGCCAGCGGGCTCCCGCGTTGGACAGCTTGTCCTCGCCGATCCCGAGCGGGGAGCAGTGCTCGCGCGACCCGTCGCCGACGTCCTGCCACGAGCCATGGGTGCCCAACGCGGACCAGACGACGAGGTGGGTACCGGTGCCCGATGCGTTGCCGTTGTTGTCCACTTTGGGCATTGCGGGCCAGTCCTTTGTTTCGGGCTGGCAGTTGTGCCGGTAGTACGCGACCTGCCATGGCGTGTTGTCCGAGCGCAGCCGGATGATGATTCGCTCCCAGTCGCCTTCGTGGTCGGCGACGTTGGCCGGGCTGGCGTTGTCGTTGGCGTAGAAGAAGTAGTACTGGACATAGCGGCCGGACAGGAACTCGTAGTAGACCGGTACGTTGGCAAGGTTGCCCGGTTCACCCGGGCGGGCACTGTCGCGCAGGTTGAGGAAATACCCCTGCGTCGAGCCCAGGCATCCCGCGCGGCCGGACTCGTACGGACGGGTCAGCTCCCAGGCGCGGAAGGGCCTGAATCCGGTACAGCCCAGCGTCCAGTAGGACTGAGTAGCGGAACCCAGACCGAGCCGGCGCGGCTCCACCTGCCCGAAACCCGCCTGGGTGAACGAGGTGAACCGGGAGGTGGACCACTTCAGCTCGGCGTTGGCCAGGAAGTGCGCGCTCACTCGTGCGGGCCAGTTCTGCTCGTTCGGGTGCAGCCTGACCTCCGGTGCGTACCGGGCCCAGACCGGCATCACGGCGAGCAACTGGGAAGCCTCCGCATTGGAGTAGTCCTCGACCGGCTCGCCGTAGTCCGGTACTCCCGGTGACACGTCCGGCGGCAGAGGTGTCGAGGGTTGGTGCCGATTGCGCACGTACCATGTCGCGCCGCGGAATACGCCATAGGTGTCCGCGAAGTCGTTGTCGAAGTCGCCCGCGAACGGTGTATCGCTGGCCAAGCCGTAGACGAAGATGAAGTCGCCGGTACCCCCGAAGACGTTCGACAGGTACCAGGACGCGTTGCGCACCGCGCCCGGCGAGTCGACGCCGTCAGCATCCCAGTCGCCGGCGATGAACTTGTCCCCCGCGATGCCGTATTTGAAGAAGGTCGCGACGCCGCCGGAGAAGTCGTTAGACAACCACCACTCGTCACCGCGGATCACCGCCGGAGTGTCGGTGCCGTTGCCATCCCAGTCGCCGACGATGGCCAAGTCCGAGTCGTTGCCGTAGCCGAAGATGTAGTCGCCGGTACCGCCGAAGCTGTTGGACAGGAACCAGTAGTGGCCGCGGACGACGCCGGGAGTGTCGGTACCGTCGCCGTTCCAGTCACCGACGACGAGCTTGTCGCCGGCGATGCCGTACGCGAAGCTGTAGTCGACCGTGGCGTTGAACGTGTTGCTCAGGTACCAGTGGTCTCCCCGCACGACACCGGGAGTGTCGATGCCGTCGCCGTTCCAGTCGCCCATCACCGGGCGGTCGGTCGGGTTGCCGTAGACGAAGGAGAACTCGTCGACGGCCGATGCCGGAGCGGGCACGACAAAGAACGACGACACGACGGCCGCGGCGACCACCACGATCCGGATACCACGCATCTTTGGACCCTCCTTAGGGCATCGACGGGTACGACCAGCCGTCGTTGACGGAGAACTGCATGTGCACGCCCCAGTACTCCTGCTCCATGTACCGGTACAGCGCGCCCGCGCTGTAGGCGCCGGTGCAGCCTTCCCAGCCGGGGAACAGTCCCATGGCGGAGTTGTACAGACCGTTGGTCTTGGAGCCGCCAATCAGCTCCCACCGGCGTACGGCGAGTTGGTCGGTCACGAATGCGTAGCCCTGGCTGGTGTTGCAGCCGACGTCGTTGCCCTTGAGCCGGTCCGCGGAACGCATCGCCCACTCGTCGAGACCAAACGTCCAGCCCTCCCACAGGTAGTGCTGCCTGCTCTGGCTGAACGCGCCGTCGTCGATGTCGTACGCGGTAGCGACCACGTTGAGGCAGGGGTTGGTCGTGCTGCAGAGGCCGTTGCCACCCGACGACCCGTCGCCGAAGTCGAACCGGAAGCGGGCGCGCTCTGCGCAGGCCAGGGACGGGGTCTGGCCGGTGGCCTTCGTCGGGCTGCTGCCCATGAAGATGGTGCACGGATTGGTGCTGGTCCGGTTGAACACCGCGGTCCGCGTGTAGCCCGGGAAGTCATGCCCCGGCGTACGCGCCACGTTCGCGACGAACTTCGGCTCCTTGACGAGCGCGTACCCCTGGTTCGGGTCCGGGCAGCCGCCCGGGCAGTAGATGGACACCTGCGCCCACATCTTGACCACCGAGTCGAAGAACCGCCAGCGGTAGCGCACCCGCAGGAGCGGGTTGCCGGCCGATCGGGTCTGGTCGACGAAGAAGACGTCGATGTCGAAGTAGCCGACGCCACCTGAGGTGTACGGCCCCTGCAGAATCTGGGTGTGGCTCACCCCGAGCCCCCCGTTGGAAGCCGCACAGGTCCGCCCGGTGATGTTCCAGACCCGGTTGCCGTTGTTGGTATCGAGCTGGTCGTTGTAGCCGCGGGCATGATGCCACCCGAACTGGCCGAGCCCGCCGTACGACGGGTGGTTGATGCTCGGCATGCCTTCGCCGGGCGGGTTCTTCTCACGCTCGTCGTTGACGATCCACTGGTTGTTGCGGACGAGCCGGCCGATGTAGCCGGGACCGATCGCCACGGTACGGCTGCCGTCCCAGTACTCGTAGCAGTTCTTCCAGATCGTCCAGGTGCCGTCGTTGTTGGTGAACCACACGGCGTACTGATTCTGGTCGGCGAGAACGGCGGCGGATGCCGATTGCACGGTCGACACGATTCCGGCCGTCGCCAGCACCGCGACCGCGGTGGCTCGCGCAACGATCCTGCGCATGGGGTCATCACCTCGCGAAGTCGAAGGTGAGCGGGGTCGTTGCACGCTAGACGGCGATTCTTGTCGATTTCTTGGCGGCGCCGACAAGGTCAGTCAGGCCAGCTCGCGCAGGATCGCCTCCATCGCCGGGTCCCGTTGGGCGCGGAACGCCTCGAACGTGGGAGGCGCGTAGAGGTGCGGCGCGATCGCGGGTCGCTGGTCGAACGGCCAGGACGTCTGCCAGTACAGGTCGCCGATGTTCGCCTTCAGGCGGCTGTACGGCAGCTCGAACTCGACCCGTTCGCCGACACCGTTCGGCCGGCCGCCGGTGGGTTCGCCGACGAAGACCGGATCGACGTGCAGCTCGAGCATGGTCGCCAGGTTCTGCGCCGCGGAGAACGTATGCCGGCCGATGACCACGTACAGGTCGAGATGGTCGTGGCGGATGACGTGGTGCACCAGCGGCACGGCGAGGAAGGTGTCTCCGCCACCGTTCCACCGGAGGTCCATCACCAACCGCGACACGCCGTGTTCGTCGACGTACGCGAACAGCCGCCGGTAGAACGCGTCCAGCGGCTCGTCGGGCAGATCGCCGATGCCGTTGAACTGGAAGTAGACGAGGTCGTCCGCCGGCTGGTGCTCGAACCAGTACCGCGTGCCGCGATCGCGCAGGTAGGCCGGAACCTTCCCGGGCAGCGTGTCGACGTAGGCGAGCGCGTCCGGTGGCGCGAAGCGTTGCCACATCGGGTGGTCGGCCTGCTCGGCGTTTACCGTGACGTCGACGACGGTCGCGTCCGGCTGACGTACCGTCAGCGTTACCCGGCCCGGCTCCTCCGCTACCCCCAACGCGTGCAGGATTGCCGGTTGCCGCAACCACCGCGGAGCGATGCCAGCCGGCCAGTACTCGTTGTCGCGGGTGATGACCGAGTCGAGGGCCGCGAGCACAGCAGGGACGTCGTGGCCGTCGACGGCGAGCACCTGCGCGCCGAGCAACGCGCGGTACCGGGCGTCGGCATCGGTGACGAACAGCCCCTCGACGAACTGGTAGAACCACACCGGCAGCGCGTATGTCCACTCTGGATATACGGATGCCACGTCGATGTACGCATGCCCGTCGGCGAAGTTGCGCAGCAGCCGCCACAGCTCGACGACGATCTGAATGTCCGTCAAGTTCGGTACCGCGTCGTGCAGCTCGGCCACCGCGGCGTCCAGTCCGGGCCGATGCGGCTTCGGGGCGCGGTGCTCGATCTCGCGGTGCAGCAATCGCAGGTCGGTCCACCAACCGTCCACACGCGACAGTCCGGCTCCGTCGGCGGGTCCGACCAGATCGGCGAGGCGCGCGTCGCCGTGCAGCGCCGATAGGTGCTCGTCGGTCAGCGCCCGGCGGGCGTCGCGCAGTCCCGCGCCGATCGCTGTGCCCAACGCGTCCATGGCCCGCTCCCGGTCACCGAGCCGGGCGTGGCAACAGGCGATCCGGTAGCCGATCTCGCCCGGGTAGACCGTCGGCAAGGCGTCCAGCGCCGTCAGGTGGGCCCACGCGCCGAGGCGTAGTGCGTCCTGCCATGCCGACAGTGCTCCGGCGTAGTCCCCCGCCTCGAACCGGGCCATGGCAAGGGCGTCCTGATACGTACCGTTGACCGGGTTGTCCCGGACGACGGCCTCCCACTCCGCGAGGGATCTAGTCATCGGTCGCTCGCCGGATCCGCCGGGGAAAGCTCTGCCACTGCACCATGACCTCCTCGGCACCCGGACGGGCCGGCCGGCGGCGCCGCTCGACAGCGGCCCGAATCTCGTCGTTCAGCTCCCGCAGCTCGTCCGCGGTCAGGCGCAGCGGCGCGCTCGACAGGTCCGCGGCGCGCAACCACTCCCGCCCCCAGTCCCCCAGCTCGGCGACGAACGCGGACGCCCGGTGCAGGTTGGTGGTCACCACGTCGTGCAGGTAGACCGCGAGCGCGTCGGTGTGCTCCGGAACGAAGTCCTCCTCGGGCACCTCCAGGCTGTCCTGCGCCGACCGCCACCAACGCTCCCGACGGTTGCCGCGCGTGGAGTCCTCCTCGATGAGGTCGTGGTCGGCGAGCTGGCGCAGGTGCCAACTGGTGGTGCCCGACGTCTCACCCACCCGGGCCGCGAGCTGCGTCGCGGTCGCCGGACCCTCCGCGCGCAGCAGGGCCAGCAGGCGCAACCGCATCGGGTGCGCCAACGCGCGCAGGCTCCGCGCGTCCAAGCGTCGGGTCATAACCGCAGAGAGTACTCTGCAGAGGGTTCTTTGCAAATATCCAGTTGCGTACCGCCTGGGTCGTGGTTGACTCGGTGGTTCAACCGCCGATCGAGCAGGGAGACGAGATGCGAGCAACCTTCACCTCCATCGAACTAGGGATGTCGGTTTCCTCGAGGAGAGTGGCGGTTGGCGCGGCGCACGTTGAACTTGGGAATCCTGGCGCATGTCGACGCGGGTAAGACGACTCTGACCGAACGGCTGCTCTACGCGGCCGGGGTCATCGACACGGTCGGCAGCGTCGATGCCGGTACGACGCAGACCGACACGTTGGCGTTGGAGCGCCAGCGCGGAATCACCATCAAGTCCGCTGTCGTGTCGTTCGAGGTTGCCGGCGTCACGGTGAACCTCATCGACACTCCGGGCCACCCGGACTTCATCGCCGAGGTCGAGCGGGTGGTGAGCCTGCTCGACGGCGCGGTCCTGGTGATCTCGGCGGTCGAAGGGGTGCAGCCACAGACCCGCATCCTGATGCGTGCGCTGCGGCGGCTGCGCGTACCGACTTTGTTGTTCGTCAACAAAATCGACCGTGGCGGCGCCGACACCGGTCGGGTGCTGGATGCGATCGCGAAGCGGCTCGCAGTACCGGTCGTCCCGATGGGTACGGTTCTCGATTCCGGCACCAAGGTGGCCCGGTTCGTGGCGTACGGCTTCGACGATCCGGCCTCCCGAACGGCGCTCACCGAGGCGCTGGCCGACCGGAACGACGCCTTGCTGGCCGCGTACGTCGACGACGAACAGGCCCTCACCGACCGCCGCCTGCACGACGAGCTGGCCACCCAGACGGCGCGATCGTTGGTGTATCCGGTCTTCTTCGGTTCGGCTATGACGGGGGAAGGTGTGGCCGCGTTGCAGGCCGGGCTCGTGGACCTGTTACCCGCCAGGGCCGGTGACACCGACGCCGACGTATCCGGACGCGTCTTCAAAATCGACCGGGGACGGGCCGGCGAGAAGCTCACCTACGTCCGCATGTTCGCCGGCGCGGTACACACGCGCGAGCGGCTGCGGATCCAGGGTGGGGTAACCGACGCGAAGGTGACGGCCATCGACGTCTCGACCGACGGCACATGGGTCCGCCGCCCGCTCCTCGTCGCCGGCGAGATCGGCAAACTGTACGGGTTGAGCGGTGTCCGCATCGGCGACACCATCGGGTCTTCCACCGGCGGACTGGATTCCCACTTCGCACCGCCCACGATGGAGACGACGGTGATTCCGGTACGGCCCGGTGACGACGGGTCGCTGCGCAGTGCGCTCGCGTTGCTGGCCGAGCAGGATCCGCTCATCAACGTGCGGGTCGACGACACCGGCCGGGAAGTCTCCGTTTCGCTCTACGGCGAAGTGCAGAAGGAGGTCATCCAGGCCACCCTGGCCACCGACTTCGGCATCGCCGTCACGTTCCGCGAGACGACGACCATCTGCGTCGAGCGGCCGGTCGGACGCGGCGAGGCGGTCGAGTACCTCAACACCGAGTCCAACCCGTTTCGGGCCACCATCGGTCTGCGCGTGGAGCCGGGTCCTCCCGGCTCCGGGGTCGACTTCCGGCTGGAGGTCGAGCCGCAGGCGACGCCGCTGTACGTCTACAAGAACGCTCACGCCTTCGCGGACTACATGCGGCAGTACGTCGACCGCACGTTGCGCGAAGGACTCTTCGGCTGGCAGGTGACCGACTGCGTCGTCACGATGTTCGACAGCAACTACAGCCTGGCGGACGGCCCACCGTCGCGGCGCGGCCCGCTCAGCAAGCCGGCGGACTTCCGCGACCTCACGCCGATCGTGCTCATGCGGGCACTCGACGAGGCCGGAACCGTTGTCTGCGAGCCCACCCTGCGAGTCAACCTGGAGGCTCCCGCCTGGGCGATCAGCGCCGTACTGACCGCCTTGGCTCGCCTCGGCGTGGCTGTGAAGCAGCAGTCGGTACACGGCGACCTGACCACCATCGGGACCGTCGTGCCCGCCGCGCGGGTCCAGGAGCTGCAACGGCAGCTGCCCGGGTTGACGGCCGGCGAGGGTGTACTGGAGTCCACATTCGACGGATACCGGCCCGTCGCCGGTGACGGGCCGGTACGCAAGCGGTCCACAGTGGACCCGCGACACAAGGAGGAGTATCTGATCTCGTTGACCCGACAGGGTGGCCGGGGCTGACGAAGCCCGGTCAGCGCCGGGTCGCCCCCGCGATGCCGGCCGCGGTGGTGCGGATCATCGAGCCCAGGTCGGGCGTCGACCACGACTTGGTGACGAACCCGAACACGACCTGGGTGAGGGTCACCACTACCGACAGCACGGCCGCGATGAGCAGGCCGACGTCCACCCATTTGGACACAGTGGACGGCCAGGCTTGGGCCTGGGCGAAGGCCGGATTGAGCAGTGTGCCGTCGGTGGCGACCCAGATCAGCACACCGGCCGCGGCCAGGTTGATCAGTGCGCCGCCGATCGCGAGCACCGGACTCCAGCGAACGTAGTACCGCACGAAGCCGAACACGAATCCGGCCGCCGTGAGGACGACGTAGGCGTACACGGCTCCGGTGTCCCACAGCCACGGCGACAGCACGTTGATGACACGGCCGTCGGCGTCCTTCGCGAACGGGAGCACCGGTGTGAGGAGGATGCCGGTCAGGAAGATGCCGCCCACGACGGTCTCCCCGATCAGTTCGCCGAGACCAGCCCGGTGGCTGGTGGGTTCCGGGAGGAGATCCGGCGTCCAGTGCCGGGTCGGCGTACGACGTACTCCTCGGGTGCGCTCGAGGATCGCGAAGAGCAGGGTGACCCAGAACGCGATGTGCAGGGCGGTGACGAATGCCACGCCGATGGCGCCGCCGATCGTGTCGAATACGGTACGGCCTTCGATCGTGCGCACCACCGCGACGACGGCCCCCGTCAGCGGCACGACCGTGCACAGCAACGTGGTCAGCAGCCGCTTGTAGTCCAGGTAGATTGCCGGCCCGATGAGATACAGCGGACGGTCGGCGTACCCCGCGGCCAGCCGGGCCGGGTCGCCGAGCTCGGTGAGCGCCTCGCGCTCGGCGGTTGTCTCGTCGCTGCCCGCCTCGACCCGGGCGTCGATGGCGTCGGCGATCGAGGTACGCAGCTCGCGTTCGATGTCCGCGCGCTGCTGGGGCGGCAGCCCGCTCAGGGCGGCCTGAATGTAGCGCTCGGTGAGGGAGGCGGTGGTGGTGGCGGTGCTCATGACTCACCTTTCAGGGTCCGCAATGAGGAGTCGAGGTCGTTCCAGTCCTTGCAGAGGGCGTCGGCCAGCGCGATGCCGGCCTTGCTGGCTTGGTAGAACTTGCGTGGCCGCGCCTCGTCGGTGTTCCAGTCGCTGTTCAGCAACCCCTGCCGCTCGAGCCGGCGCAGCAACGGATACAGCGTGTTGGCGTCCACCGCGAATCCGCTGCGCTCGAGCAGATCGAGCAGCGCATAGCCGTAGTTCGGCTCCTTCAGCACCAGCAGGCAGGCGAGCACGACGGTGCCCCGCCGTAGCTCCTGCAGGTGCATGGTGTGCAACTCACTGTCTAGCATGCTGACACTATACTGTGTCTCACACACTATTGCAACAGCACTCCCCTCGCACCGACGATGGCGGCGGGAGCCAGGCCGCGCGACCGGACCGTGCCGCCTGGAAGGAAAGCCAATGACAGTGCCTCGCCGGAGGCAGACCGCGTGGTTGACCGCGCTCGGCGCGGTGTTCGCCGCCGTCGTGCTCGCGGTCTCCCAACTGGCCGCCAACGCCCTGACCAACTTCGAGACCCCCAGCCCGGTGACCGGCAACACCACCTGGTTCGACGCGCTCGGCCAGCCATACGGCGGCTGCGGTCTCCCCCAGGTCAACCTGGACTCGCAGAACTTCATCGCGCTCAATGTCTTCGACACACCCGGCGACTACAGCTTCTACCCGCGCCCGCTGACCGGTGCCAACCTCGGCAAGCGCGGCATGTGGAACAACGGCCTCAACTGTGGCCGCTGGGTCCGGGTCACGGTCGGCGATTACTGCACCGGCATCAACGACGGGGCGCCCGGACAACCGTTCTGCCGCAACGGTTCGTACGTCGCGGACGCGTACAACGGCGCCACCCTCGACATGATCGTCGCTGACAGTTGCGGCGACGCGAACGCCTGGTGCCGCGACGACCCGTACCACATCGACCTCGCGCACGCCTCGCTCAACCGGTTCCTCAGGAACGGGGTACCGGTCAACGACATGGACCCCGCCCACTACAACAACCGGAAGATGAGCTGGCGGTTCATCACCGCACCGAACTACACCGGCGACATCGCCGTCGGCTTCCTCAACGGGGCGCAGGTGTGGTGGCCGGCCATCTCCGTCTCGCATCTGGCCAACGGCATCCACGGCGTGGAGTACCTGCAGAACGGCGCCTGGGTCGCGGCACAGATGAACAGCGACATGGGCCAGTCGTACATCATCGGCGGCACCACCGCGGGCACGAACGCGTTCTCGATCCGGGTACGCGACGCGGCCGACCAACTCATCAACGGCGGGCGCGTCTACTCGTTCCAGATTCCCGCCTCGTGCGGCTCGTCCTGCGGCCCCGCCTACACGCCGACTACCTATACGACCAGCAACGGCCCCACCAACCCGCCAACGTCGGCACCGCCGACCTCCGCTCCACCGACCTCCGCTCCGGCGAAGGCCTGCACCGCGACCTACGCCGTCACCGGCCAGTGGGGCGGCGGATTCCAGGCAGCGGTCACCGTACGCAACACCGGCTCGTCCGCCATCGCGGCCTGGCGGGTCACCTGGACGTACGCGAACGGCCAGCGGATCACCCAGCTCTGGGACGGCACCCTGGTCTCGAACGCCCCGAACGTCGAAGTGACGAACGCGGACTACAACGGCCCGATAGCCGTCAACGCCACCCGCACTTTCGGCTTCCTGGCGAGCTGGAACAACGTCACCAACGCCGTCCCGACCCTCGCCTGCACGGCCACCTAACCTCCGTCGATCAGGGACTGGTTAACGAGAGGGGGATCGCGTCGGCCATCGCCTGGTAGCCGGCGTCGTTGGGGTGCAGGTGGTCACCGCTGTCGTACGCCGGGTTCATCATCTGCGGGTCGTTCGAATCGGCCATGATGGTGGCGAAGTCCACCACCGCGTCGAACGCTCCACTGTGGCGGATCCAGTCGTTGACCACCTGGCGGATCTGTTCACCGGCCTCGTTCCAGTACACGGGCACGCCCTTGAACGGCAGCAGGGTACCGCCGATGATCTTCAGGCCGGCGTTGTGGCAGCGGGCGACGATCTGCTGGTACCCGGCGATGAGTTGCTCAGCGGTGATGGGCGGGCCGATGCCGAGGTTCGCGAAGCCGATGTCGTTGACGCCCAAGAGGAAGATGACCACCCGCGCGCCGGTCTGGGTCAACACGTCGCGGTCGAGCCGAGCCTGGGCGCTGACGCCGGCTCCGTCCGAGAGCACGCGGTTCCCGCTGATGCCTTGGTCCACTATGGACAGGATGCGCCCGTGCCGGTCGGCCAGCCGCCGGGCGAAGTCGTTCGGCCAGCGCCGGTTCGCGTTGACGGTGGAGCGCAGGCCGTCGGTGATGGAGTCGCCGAACGCCACGATGGATCCCGGCACCAAGGCCGATGCCCGCACGTCGACACCGTCCACGAACATCCAGCAGCTGATGGTGGTGGCGAACGCGGCCGGGTCGGCGCTGGCGGTGAAGTCGCCGGCCGTGGACAGGAAGTTGTCCTGTACGGCGAGCGAATGGATGGTGGCGGGTCCGGCCAGTTGTGGCACGTACACGCTCACAGCCAGGCTCTGCAGGGCGTGTACCGGAAGCGACACGGGGTCGCTGAGCGCCTCGGCCCCGGGTGGGATCGTGATGCCCGGCTGCCCGCCGAACCGCAGGGTCCGCAGGGTCCCCGGAGCGGTAGCGGCGCCGGACCCGGCGATCGCGACCGACGCCGATCCGACAGTCAGTGCCGCGGTACCGAACGCGTTGGTCAACCGCACCCGTACGGTGTCACCGCTGACGCTGGCGAACACGATGTTGCGAACGGTCTGGTTCGTGACCGCGGCGTCCCCGGCCGGGCACGTCGCGGTGGTGGTTCCACGGACCGGGCTGCTCGCCCAGGTCCCCACCCAGTGGTCGGGCGGCCCGGCGGTCGCCGGTACCGCCCCGGTCGCGGTAGCCGGACCGGCGGCCAGGGTCAGGGCCAGTACCGCCACCGGCATGAAGACGCGCATCACGGGGCCTCCTCTGCGTCTTCGGGCACATGTCGGGTCCATGGCATTCCGTCGATGACCCGTGGTCAACCGAAG